>DATGLL010000222.1:0-10447 GCA_035294145.1 Candidatus Dormiibacterota bacterium | reverse complement strand
CAGTAGGCATCCACCGCGTCCTTGATGCCGTTGGCGAAGGCTTCCTTCGAGATCTGAGGCCACCAGACCTCGCCCGTCTCCCCATCCACGCACTCCGTGGCCTTGGCGCGGTTCCAGCGCCAGCGGAGTCCGGAGAACGATAGCGGCTCCCTCGACTCTCCGGTCGCGTGGTAAGCCTCGAGGTCGGCCTTCAGGGTCCGGACCGCCCAGTTGTAGGCGTAGCGGCGGCCGCCCCACTGCCGGCGGATGGTCTGCCACTGCTCCGGCGTCAGATCAAGGGTGAACTGGAAGGCCTGAAGCGCCCAGTCGTCCGGGGGCGAGTACCTACGGGGCTCCCCACGAGGCCGGCCTCGTGGGGACCCGGTGAGACCCGGGCTTCCCGGGCACGCGGCGGGGAAGCGCGAAGCCCGCGAGGGCAACCCCGTGAGAGGTGCCGCATGAGACGATCGCTTACTCAGCGGCAACGGAGTCGACCGAGCCCCTCGGCGGGTCAGCGACGGCCCCCGGCCGCCAGCGTCCGGGCCTGGCTCAACAGATCGGGCATGGTACTCACCGGCACGCTGTTCTGGTACCAGATATGCCCGTCCGACGTGATCAGGAAATAGAGGTCCGGCGTCCCCGAGGGGTCGTAGGCGCGGCTCAGGGATTCCGTGGCCAGCCCCCAGGTCCAGCCTCGATCCCCGAAGGCCGGCCCCGCAGCCTCCTGGGCGAACTGGGCGAGGTTGGCAAGGGCCTGGTCCTGAGGCCCGAAGTCGCCCGCCAGCCCCAGGGCGACCACCTGCACGCCCTCCTTCGAGAGCTGGTTCAGGTGCTGCGCGACCGCTGGGATGCTGGCGGCGCAGCTGGCGCAGCCGCCGGCCACGAACCAGAGGAGCACCGGATGCCCGCGCAACCCCGCCACGCTCGACTGGCGCCCGTCCACGGTAACGAACGCCCCATCGGGAGCCAGAGCGTGGGCACCCGCGCCCGAGGTCGGCCCGGTCGGCACCGAGCCGGGTCCCCCACAGCTCCCAAGCAACGCCGTTGTCCCAGCCAGGGCCACCAGCACGACGAGGCCGCGCAACGGCCTCTTCCGAACGCTCGGTCGGCGGTCACCGGCCACCACCGACCGTTGATGCAAGACCTCACGGCTCATCGCCGACCTCCGACGTCAACACAGGTGAGGAGCGGTGAGGGCGCGGCCCCATCACCGCAGGGCTCGCGCCTGGGCCAGCAGCTCGGGCATGCTGGCGCTCGGGGAGCTGTTGACGTAGACGATGCGTCCGTGCTCGTCCAACAGGTAGTAGATGTCCAGGTAGCTCTGGGGGTCGTAGGTCTGGCTCAGCTCCTGCGAGGCGCTGCCGAAGGTCCAGCTCGGGTCGCGGCCCGAGGTCTGCGCATAGGTGCGGACGAAGCTGGGAAGGCTCGGCCCCGGCTGCCCCAGGTCCTGGTAGAGCTCCAGCTCGACCACCCGGACGCCGGTCGCCCGTAGGGCGTCCAGCTGCGCGGACATGGTCCGGGTGCCGGCCTGGCAGGAGTCGCACCAGGTGGTGACGAACCAGAGCAGGGTGGGTTGGCCCCGCAGGGAGGCCACCCGTTCGGTCTGCCCGGAGATGGTGGTGAAGGTCCCATCGGGAGCGGGCCACCCGACCGCCTCCTGGGTCCCCATCGGGCTCCTGCTCTGCCCGCCGCCCGCGCCGGCCGGGGTGGGAGCTCCCTGGTCGAGCCGATGCAGCCCGAGGACGAGGACGGCGACCGCCAGCACGATCAGGCCCCCCACGGCCAGGGCCAGCCGTCGGGGCCACGCCGCACGCTGACGCGCCGCCTTCCGCTTTCGGTGGGCGGGGGTCGGCCGGGGAGCAGGGCGACGGCTCATCCCGCGATCTCACCCTCGGGGTCGCCCACCGAGGGCGCGCAGCGGTCCTCCGCGTCGCCCGCCGGTGCGCACTCGCCGGCGAGGCAGGCGGCACGGGCCAGCTTCCGGAGCGCGCTCCAACCGGCCAGCACCAGGACGGCCAGGCTCCCGGCCAGGAACGACGTCTGGTGCACGGCGAAGAAGTGCTGCAGGGCCCCGGTGGTGCTATACAGGCTGACCGCCGACAGGCCGGCGAAGGCGAGCAGGGTGGGGATGATCGGCGTGCAGCAGAGGAAGCTCGGGAGCAGGCTGGCGATGAAGGCGAGGCCCCCCACGGCGCCGGTCCGGGCGGCGACGGCCCGGCGTGTCGCGTGCACCTGCACGACGACCAGGAAGGCCATCCCGGCCCCGAGCACCAGGCTCCAGGCCAGGAGCCCGGGGGTCAGGAAGGCCCAGTTGGCGAGCGACAACCGCTGCGTGTAGTCGTAGGGGAGGAGGATGGTGTAGGCGAACGTGATCGCCGCCGCCACCGCCGCCAGCAACGCCCGGTTGCGTCGCCAGGCGAGCAGGTCCACCAGCACCGCCCATGTGGATGCCCGGCCCGTCCTCGCCCCAGCCGCGAGCATCCTCCCCGTCCCTCTCGCCTCCGCCCTTGGAGGCCAGGCCCGTCGGGGACGGCGGCCGCGATCCGGTGTCCTCGGCATCCCTCGACGCCTCGACCTCAGCGCGTCGCCCCGGGCGGAGCCGACGGCGTCGGGACCACGGGAGCCTCGCCCTCCTCATCCCTGATGGTGGGCTCCCCGGCCGGTGGGCAGCACCCGACCGTGGCCCGGCGCCCGCGACGGATCGCCCAGAGGGAGGGGGCAACCACGGCGACGGTGAGCACCACCGCCCCGGCCAGCAGCATCCCGTGGGCCGCGAGCCAGGAGCCGATCCCGAGCGACGCCGCCAGGGCCAGGAGGATGGGGCCGCCGCAGCAGAGGAGCATCAGGGGAATGGCGAGCAGCGCCCCCAGCCAGCCCCACCCCGATCCCTTGTCGCTCCGATCGTGGCTCACCGTCTCGACCTCCCCGCGCCCTTCGTCACGCTCTGGCACACCCGCGGTGGACGCCGGCTCCTCGACGCGGGACCGTTCCACCGGGGTCGCCCGCTCGCGATGGCACCGGCCAGGTTCCAACCGCGCATGGCTCGATTCTACTACAAATTTGTAGATCTACAGATCCGTCGTCATCGCCTGCCCGGCCGGTTCCGTCAGCCCGAGTCGCCGGCGGCGGTCCGACGATGCCCCCACGGCCAGGTGGGACGGAGCCCGATCGCCGCCGCCCCCACGGCGCAGGCCACGAGCCCGCCGGCCGCGGGGTCGCGGTCGGCGAGCGCACAGATCGACCACGAGAACCCGACCACCAGGACCGCGCTCAGCGCCCCCACCAGGGAGTTCGCCCGCGGATCGGAGCGGGCGGGCTCCTGGAGGCGACGGATCCGATAGCGCAGATGGGCGCCGTCGACGAAGGAGGGGGCATCGCTCGAAGCGTGGGCCAGTCCCACCCGGGCCAGGGCCGCGAGCAGGGAGGACCTGCCCACCAGCCTCGCCGCCTCCTCGTCCGCCGCCGCCTCCATCTCCCGACCGAGCCCGGCCCAGGCCCGGCGAACCGAGGGCAGGAAGCCGTAGGCCCCAGCCACCACCGCTCCCAGCAGGAGCAATCTCGGGTGCCCGAGACGCACGTGCGCCCCCTCGTGCT
Organism: Candidatus Dormiibacterota bacterium; assembly: GCA_035294145.1. GTDB lineage: Bacteria > Chloroflexota > Dormibacteria > Dormibacterales > Dormibacteraceae > CADDZO01. The sequence goes on along the minus strand of DATGLL010000222.1, from coordinate 6,874 downwards.
CGAGGACCGCCTCCTGCTCGGCGGGATCGAGCATCGAGAGCAGGCCGGTGGTGACGACCGCGCGCGGCCGCACCACCCCACCGGCATAGGCGAGGGGCCGGCCTGAGGGGATCACCCACACCACCCCTCCGCCCCGGAGGCGTCGCTCATCGGCAGTGGCCAGCGCCACCTCCCGCAGCTCGGCCCGCCGCGTCCGCACCGAGAGGCGCACCGCCTGCCAGGCCAGCGGGGCAAGCGCACCCAGCGCGACGGCGTCGGTCACGAGCCGCCACCCGCCGGCGTCCAGCCCGAGCCAGCAGCCGGCGGCGTGAGGATCGCCGCCTGTCGCCAGGGCCGTGAGGGCGGCGCCGAGGCAGGCCAGCCACCCGGCCGGGAGCAGGGCCAGCGCCAGCAGGGTGACCAGGTGGGCTGCGCTCAGGAGCCGAGGCGAGGCACGTGCGAAGTCACGGCCCGTGAGCATCCACGGGAGCAGGAGGAAGAGTGCCAGGGCGAGCGTGGCGAGTCCCAGGCGGATCACGACCGTCGCATCCGGGCGAGGACCGCGGCCAGCTCCTCGAGCAGGCCGGGGTCGTCGAGGTCCTCGACCAGCCGGGCGAGGACCGCCCGCGGGTCGCGCGCCGAGGCCAGCAGCCGCTCGATGGCCCGCGCCGTGAGGGCATCGGCGTCACCGGCCGCGCGGTAGCGATAGCTCTTCCCCTCCAGGCTGCGCTCGACCAGGCCCTTGTCGACCAGGCGCGAGAGCACCGTCATCACCGTGGTGTAGGCCCGGGGCGGACCGGGGAGGCGTTCCACCAGCTCCCAGCCGGTCACGGGCTCGCGAGCGGCCCACAGCTGCTGGAGGATCTCGGCCTCGAGCTCACCGAGGCGATGGCCGGCGATCACCCGTCTCGGCATGGCAGGGTCCATTCTCCCTTGTCCGCCTCCACCCCGCAGCCTCCGCCGACGCCCTGGCAAGGCCGGAGGTCGCTCTCGGACGTCACCTCCGCCAGGCGACGTCGTGCCCCCGCGGCGGGCACGGAGGCGAGCGCCGGTGGCGCTCACGCCCGGCGGCGGGAGGCCACCAGGAGCCCGTAGTTGGAGACGCAGAAGGGGACGAGGTAGGTCAGCCCCACCTTGACCCAGGTGAGAGCGGTGGCGTGGCCCGCGAGGACGACGTCGAGCTGGTTGATCAGAAAGAGGAGACTGCCGACGACGATCGCCGCCCCGACGGTGCGCTTCAGGCAGTCCGGGCGCAGGCAGACCCCGGGGAGGTCCCGCCAGCGGGCCCAGGCCGGCGGGGGAGGTCGGCGATCGCGCCCCTCTGGCTCCCCCGGAATCGGCCACGGCGCCTCGGCTCCCATCCGATCCTCCTGCCCACCGGGGGCTCGGGAGCGTTTCGAGCCCCTCGCGCCCCGGGTGACGCCCGGGGAGTCCGCGGCCCCTCGCCCGGCGGTCACCGGCCGAGCCCCTCGGCCAGCGGCGCCCACCGCGCGGCGGCGAGAGGGGCGGCCTCCGCCAGCCCCAGGAGGCACCCTGGCATCCCCTGCCGCCGGGACCAGGCCTCGGTCGCCTCTCGGCTCTCGAAGAGGTTGCTGTTCGAGCACCGGTCCAGGTAGAGGTTGCGGCAGCGCTCCCGGTGGGCGTCGTCGGGGCGAAAGACCACCAGCGAGCCCGGTCCTGGCCGGCCGTGGCGGAAGCGTACCTCGAGCGGCGTGCGGCTCCAGGGGCTGACGGAGCGGCCCACCCCGTCCGCGCGCAGCGCCCCGAGGATGCCGAGCAGGTCCCGGGCGCACCAGGTCCAGAAGCCCCGCCCGGCGATCTCGATCCGGTGCCGATCCGGCTCCACGTTGAGGCCGGCAGCACCCATCACCCGGCCCCCGGCGTCGAGGCGGATCCGGACCGCGCCCTCCAGCTCGACGACCGCGGCCCCGACCTCCTCGACCGGCCGGCCGAGGTCGGAGGCGAGCTCCTCGATGGACACCGCCCGCCCCGTCCGGAACAGACGCCGGAAGGCGACCCGGCCGATCGCGTCGCCCAACACCGCATCCACCGTTCACCCTCCGTCTCAGGCGGCGCAGCAGCTCAGCCGGCTCACGTCGCGGGTGAAGGCCTGCGCCGCCAGCTTGAGGCCCTCGGCGAAGGTCAGGTAGGGCGCCCAGGTGCCCGCCACCTGGTCGGTGGTGAGCCCGAAGCGCACGGCGTAGACCGCGGCCTGGATCACGTCCCCGGCCCCCTCCGCCACCATGGTGACGCCCAGGATGCGCCGGCTCGCGGCCTCGGCCACGATCTTGACGAAGCCCCGGGTGTCGCGGTTGACGAGAGCCCGGGGCACGGCCGACAGGGGCAGCACCCGGCAGGAGCAGGCGATCCCAGAGGCCGCCGCCTGGTCGTCGGTGAGCCCCACGGCGGCGACGACGGGGCTGGTGAAGATGATCCGGGGAAGGGCGGTGAGGTCCACCTTCTGCCCGTCTCCGTGGAGGGCGTTACGGGCGGCCAGGCCACCTTCGTAGGCGGCGACGTAGACGAACTGCGGGTGGCCGGTGACGTCCCCCGCCGCCCACACCCTCGGGTTGGTGGTGCGCAGGGTGTCGTCGACCCGGATCGCGCCCCGCTCGGTGGTGGCGATGCCCGCCCGCTCCAGGCCCAGGCCGACGGTGTTCGGCCGACGCCCGGTGGCGACCAGGACCTGGTCGGCCTCGATCGCCTCCGGGCGCCCGTCCCGCTCCAGGCTCACCACCCGCCGCCCCTCCCGGCGACCGACCGCGGTGATCCGGGCCCCGGTCACCACCCGGGCGCCCTCCTGCTCCAGGACGGCCTGCAGGGTCTCGGCCACCTCCGGCTCCTCGAAGGGCGCGATCCGGGGCGCCAGCTCCAGGAAGGTGACCCGGCTGCCCAGGTGCAGGAAGAGCTGGCCCATCTCCAGCCCGATGGCGTTGGCCCCGATCACCACCAGCTCCCGGGGCGGCTCACGTAGCTCCAGGGCGGTGGTGCTGGTCAGGTAACCGGCCTCCGCCAGCCCCGGGATCGGGGGCGCGGCCGGCGAGGCCCCGGTGGCGACGACGAATCGGGAGGCCGTGATCCGCTCCCCATCGCAGGTGATCGTCCCTCCGTCCACGAACTCGGCCCGCCCCCGGCGGACGGTGAAGCCGTAGCCCTCGGCCAGGTCGAGGTACTTCTCCGCCCGCAGCCGCCCCACCAGCTCGGCCTTGGCGTCGACGAGTGCGCCCAGGTCGACCCCCTCGGCGCGGGTCACGATCCCAGAGAAGGGGTGATGCCCGGCCCGGTGGTAGGCCTCGGCCGGGGCCAGCATGGCCTTGGAGGGGATGCAGCCGACGTTGACGCAGGTCCCGCCCACGGTGTCGGCCTCCATCAGCGCCACCCGGGCCCCGGCCTCGGTGGCGGTGATGGCGGCGGCGAAGGCGGCCGAGCCCGAGCCGAGCACGACCAGGTCGTAGCTCCCCGACCCCGCCCCCGCCAGCGGCTCGGTCCCGTGCTCCTCCTCGACCGCGTCCTCGACCGATCGCACCCGGTAGCCGGCCGCCTCGATCGCGGCCACCAGCTCGCGGTCGCCAGCCGCAGCCGGGTCGAAACGGGCCTCTCCCCGACGCCAGTCGGCCACCACCCGCCGGGCCCCGGCGGCGGTCAGCGCCTCAGCCACCGTCCTCTCGCAGTGGGCGCAGGTCATCCCTTCGATGCGCATCAGCCGGCCTGCCATGGCAACGCCTCCTCGCTTCATCCGGCCAGCCCGCGGCCATCCGTAGGGGGTGGGGCCGGGCTGGTTGTAATATCCTGTTTTCCAGATATGTTACCCGTCGCCCCCACGGCCGACGCCACCGCCCTGGCCCGCTTCTTCCGGGTGCTGGGGGACCCCACCCGGCTCCGCATCCTGGAGCTGCTCCAGCACGGCGAGCGGACGGTGGGCGAGATCGTGGACGCCGTCGGCCAGCCCCAACCCCGGGTCAGCACCCATCTCGCCTGCCTCCGCCACTGCGGGTTCGTGACCGCCGAGCGGCGGGGCCGGGAGGTCGTCTACCGGCTCGCCCTGGAGGGGGTGGAGGGGATCCTGGTCCGGGCGGCGCGGGCGATGGGGCCGATCAGCGAGCGGCTCGCCACCTGCACCCGGATCGGGCCGGACTGGGTCTGAGCCCCGGGTGCCTGCGGCCTCCCAGCCTGCGCCCGACCTTGGGGACGCTGGCTGGCCTCGCCTCGGCCTCGGTGGCGAGGCGCTCGTCGCCGAGGCGATCCGTGGGCTGGGATGGATGGCCGAAGGATCGTCATCGGTGGAGACCTCCCCACCCTTTGAGTGCTGTTGATCGCTCGGCGGCAACGAACCGTGCCGTTGCACGCCCAGGCCGAGGTGGTGAGACCGGGCCTGAGCTGGAGCGTGGAAGGAGCGGTGCCGAGGTGAGCTCGCGGAAGCGCCCGCCCGCTCTGGCCCACCGGCTGCGCCGGGTGAGTGATCGTGAGGGCAAGGGCCCCCGCTGCGGCGAGGAGCAGGACGATCCCGAGGGCGAGCCAGCCTCGCCTGGGCTGAGAGGGCGAACGCCTGGGGCGATCATGGCGTCCCGGGCGCGCTCGGGGACGAGATGCGAGGGACCGCCGGGCTGCCATCAGCCCGGCGTTTGGCGGCGTCGCGGCGGTCGGGGGGATCGAGCCCCGCGCCTCGGGGCAGGGTTGGGGCCTTGGCCCATGCCTCTTCCCTCGATGAACAACGACGCGGGCCGAGGTGAAGGTCGGGGCGTGGACCTCGCCATCGGCCGTCCCCGCCAACGAGCGCCAGCCTGGGTGGAGCAACGCCCCTTGCCAGAACGGCGGTGATGTTGGACACCTCCTCGTCGGTGGGCGGCTTTGCCGCCAGGCTGGGAGATCGGGAGGGCACGACAACCGCCGCCACGTGGGCGAGGCAGCCCGTCGGGGTTACTTGACAACTACAAAGCGGCTTGACGATATCAGGGTCGCTCTGCGATCCAAAGCTGCATGCAAACGCGCTGCCCGAGCTGTGGGGGCACCGAGAGCTGGGGCTGGGGGAGCCGCCGACGGACGCTGGTGGGAACAGAGGGGAGGCAGACCCTGTGGCTGCGCCGACGGCGCTGCCGCCGCTGCCGGCGGGTCTGGACCGAGCGCCCGCCTGGGATGATCCCCCGGCGGCGCTACTCGGCCGAGGTCATCCGGCTGGTCGTCGCCTTGCGGGGTCGAGGGAGGAGCTGGGAGTCCTGCGCTGAGCGGTGCGTGCGCTGGGGGGAGGGGCCGGACCCGCGCACGCTGCGACGATGGGCGGCGGCCGGGTTGCTGGCGCTCCAACCGCGTTTGCCCTCGATCCGGCGCCGGCCTCCCGTCTACCTTCCCTCCTGCCGCTCGATCCTGCCCGGGCAGGATCGAGCGGCGCGCTTCCGAGGGCCCTGAGATGGTTGCGTCGATGGTGGGGGAGGCGTGGGGCGTTGCGGGTGTGCCGGGCCCAGAGCTCCCACGTGCTGGTCGGGCGACGGTGGAGGTCGTGCATGAGTGTGGTCACGGAGGAGGGGCAGCCTGGGGGCTCGGGGTTGGGGGAGCCTCGGGATGAGGTCGTCCCCCTCGACCGGCTCCCGCTGGCCGGGGAGGGGGCGGGAGCGGTCACGGATCTCTCCCGGGGAGAGCCGGATGGCGTCCGCCGGGCGGTGCCGCCCGGCTTCGAGGGCCTGATGGGGGTGCGCCGGCCGGCCTCGGGGGGCTGGCGGCGGGCGGTCGCCCGGCTGAGCGGCGGGCTGGTCGCGCCCGGGCCGTCGGGGCGGGAGCGGCGGCGGCTCGAGCAGGCACGCCGGGCCCGGACCCCCATCCAGGGTCGCTGCGCCCTGGTGGCGGTGCTGGCCCGCAAGGGCGGGGTGGGCAAGTCGACGGTGACGGCGCTCTTGGCCTCGACCTTCGGGCTGCTCCGAGCCGACGCCGTGGTCGCCCTGGACGCCGCCACCGAGGTCGGCAACCTGGCCGACCGGCTGGTGGTGGAGGGAGCCTGGCTGACCGGTCGCGACCTGGCCCGGGCGGGCGAGGTGGCGGGCCGGGCCGACATCAGCCGCTACACCTGTCAGGACCCGCAGGCGCGGCTGGAGGTGGTGGCCGCCCCTCTGGAGGGGGACGAGATCCTGACCCGGGAGGAGGCGGAGCAACTGCTGGGGGTGCTGGCGCGCACCCACAACCTGGTGGTGGCCGATGTGGGCTCGACCCTGGCCGAGCCGGCCACGGCCCTGGTGGTGGAGCGGGCGGAGCAGGCGGTGGTGGTGACCACCCCGGCCGCCGACGCGGTGCGGCTGGCTTGCCGGACCCTCGAGCATCTCGAACGGGTGCGGGGGGCGGGATTCCTCGCCCGCACCTGCGTGGTGGTCAACGCGGCGCCGGATGCCGCGACGGCGGAGCGGGTGGGCCGGGTCTTCGCCGAGCGAGGCCTGGCCTGGCTGCCGGTGCGCTTCGACCGCCACCTGCACCTGGGCGGGCGGTTCGACTGGGCGCTGATCGCGCCCGGGGTGGCGGACGACTACCTGGCCCTGGCCGGCCTGGTGGGCGCCCGATTCCGCGTGGAGGGTACGGCATGACCTGGCTCGACATCCAGAACTACAACCCGGCCGACACCGCCAACGCGGCCAACGTGCTGCCCTTTTACGGGGCGGCCGAGTCGGTGTTGGCGGCGCTGGGGGCGTTCTTGCTGGTGCTGCTGGCGATCGGCTTCATCATCCACCTGGCCCGCTGGGCCTTCGGGGTCCAGGCCGGGCACGCGGGCGCGGCCGGCGGGGGGTTGCAGGCCCTGATCGTGATCTTCCTGGCCATCGTGGGCATCGCCGCCGCGGCGGCCATCACCAACCACTTCTTCCACTGGGGCCAGCAGGTCATCCACTGATGGCCACCACCGGCTTCGATGCGATGCCCT
>DATGLL010000221.1:0-4585 GCA_035294145.1 Candidatus Dormiibacterota bacterium | reverse complement strand
AGCCGTGCCTCAAAGAGGCGAAGGGGGAGAGCGGGCTGGACCAGGACGAGGTCTGGCGCTGGTCGAGCCGGCACCGGCACCTCACCTCATCGATGCCGGCCGGTGCCTGGTCGGCTTGACGGTGCCCGAGGGGCGCCGGCTACGGGTGGTGGCGCTGCCGCTGCCCGCGAGCGCACCCGACGCGGCCACGACCGTCGTCGGGCGCTCCACGGCGGGCACGATCGCTCATAGGTCGCAACTAGGGTTGGCCACGAACCACGACACGATCGGCCGGAAGCAGCACCCGTGCCCCGCCGGCCCGGGCTGGCTGAGGCGCTCGCCGAGCTGCTTCAGCTTGAGCCACACCACCGGATCCACAGACGGCTGCCCGAGGTGACGGGGTGGAGCGGCCGGACCTGCCCATACCCGAAACCGGGGCCGACGGCCGCGGCCAGGCGCCGGACGAGGTGGGGGTGCAGCACCTCCAGGGAGAGGGCGGAGGGGGCTCCGGCTGACCTCCCCTGACCCATCATGGACAAGCGCCTCCAGCGGCGACCTCGACCGGTCCCAGAGCGATGAGCACATCATCGCCACGATCCCGGGGGGATTGGCAACCACCCCGCTACCCGGACGCGACCGCACCTCTCGGAGCACGAGAACGCTAGTGAGGCTCAAGCGGAAGGTCCGGCCGTGCCGGGCGAGCGAGGATAAACCAGGAGGCGAGCAACAACGCAGGTCACACTGGGGGAAGGTTCAGGAGGACCGAGACCACGATGAGCCCATGAACCGACCCCATATCGTCCCGGTGCAACCGCCGTGGTTCCCCCCCAGATCAGCGTGGGTGCTGGTCTCGACTGGGCTGGCGATGCTCATGGTCGGATTCGACGGCTCAGCCTCGACGCTTGCCCTGCCTGCCATCGCGGCCACCTTTCGAACGCCAATCGCGGCTCTGACCGAATTCGGTTCCTTGTTGTCCTTGGGATCGTTAGTGGGCCTACCGTTGGCTATGCAGGCCGACCGCCTAGGTCGGCGCCGGCTCCTCCTCGCAGGCCTGACCGGCTCCTCCGTCGCTGGCCTGGCGAGCGCCATTGCCACGAGCTTGACCTGGCTCGGGATTGCGCGGTTGGCTGCGGTCGTCTTTGAGACAGCCGCGACCGGCGCGGCCGCAGCGCTTGTGATCGAAGAGGTCCCGCCCGCCCAGCGAGGCCGGGCGATCTCGATATTAACCCTGGCCGGAGGCGTTGGCGTCGGCTTCGCCACACTCCTATACCCGCTGCTCGCGCCGAATTGGCGGCCCCTCTACGCCATCGCCGGTCTGGAGTTGATCGCAGTCCCGCCGTTGGCCCGTCACCTGCCCGAGAGCCGGATATGGATGAGCATCGACAGGAACCGTTCTCCTTTTGCCCTTCTGCTCTTGATGCGCTCTCCTTGGCGTCGGCGGCTGCTGCTCCTGGCCCTCTCGACCGGTCTCGGCTCACTGCTCCTGGAGCCAGCCGGCCTCCTCGTAGCCCTTTTCGGGAGCCGAAATCTGGGATTGAGTCCGACGCTGATCAGCGCCGTGGTCGTCGTCTCCGGGGTAGCATCGGTGCCGGCCTTCTTGATCGGAGGCGCGTTGTCGGACCATCTCGGACGTCGGCTGCCCGCGGTCACGCTCAACGCGCTGGCCATCTTCTGGGCAGGGGTCACCTTCCTGGATGGATCATCGGCGTACTGGACGGGCAACATCCTCTGGAGCGTTCTCGCCAGCGCCTCCACGCCGGTATTCACGACCTGGGTAGGCGAACTCTTCCCGACCCGAGCTCGGGCTACCGCGGAGGCTGCTGGGGCCGTGGCGGGCGCCCTGGGCGGCATCTGCGGCTTTCAGCTGATCCGGCTCCTGCAACCAAGCACCGGCCTCGGGCCAGCCATGGCCGCCACCGGGCTCGGCGCCCTAACGGGCGCGGCCCTTCTCCTCCTATTGCCCGAGACCCGCGACGAGCCCCTCCGCGATTGAGATCCCACGTCGGGGAACAAGCTTATTGGTATCCTAAGGATGGGAGGTGCCATCGAGCACCGGTTGGCCGGCGAGAGGAGCCGGGTGATGTTCCCGTTCCATCATCGCTTGCCATCCAGCTAGAATGTGGGCAGCCTGGAGTCGCACCCATCGGGTGCCCGGCCTTGCCAAGGGCCCTACTGTAACCACGTTGATCTCCACTTCAGTTATCACCGCTGACGTGGCTGGCGACCCAGCCTGATGAGCGCACCCAACCCTGGCGACATCTTGCCGCTCTGGCAGCCTGAGATCCCCGGCGAGGAGATCCAGGCCGGACGCCTCGGCATCCGCATCCGGCCGGGGAGCCCAGCAGCGGCCAAGCTGGCCTTCATCCCCAACGGACCAGAATGGCTGCGCCAAGCGCTGGAGGAAAAGGGCGAAATCGAGGGGATGTACTCGGTGGCCAAGCCCAACCGCCCCCTGGATTTCATCGGTCAGGTGGACCAGACCCTCCTGACCGGCCGGCTGGGGCGGACGCCCCGCGGCCTAGCGCTCGAGATCATGGACATCCAGCAGCTCGACCGCGAGTACGTCATGGAGAAGTCGCGGCTCAACCTCCGTTACCAGGAGTTGCAGCTCGTGCAGCAGTGGGACGGAGATCTGGAGGGCTTCACCGCCCTGGTCCTGCGCGCCAGGGCAAAGACGTTGCCCATCCTGGACAGCACGCTTCGCTTCGTCGAGCACCTCCGTGCATACCGAGAACAGCTGGCCGAGGCCACCGTCCGCCGGTATGAGGCACTGGAGCAGTGGATCGAATGCCCACGCTGCGAGAACATCAGCTCCGCCTCCAATGGGATCCACTGCCCCGAGTGCGGGGAGGACATGCGAGGTGGCGAGTACGTCCGGGCTGCCCTGCGTTTGCTCGACGGTGATGGTCGCATCTACCGTGGCATCGACTCGCTCACGGTACGAGCGTCAGGGTTCCCCGAGTACCGGGGCATGACCCTAGACCGCGTCCAGGGGTCGACCCTCTGGGTGTCTTTTCGTCGCTACGACCCTCTCCCAGACGAAGGGGTGGTGCTGCCCACCGCCAGCGTCGAGATGTTCGACGCCCAGCGGTCGGTTATCCGACAGCTCCAGATCGGCTCTCCGCGTACCGGGGCGCTGGCCGCACAGCTGGCCGACCCAGGCTGGCTCGGCTCGCCACCGCGATTGGCCTTGGAAGGGCGCCGCGCCCACCACCTCCCCGATCCGAACGAGGAGCAAGCGGAAGCAGTGGCCAGGGTCATGGGGATGCGCCCAGGACAGCTCTACCTCATCCAAGGTCCTCCTGGGACGGGCAAGACCACGGCTATCGTCGAGTCGATCCGCCGGATCCTGGGCCGCAACCCCTCGGCCTCGATCTTGCTCTCGTCGCACTCCAACGACGCGGTGGACACCGGGCAAGAGCGCCTCCTGGGCTTCTCGCACGTCCGCCAAGCCCGAATCGCAGAGCCAGGGAAGGTCCCTCGTCGCCTCCGCCACACGCTGGTAGAGGGAGACGACCTCGACATCTACAACCTGGTCGCCGGAACCGTGAACCGGCTGGCGATCGACTCCCGCCTACGCTTCCGGGTGTTCGACTGGCTGATCCTGGACGAGGCCAACAAGGTCCGGACCAACGAGGCATTGGCCTTGATGCCCCTGGCCAAGCGCTGGGTGATGATCGGCGATCCCAAACAGCTGCCACCGGTAATGGAGGAGGCGGCGCTTACCTTCGAGCTTCGTTCGCCCCTGGACCAGGTCATCCGAGACGACAGCTTCTACGGCTATATGTGGGATCAGGTCCCACCGACCTCCCGGATCATGCTGCCTCGTCAGTACCGCATGCGCGAGCCGATCGGGCGGGTGGTGTCCGACCTCTTCTACGAAGGCAAGCTGATCCACGAGGCTCCCCACCCGAAGATGCCGCTACCCTGGCCGTTCGATCGGGAGCTAGTCTGGGTCGATACAGGGGCGCAGGAGGAGTATCGGGACGCCCAGAAATCGGTCGCCAACGAGTTCGAGGTCGCCCTCTGCAAGGACATCACCACGATCATCCGCAAGCGGGTCCGGAAGGCAAAGCTGGCGGTGATCGCCATGTACAGCTCACAGGTCAACCGCTTGGTTGCTGCCTTGAAGGGCATCGTCCCACCTGACGACATCGAGTCGGTCGATGCCTTCGAGGGCCGAGAATCGGACGGTGTGATTCTCTCCCTGGTCCGCTCGAACGAACGGGCAGCCATCGGGTTCCTGAACGACCCGAATCGGGTGAACGTTGCCATCTCACGAGCCAAAAAGCTGTTAGTCATCGTCGGCGACTCAAGGACAGTGATTGGTGGGGCGCCAGAACTCTTTGGTCCCCTGTTCGAACATTGCCAGCAAGAGGGGCTAGTGGTTGGGGTAGGCGCTGTGGTCACAGCCTGCCAGCGGGTGGGCATTCGCTCGCAGGTGCAGAAGCTGTCCAAACCGAAGCGCAGCGAGCGTCGACGCAGCCGACGCAAGCGCCGGCGGGAGCAAGCAGCGACAGCCGAGGTGATCCCCATGCAGGTAGAGGAGGTCGCCTCTGAGCCGATCGCACCCGAGCCGGTCACCTCTGAGCCGGTCGCCCCTGAG
>DATGLL010000220.1:0-31410 GCA_035294145.1 Candidatus Dormiibacterota bacterium | reverse complement strand
CTTGCCCTCGATCTCCTCGCGCAGCAGCGACTCGGATTCGCCTACCGACACCGCTCTCTTGAAGGCATCGATGCCTACGGCGGTGAGGACGATCAGCGGCAGGTCGGGTAGCGGTCCCGCGTGGCGCATCTCGTCGTGGCGCTGATCGGTGTTCTTCGCCTCTTCGACCCCGATCCGGATCCACTCCGGGCTGACGTGGTGGTCGATGAGCGGCTCGCGGATCTCGTCGGGCCAATCCGCCATTTCCTGCGCGAACAGGCCGCGGTAGAACCGGACGACCTCGTCCGGCAGTTCCCGGGGCAGGGCCCGGTCGGGGTCCCATGCCTTCCGCATCTCGCTCAACTGCCGGGGCATGTGGGCGTGGTAGTCCTCGTGATCGGGGTCCATGAGGACCAGCCCGGCCACCTGGTCGGGGAACCGGGTCGCGTGGTGGCGCGCGTACAGCCCACCGAGGGAATGACCGACCAGCAGGTACGGAGCGGGTACACCGGCGCTCCGGAGCAGGTCGCGCAGTTCGTCGGTGACCTCGGCGGCGGTGCGCGGCAGCTCCACCCGGTCGCTCCACCCCGTTCCGGCCCGGTCGTAGAGGACGCTCGTGGTGAACTCAGCGACCCGCCGGTGGACGTTCCAGTAATCCAGGCCCACCGCGCCGGCGCCGGGCAGGAACACCACCGACGGGCTCCCGCCGCCCGCGCGGTGCAGCCACAGCCGCCGGCCCCTCACCTCGTGGTGCTGCCCGAGCGGCGGCGTCCCACTGGCCACTGTGTCGGATCGGACGCCTGATGCTCCATCGTTCATCGCTGGCTCCCTTCGTGGTGGACGCCGCCGTGGGCGGGATTGCAGCTGCCCGAGCTACCATCTCGCCGCACCACCGGCGAGCTGCTGTTCCAATATTGGAAACAGTACCATATATGGGACTGGAAAGGAATGAACACGCTCGACCTGATCCTGCACCCGGTGCGGCTGCGCATCGTGCACGCCATGTCCGGCGGGCGAACGCGCACCACATCCGAGCTGTGCACCAGCCTGCCCGATGTCCCCAGGACCACCCTGTACCGGCACGTCGGCCTGCTGGCCGAGGCCGGAGTCCTGGAAGTCGTCGGCGAACAGCGGTTCACGGCGCCGTCGAACGCCGCTACCGGCTGCGCCGCGAGCGGTCGGTGATCGACGCCGACCGGGCCACGTCGATGTCACTGGAAGGCCATCGCCACGGGTTCGCCGCGGCCATGGCTGCCCTGCTGGCCGAGTTCAACGCCTACCTCGACCGCGAGCACGCCGACCCGTTCGCGGACTCGGTTTCCTACCGGCAGGGCCCGCTCTGGCTCAACCAGCAGGAGCTTGCCGGACTGATCAGCGAGGCCCGCGGCGCCGTTGTGTCCGGTGGGACAACGGGCCGGCGCCGGACCGCAGGCCCTACCTGTTGAGCACGATCCTGTTTCCGATCGAAGAACCACCGCGGCACAGCGGCGATGACGGGCCGACCAGCGCCGGTGGAGCCGCGCCCGGCGGGCCCGGTCGAGGCGCTCGGAGCGAGGCCCGCTCATCGACCGGCTCCCGGCGGGCGCGGCGTGAGTCGAGCCCCAACCCGAGCGCGCCCGAGTCCCTCCCGATGGCCTGAGCCTCGAGGGCCTCACCCGGCCGGAGGCGGCGCCGGGGCCTCGCTGAGCACCGGGGGCCGCGGGACTTCACGCTCCGGCCGGGACATCGGCCCGAAGCCGGACGGTCGGGGAAGTGGTGCCGGCGCGGGGATTCGAACCCCGGACCCTGGGCTTAAAAGGCCCCTGCTCTCCCTGGCTGAGCTACGCCGGCCCGCCCTGACATTTTGGCCGGTCACGATCGCGCGGACAGGGCTCGACTATGATCGGCTGCCGTGAGCGACCACTTCGATCGCTGGGCGCTGACCTACGAGCGGGACCGGCGGTCGCGCTGGTTGGGGCGGCTCCAGCAACGGGTGCTGGCCCTGCTCGAGCTGGGCCCCGGGGACGTGCTCTGCGACGTGGGCTGCGGCTCGGGGGCGGCGGTGAGGGCGGCGGCCGCGGTCGGCGCCACCGCCATCGGGGTCGACCCCTCCTCGGGGATGCTGGCTCGGGCCCGTTCCCTCGCCTCGGGGATGGAACGCGTCCACTTCGTTCGGGGCACCGCCTCCTACCTCCCCCTGGGCGACGGTGCCTGCACGGCGGTGCTGTGCACCACCTCCTTCCACCACCACCCGGACCCGGCCGCCTCGGTGGCGGAGATGGCGCGGGTGCTGGCCCCGGGCGGCCGGCTGGCCCTGGCCGACTTCAGCACCGACTCCTGGCAGGTCCGGATCGGGGACTGGTTCATGCGCCGCTGGGACCGCGACCACGTCGGCCTTCCCTCCACGCCCTCTCTGCTGGCCCACGCCGCCCAGGCCGGCCTGGCCGAGGCCCGGGTCGTGGGCCTGTTGCCCGGCAACCGCTACATCGCCCTGCTGGCGGTGCGGAGATGACCGCCCCGGCCCTCAACTGCCCCGGAGGGTCGCGGTCGTCCCCGCCGGCGCCGGTGCCTCGGGCGGCCGGAGGCGGCCGGTGACCACGAGCCAGGCGGCCAGGGCCCAGAACGGAATCACCCCCAGCAGCCCCACCGGCGCCCCGATCAGTGCGCTCGAGGGGCGGGAGAGGGCGAGCAGGACCAGGCCGGCGACGGCGTTGACGCCCCCGTGCATGAGGGCGCATGGCCAGACGCTTCCGGACCAGAAGCGGAGCCAAGCCAGGATCACGGCCAGCGGCACCGTGAACAGGCAGAAGAAGGGGACCACCGCCCAGCTTCGGATGCCGAACTCGTAGCCATCGAGCGCGATCACCGGGGCGTGCCAGAGCCCCCAGATGACACCGACCGAGACCGCCGCAGCGGTACCGCCGAGCGGTGCCAGGCGCGGTAGCAGGTCGCCCCGCCAGCCCAGCTCCTCTCCCAGGGCGGCTGCGCTGGCCACCAGCACGCCGATGGTCAGGGTCTGGAGCCCCTGCACGATCAGCAGGGGCGTGGAGAGGTGGCGGAGGCTCGCCACCGTCTTGGGGCCGAAGCGGCGGAGGGAGACGGCCAGGACCGAGTGCCAGTTGCTCAGCAGGTCCCAACGCTGTTCGCCGACCGCCACCGCCAGAGCGACGCCAGCGCCCAAGAGCAGGAGCGGGAGCACATAAGCCCAGAGGTACGCCCACCCCCAGCGCGGCCACAGCCCCAGCTCGTGGAGGCCCTCGTGACCGATCCATCGGGTCAGCAGAGCAGCCGCCGCTGGACCGAACATGCCCGCGGTGGTGCGCACCGTGAAGGGCAGGCCAGCCAGGCGCAGCCCCACGAAGCAGGCCCAGGAGAGGCCGACCGCGAGGGCCAGGAAGACGCCGACCGCCCCCCAGCGCACGCGGGAGCGATCCAGCCTCGGACCTGGCGCCGTAGCGACATTTGATTCCATATTTGAGATTAATCCCATAGTCGATAATCATATGCTCACAGCGGTCGATGAACAAGGCAGATCTGCTGCTGCACCCAGTCCGTCTCCGGATCGTCCAGGCCTTCGCCTCCGGGCAGGGCAGCCGTCGTCTGACCGTGCAGGAGCTGGCCCGACAGCTCGACGACGTGCCCCTGACCACGCTCTACCGGCACGTCCAGGCGCTGTACCGGGGCGGCGTGCTCGCCATCGCCGCCAGCCGCCGGGTACGGGGAACGGTGGAGCGGACCTACGTGCTGGTCGCAGGCGGCACCGAGCTCAGGCCCGAGGACCTGGCAACGGCCAGCCGGGAGGATCACCTGCGTTACTTCAATGCCTTCGCCGCCGGGCTGGTCGCCCACTTCGCTCGCTACCTACAACGCCCCCGGGTCGACCTGGCCCGGGACGGGGTCGGCTATCGGGCCGTGGCCGTGAACTTGAGCGATGAGGAGCTCGAGGCCATGAGTCGAGACCTCAACGCGGCCCTGCGGCCGTACCTCGGCCGGAAGGCCGAGCCGCCCCGTCGGCGGCGTCTTCTCGCTACCGTGGTCATGCCGCTGGAGGACGAGACCGAGCCCGACCGCCCTCTCCAGGAGTGACCTCCCCCACGCTCCCCTCGGGGGGTCCGTCACGCCGGGCGGGGCCCGTCAACCTGCGTCCCCGGCCGGATCTGGCACCGACCCCAACATCTGCCCGATCCGAGCCCCCGGTACCCCGATCAGGTCGGCCCGCCCGGACAGCACTATGGTCGTCGCCCACCAGACATCGGCGTCTGGCGCCTCAAGCAGGACTGGCGCGCCGAGCTCAAGCCGAACGTGCTCAGCGAGCCGGGTCACACAGAGGCTCGACTCGACCGTCGACGGGACCCCAGGCGCCACCGCCACCATGGTCGCCCCATCCGCGACCGCCCGGTCGGCGCGACGGAGCGCCGCCCCCAGCTCATCTTCGGTGGGGGGAGCGGTCAGGCGAGCCGCGCCCGACGGAAGCCCCGCTTCGAGCGGCCATAGCCGGATGGGATGGACGACCGGCCCGTCGAGCGGCACCCGTAGGGGGTGACGGCGTCCGCCGAGGCCGGCGCAGGTCGCGAACCACGCTTCGACCCGCCGCACGAAGCCAGGATCCTGCCCCTGCAAGCGCCGATGGTCGACCCGGCCGCTGCGGGTGAGGAAGTGGTAGGCGAACTGCAAGGGCTCGAGACGAGCAGCGTAGGTGCCGAAGTGCTCCCACCAGGAGAGGCTTGGCCGGGCCGCGTCCTGGATGCGCTCCACCTCTGGCCGCCGCTCCGCCTCGTACCGTTCGAGAGCCCTGTCCAGGCTCGGCTCGAGTTCGAGCGCCCGGGCGAGGGCGAGAGCGTCCTGCATCGCCATCCTCGTCCCCGAACCGACCGAGAAGTGAGCGGTGTGCGCGGCGTCCCCGAGGAGCACCACCCTGCCTGCCCGCCAGCGCCGGCAGCGGACGGTCCGGAAGCTGGCCCAGCGTGAGTTGTTGACCAGGAGCGTATGGCCGCGCAGGTGATCGCGGAAGACCGACTCCAGGTACGCCCGGCTGGCGAGGTCGCTCGGTCCCGGTGGTTGGGTCACGTCGAAGGCGTCGAGGCCAGCTCGGCGCCAGGTCGCACCTTCGGTCTCCACGATGAAGGTGCCAGCGCCGGTGCTCCGATCGGAGGGATAGCCGTGCACGGCGAACCAGCCCTCCTCCCGCCGCTCGAACACGAAGGTCAAGGCATCGAAGGGGGCGGTGGTCCCCAGCCAGATGAACTTCGCCTTGCCGGTCGTGACCGTCGGCTGAAACACCTCCCGCAGGCGCTCCCGAACGCTGGAGCTGACCCCGTCCGCGGCCACCACCAGATCGGCCTCTCGGAGGTCCTCCAGCGCCACCGGCGATTCAAAGTGAAGGTGGACGCCGAGCTGCCGGCAACGGTCGCGCAGGAGGCCGAGCAGACGGTGCCTGGCGATGGCCACGAAACCGTTGCCCCCGCAGCGGATGCGACTTCCCCGCAGGCGGATCTCGATGTCGTCCCAGTGCACCCCCTCGGCGACCAGACCCCGGTGGATGATTGGATCGCCCTCGGCCAGCGACCGCACGGTGACGTCCGAGAAGACGACCCCGAAGCCGAAGGTGTCATCGCGACGGTTGCGCTCGAAGACATCGACACGACGGCGAGGATCGGCCGCCTTGAGGAGCACAGCCAGGTACAGGCCCCCGGGCCCACCTCCGATGATCCCGATCCTCATGGATGGCAGTATGTGGCGGCAGCTGGCCGCAGGGAGCGCCCACCGGTCGGCCGGACATCGTGACCGCGGCCGCTTCCAGATGCCCGGCCAGCCGCGGGATGGCCGGAGTCAGCTTGGGGGCACCTCCGGCCGCACGGCAGGAGCCAGGCCAAGCCGCCGCGGCCGTCGCACCCGAAGGTACTCGGCGCCGAAGTAGGAAACGAGCACCACCCCCGCCGCCAGCGCCTGGGCGAGGAGCGTCTCCAGGGTGGGGAAGAGGGCCAGCCAGACCCCCATCCACGCGGGGATGGGAAGGGGCAGCGGGGTGACCGGGATCCACCCCGCCAGCTGCATCTCCTGGGCCTGCTCCCCGACCATGACCAGGAAGACGGCTCCGAGCAGGACACCGGTCAGGACCAGCATCCGCTTGTAGGGCAGCCGGTGGTGGGCGACGAAGGTGAGCACGCCGACCACCGAGGTGAAGGCGAGGCCGAGGAGGACGCCGGCCGCCACCACCCCGGCCCCCACCTGCAGCCGCAGCCCTTGGAGGAAGAGCACGACCTCGAACCCCTCGCGGTAGACGCTGGTGAAGCCGAGCAGCCCCAGCCCCAGCACCAGCCGGGGCAGCCCGGCCCGGTCGCCGAGCTCGAGCAGACGGCGGCGGCGCTGGTGGTGGTGGACGATCCAGCCAGTCCAGTAGACCCGGTGGAAGAACCAGTTCATGACCACCATCAGGACGACGATCGCAAGCAGCCCAGTGGCCGCCTGCACGTCCAGCTCGGGCGCGTTCACCGCGTTGATCAGCGCCACTACGGCGAACCAGGTGGCGACGCTAGCCCCGAGGGCGAGGCCGGCACCGGCGGCCACCGGCCGACGGTACACCCGCTGCCCACCCATGAGGCTGGCAGTGATGGCGGCCAGGACGACGATGGTCTCCAGGCCCTCCCTGAGGACCAGGACCGCGGCCTCCAGGGCGGCCGTGCCCGGTCCGATGCCCCTGGCTGTGGGATCGGGGCTGCCGCCGGCGACGACAGCCTGCCAGATGAGCAGGGCGGCCAGGGTGAGGCCGGCGCCGAGGAGCGCGGCCGACACCAGGGGTCGGAGCGGAAGCGGTGGTCGTGCCATCGGCGTGCTCATAGCCTGAAGTTAGCACATACTAACTCAATGATTAGAGACAGCTAATATCACCCGCGGGCTCCCGATCGGGAGGCCACCCCGGCGCCCCCAGTTGGTAGCCTGTCTCGTGGCGCACCGATCCCGGCTCTCTGGCCATGAGGAACCCGCGATGTCGGAGGAGCACGCCATGTCGGAGGGGACGCGCGAGGCCAGCCCAGAGACGGACCGCCTGATCGAGGAGGGCATGGCTGGCCGGCTACGGCCGGGCACCGAGGCCTTCGAGCGTTTCATCGACCTCACCGCCCGCCGCCCGAGCGGAACGCGGATGGTGGCGCATTACCGGGATCCGCGCGAGCATCAGGAGTCCTTCGAGATCGCCCTGCGGGCGCTGCGGCTGACCTCCCGGGATCGTTACCTCGAGATCGGCTTCGGGGGCGGGCAGCTGCTGGAGATGGCGCTCCGCACCGTGCGGTCCGCGGCCGGCATCGACCACAGCCCCGACATGCTGGCGCTGGCCAGCGAGCGCAACACCGCGGCCATCGTGGCCGGCCGCCTCCAGCTCGTGTACGGGGACGTGCACCGGCTGCCCTGGCCGGACGACGAGTTCACCTGCGCCGCCGCCGTCAACATGTTCTTCTTCGTCGCCTCGCCCGAGGTCTGCCTGGGCGAGCTGCACCGGGTCCTCCGCCCCCAGGGGCGGCTGGTGATCGTCACCGTGGCGCCGGGCGAGGGCCCGGACACCCATGGCCCTTGGAGCCCGGCCCTGCGCGTCTACCCGGCGCAGGCGATGGAGACGATGCTGCGCCGGGCCGGCTTCGGGAAGGTGTCGGTCGAGGAGCCGGGCGGCGGCCGCCAGATCTGCCAGGCGATCGCTTCGTAGGCGCGTCAGGCTGGAGACGGGGATCGGCCCTCACCGAGGCCGACGCCACCGTCGCCGATCCGGCTCAGGCCAGGTCGCTGCGCAGTGACGGGGGGCAGGACGAGCGGCGCGACCGTGTCCGCCCCACCGCAACGCCCTGGCCACCGCCCCCGGGGCGCAGGGGTTACCTCCTCACGCCGACTGGCCAACCGGCGACCGCTCGAAGAACCCGCGACTCTAGATGGGCAACCACCAGCTTGCCGGCGTCGCGCACGTGGTCCTCGACCAAGCCGCCGCGCCCGCTCCCCATCGCGCGCCGCCAAGGCTTCGATGATCGGCTCGTGGCCGCGCAAGGTGGCCTCGACCCCCCAGGGATGTCGCTTGGAGGTGCTCTCGATGCTCCGGCTCGAGCACGTGGCCCGACGCCCGATGCGCGAGCTGAACTCGGTCGACGCCAAGCTCATCGAGCTGGCCCGTCTGGCCGCCTCGGACCTGCAGGTGGTCCTCCTCGACGAGCTGCTGGCCGGGCCGGTGCCCGCGGAACGAAGGTTCGTCCTCGAGACCTTGGACACGATCAGCACGCAGCCAACTGGACGGTGCTGATGATCGAGCATCTGATCTCGGACGTTCGTTCCTTCTGCCCGCGGGTGGTGGTCCTGGTGGATAGTTCGGTCGTCGCCGATGGTGCCACCGCCGAGGTCCTGCGCGATGATCGGGTGATCGAGGCGTACCTAAGCGGCCTCCCATACGTTCTGCGCGTACCCCTCGGGCAACCAGGGCGACCGGAACGGTGAGGCGCACCGCAACCGCCGCTCCTGGCTGCGTTCCCCAAAGAAGGCCTGCACCTGACGCACCCGACCCGCCATGGTCTCCACCGGGGTGGTGGCCAAGTAGGTCCTCATCCCCCGGATCCGCTCCACCGGGTGGTGGCGGGGACAGGAGCGAGGGCCGAGGATGAGCCGGACCTGGGGGCGCTCCCCGAGCCAGCGGGTGACCACCCGGGAGCGGTGGATGGCCACGTGGTCGAGGAGGATGGCGATGGCCGGGGCGGTGTAGGCGGCCACCACCCGCTCTAGGAGCCGAAGGGAGCCGGCGCTGGTGGCCCGGGTGGTGACCGGCGCCCGCGGGCCGGCTCGATGGCGCCGAGGAGGGTCCGGCGCTGAGGAGACCCCATCGAAACTCGTTTCGATGGGGAGCCCCCCGCGCCAGGCCCAGGATCTCGCGCTGCCCATCCGCCGCCGGTGGCATGGCGGTGACCACCCACCCAGCCCCCTCCCGGCCGCGCCTCCACAGGCCATCGATCCCCACCTCGAGATCAGGACCGGCCTCCAGCGCCGGGACGAGAGGGCCGCCACCATCCAGCCCAACTCCTTGGCCATCGCCGAGACCAGGGAGAGGCTGATCCCCTCGATGCCCAAGCCCAGCACCAGGTTCTCCACCCGGCAAGCGCTGACCCCGGCCACCTCGGCATGGGCGACCACCACACCGTCATCGGCTCGCCGATGGGGCGCCAGGAGCTTGGAAGGTACGAGCCCTGGCCCAGAGGCGGGATGGCCAACCCCACCCGCCCGGGGGCCCCGCTCTCGGAGCCAGTCGCCGTCGCGACCTCTCCCCGTGCTTTGGGCTGCGCTCGCCGTCGCTGGCCCTGCCAAAGGCGCTGACCTCGGCCTCCGTCAGCATCCCGACCATGCCCTGCAACAGGCCGCGGAGCCGGTCGGGGTGGGCCCCGAGATCTTCAGGACCCGGTGCTGGGGGTCCAGGGGGGCGTGGCCATCGTCCCCCCTCGTTGGGGAGATCTCCGAAGGACGACACGGTGGCCGTTGTCGTCTCGGCCGGCTGGTCCACCCTCGCCCTCGCCCACCACATCTGTGGACGCCAACTTGCTGGCTTGAGCGGCCACTTGCCGGCGCGCACCTCCGTGCACGCCTCTCGGGGATCCCCCCATGGTCCAGCAGGAGCCGAGCCGGGGCGTGTGCATGGCGGCGCCGTCCCAAGTTCCTCCACCTGCTCAGGGACGAGAGCCTGGTGAGCATCTGGGCCGAGCAACCACACCGCTTCTGCTGCCCCAGAGCCGATCTCGGCACCGCAAGCGCCTCGCGAAACCAGAGCGCCCCATCCTCATCATCGGCGGATCGTCCGAGCGCAGGACGGGCTGCCAGCTCGCCGCGTTAGCGGTAGGGTCGGGCGCTGGTGCGGCGGCTGCAGCAGGTCAGATTCGGGCTCAGGTTTCTCGGTTTCCCGGACCGCCGTGGCCGGTTGCCATGACTGCTCCGTTCTACCGCGAACCGTGCGTGCGCTTCTCCCGCACACGGCCCTTCGGCGTTCTTCACCGACGGTGTTTGGCCACAGGTCCCCGCCAGGTCCAGCTGTGCTAAGGGGCGAACGAAGACCCCATCGAGGGTGATCAGGGCGGGCTGGTCTGAGCCCGCAGGACCCACTGGAGGCCCACCGCCGGTTGCAGCGCTGGGGTCCCACTGGACTCAGCCGACGCTGAGGGGGAGCACATCCCAGCGGGACTCTCCCCTCTCGGCGCCCCCCTCCCGGTTCGATCATGAGGAGCGACCTCACCGACGATGGGGCCCCACCTCTCACCGCCCTCACTTCCGCAACCGAAAGCAGCCGAGCACCTGGCGCCGTGATCGTGAACCAGCCCGGCCAAGGGGAGTTCGGGATCAAGCCCCCCACCTCTCCCCGGTCTCTCGGGGATGGAGGGCCGCTGCCAGGGCTCGGCTGGCCAGCCGCGCCTTGGCCCGGGGTCGGCCCCATCACGTGCGCTCGGTCCAGACCGGCGTGGCCGACGAGGTCGCCAAGGCGTCCCCGCGGCCGTGGCGCTCCACCGTCTCCCGCAGGCAAGGTGCATCGCCTCTCGTCCCCCCTCCCCCACTGCCTCGGTCACCTGCCAGCGGCTCCCGCGCTCAACCGGGGCGAGCAGGCCCCACAGATGCTTGGCCGCTCGCTCCTGGGATCCCCGCCGAGCGAGCCGGTCGGCGAAGCCCGCGGGGAAGGCGACGAGGGCTCGCCCCAGCGCTCCCGGTCGTCTTGCGCGGTCAGCACCTCTGTCGAAGGGGCGCCCATCCTGCCGGATCGCCAGGGCGCCCGGGAGCGCACGCGACGGCTGGGGAGGCAAGGCCGGGCACAGGCCTGGTAGCCGCCACGGGGCGTCCATCGACCACACCCCAAGCGAGGTGGGGGCAGCCTCCAAGGCCGGCCGTGAGCCCCTGCGCGCTCTGATCGCTTCGGCGCAAGCCGGACGGGGGCGGGGCCACCGGGCCCGTCGGCGGGGTCGGCCCCGCCCGCGGCCGAGGAGGGCCTGACCTTGGTCCAAGGCTCGATCCTTGACCAGGCCGCGGCTGGCAGCCAGAATGAGACAGACCTGTCTGTTCACAGACTGTGCCCATCGTGACGGGAGGGCAAGAAGGAGGTGCGACATGCCGGCTTTTGACCCCCGGGCGAGCACCGGCATCCCCACCGAGAACGTCGGCTCCCTGCCCCGGCCGAGCAGGCTCCAGGCCGCCTACCGCGCCTACGACGAGGGGAAGCTCAGCCGGGAGCAGCTGGAGGCGGAGCAGCTCGAGGCGGCCCGGGACTCGATCCAGCGCATGGAGGCCACCGGTGCCCCCATCATCTCCGACGGCGAGCAGTGGTGGTCGAGCTTCGCCACCTACCCGTACACCGACACCCTGGCCGGGACCGGCCTCGCCCCCAACCTCGTCCCCGGCGGCCAGTACTTCGCCATCTTCGCCGACGGGCACCATCGCCAGCTGCCCCGCCTGGCCGAGGGCCCTTTCCGCTACCAGGCCTACGCCGCCGACACGCTTCGGAGGTCGATCGCCATGGCCAGCAGGCCGATGAAGCAGGCCGTGATCTCGCCCTCCATGATGGCCCTCCTGTACCCGCTCGACCAGGAGGTCCCCGGCTACCCCAGGGAGCGGTTCGAGGCGGACCTCGTCGACGAGTGCGAGCGCGACATCCGCAAGGCCTTCGAGGCCGGGGCGGCGCGGGTCTCCATCGACTTCACCGAGGGCCGGCTCGCCCTCCGCAAGGACTCCCGCAACCCCTGGACCGGGCGGGACCTGCTCCCCCACTTCGTCGAGCTCATCAACCGCGTCCTCGACCGCTTCCCCGCCGAGGAGCGGGCGAGCATCGGCGTCCACACCTGCCCGGGCGGGGATCGTGACTCGGTGCACAGCGCCGACGTCGACTACCCCCTTCTCTTCCCGGAGCTGTTTAAGATCAACGCTGGGTACTTCCTGATCCAGATGGCCGGCGAGCGTGACAAGGATCGGGCGCTCGCGGCCATCGGTCAGCACCGCCGCGACGACGCCAACGGCGTCCCGCAGACGTGCTACCTCGGCGTCACCAACCCTCTCAACCCCCGGGTCGAGTCCCCCCAGGAGGTCTGCGACGCCCTGCTCCGGGCGGCCAACTTCATCCCCAAGGAGCGGCTGGGGTCGACCGACGACTGCGGCTTCTCCCCCTTCAGCATCGACGAGAAGCCCCTCCACGGCTCCCCCGACTACGCCCGGGAGGTCGCCTTCCAGAAGATCAGGAGCCGCGTCGATGGGACGAGGATGGCGGCGGGGCGGCTCGGGCTGGCCTGAGCCTCCGCCCTGGGTTCCAAGGAGGGAGGCCTGCCGACACGGTGGGCCTCCCGCTCGGTCGGCCCAGGCCACCCATCGGGGCCGTCCTCCCTGGGTGGGCCTTCACCACCCCACCGCTTGGGGGGAGGGCCGCTTGGAGGCCGGCTGCCCGCCTCACCAGCCTCTCAAGGCGGCACGGTGACGGGGAGCGCGGAGGGGCTGGGAACCGGGAGGGGCGCCCGCCGGCCCGTCTGGGTCGGGAGCGAGGGAGGCCCTGCCGGGGGGTATGCTCCCCCGCCCGATCGGGGCCATGACCCGAGGCGGTACGGGGTCACCGCCTCGGGCGGCCGGAAGGCAAGACGGAGAGCCGGCCCCGGCGGCTCCCTCAGCGTCCGCGGCGCCCGCATGCCCGCGCCGAGCCCGCTGCGCACCGTGGCCAGGCTCTCCCGTCGGGGCAGCCCGGCCGCGTCCGCCGCCGCCAGCAGGGCCTCTCGCACCGCCACCTCATCCGCCAGCCCGGCCGCCACCAGCCGGCCCAGCCGGAAGGCGGCCAGGTTCAGGCGCTGGTTGCGGGTCCCGACCGGGGCCCGGGCCACCGCCTCCGCCTCGCCCCGGATCGCGGCCTCGACGTAGCGACCGGCCCTGGGACCGGCCAGGACCGGGGGTGGGGCCGGCAAGGGCGGGGGCGGGGCCGCCAGCTCCAGCAGCCAGGCCGGGGCCGGCGGCGGCTCCAGGGCGGGGCGCAGCCAGCGGTAGCGCCGGCCACTGGCGTGGAGCGAGGGCGGGGCGACGATGGTGCTGCCCTCGGCCCGGACGTCGAGCCCGGGGCCCAGGCGGCCCACCGAGCTCGGCACCCGCCGTCCCTCGGGCAGGCGCAGGTAGGCGTGCCAGCCCCCGGAGCCGCTGCGCGCCCAGGCGGCCCGGAGCCGGCCGTGCTCGCGGGCCAGCGCCCGCAGCGAGGCCAGGCCGGCCTCGCCGTCGACGTCCAGGACCAGCAGCCCCGAGGCGGCGCCGGTGCGGATGCCGACGTTGGCCCAAGGCCAGCGCCCCCACCAGCGTCGGACCCGCTCGGGGTCGGCGCTGGCCGCGTGCAGCCCACGCCGGACCAGCGGGTGCTTGCCCGGGCTCGAGCAGTCGGGGTGGCCGCAGGCACAGGCCCCGCCCGGGAGCGGCCAGCACAGCGGGAGCACCGGCCAGCCCCGGGCGGCGTACCGCTGGGCGGCCCGGAGCAGGAGGCCGGGTGGGGCCGGAGCCGGGGTCAGCACGGCCCCCGCCCCGGCGAGGGCGCCGCCCCTCCCTCCCTCGCCCCCCATCGGGTCGGCGGCGGGCAGGGCATGCCCCCCCTCCCCAGGGCTGGGCCCGGGACGGTCGTGGCGCGCGCCCCCCTCCGTCCGCCCCCAGGGCGCCCTTGAGCTCCCATCGCCGGGTCCGCGCTCACCTGAGGAGAGGCTACCAGCGCTTTTCTCCAATGACAACGCGATTTCAACACTGAGAGTAAGATTAGGGGCGTGGAACCCACCTCCAAGCGCAACCGGCCCTCCCGCTCCCTCGACAACCCCATGGCCGGCCTCGCCCGCCGGGTCCTGGTCGAGGCCGAGCGCGCCTTCGACACCGCCCCCGCCCTGGCCGCGGCCATGGAGCCCCACCTGGGCCGGCGCTACAGCGACAGCTCCATCTACGCCTACACCAGCGAGCGCTCGGTCCCCCCGGGGGACGTGCTCCTGGCCGCCGCCCTCGCCGCCAGCATCTCGCTGGACGGCAAGCTGGGGCTCGGCTCAAGGGGCGGCCTCGAGCACCAGGTCGATCGGCTGTGGGCGGAGGTGGCGGAGCTGCACCGGGCGGTGGCCAGGCTGGAGGAGCGGCTGGGAGGCGCCGGCGAGCCGACCGAGCCGGCCGAGGGGCCGAAGGCCCCAGGGTCGCCAGGCTCGGATCGCCGCTCCCGGTGGGAACAGTGGGCACGACGCTCCCGCTCCAGCCCGCCACCCCCCTCGCTCCTGGACGGCCGGGCGACGGCGCGTGACCGTCAGCTCCGGGGATGAGCGACGGGAGAGGGGTCGGAGGTGACCGCTCAGGCCCGGCGCTCAGCGATCGGGTGCGCGAGGCCCGCCGGTGGCGCCGTCAGGCCTGGGCACGGGGGAGCTCGCTCCCACGAGCAACGCCCGACCACGTGCCGGCCGAGCCGGGGGCCTGGTCGGTGGACGTCGAGGCCATCGAGCGGGCGCGCACCCTGCACGGCTGGAGCCGGCGCGAGCTGGCCCGCCGTGCCCACGTCGACCCCGGCACCCTGAGCGACCTGCTCGGGCGCCGCCGTCGCCCCACCCTCGGCACGGTGCAGGCGATCTGCACCGCCCTGGGCCTGACCCTGGTCGAGGTGATCGTCTTCCCTCCGGCGTAGGACGGGCCCGTCCCCGGGAGGAGGCCCGGTGACGCCCCTCCGCCGACGGTCACCACCACCGGGCTCCTCGCCCTCCACACCGGAGGCACCTGGGCAGACGGCCGCCCGCCGGGCCAAGGTCGATCGCCACGCGCCCGCCGGCCCCTCGTCGAGGCTCGAGAGGGCAGGCACGTCGGGACGCGGCCGCGCAGCCAGGGGCAACCAGGGTGGCTCACGCCCGTGGTCGCAGAGGGAGTGGTGGCCCTCATCCAGGGGGCACCCCTCGCGGGGCGCCTGGAGCGCCGCTCGTGGCACCGGGCGCAGAGGCTGGCCAGGGTCCCGGTCATATCCCGCACGAGGTCATCCCTCGGCCAGATCCACCACCGGTCGCCGGCCCTGCGCCGACCGGACGGCCTCGATGGGCGCGGTGCCGAGCCGACCTCGGTCACCACCTGGGCGACCCCGCCAGTGGGGCTGCGGCGGAAACCCGCCCCTCGGCCTCTTTCAGGAGCTGGAGCGGGTCACGAGGCTCGCCGCATGAGCTGTCACGAACGTGCGGCCAGGGCCACTCCGCGACCATGAGGTAGACTGAGGCCAGCAGCGGGAAGCATCTGCTGGACCTGTCGGGCCTTGACCCAACGACAAGGAAAGGAGGGAGGCATCATGCCGACAAAGGTCGTCGACAAGCTCCTGCCCACGACCATGATCGGCTCATATCCGAAGCCACTCTGGTACCAGAGGTACAACTTGTGTGGCGCCGACCTGCTCGAGTGGTGGAAGCTGGAGGAGAACTGGCACGCCTACTTCGACGCCACCACAGCCTGCATCAGAGACCAAGAGATGGCGGGCCTCGACATCGTGACTGACGGCCAGATGCACTTCGATGACTATGGGGGCGCGATCGGGTCGTTCGTCTGGTACTGGTACGAGCGCCTTGGCGGCTTCACCAAGGCCAAGCTGCCGAACCCCTTGGCCCGGGAGATCGAGCGGAGCGAGGACCCCGACCTCAGCCAGGCCTCATGGATGCACAACTGGGGAGGGACGGCGGTCACCGACAAGGTCTCCCTCGCCATCCCGAGCCGGCTCGGGGAGATGTTCGAGGTCGCCCGCCAGCTCACCGATCGACCGATCAAGGTCTCGGTGGGCGCAGGCCCGATCAACCTCACCTACCACGTCGACTTCAAGCACCCGAGATCGGCCTACCGCTCTCAACGCCAGCTCGCCGAGGACCTGGTCCCGATCTTCAACGCCGAGCTCAAGGATCTGGTGGCGCGAGGCGCCAGGTTCATCCAGATCGAGGACCTCGGCGGCTGGATGCTCGCGATGGAGAACGACGACCATCGTTGGGTGATCGACGTGCTCAACGCCTGGGTCGAGGGCGTGGACGCGAAGATCGCATGGCATTGCTGCCTGGGCGCCGGCTACGGCAACACCTTCCGTCCCTTCGAGGACGCGCTGCCACGGGTGCTGGAGCGCTGGATGGAGGTCAACGTGGAGCAGTACGCCCTGGACTTCGCCTTCCGGGACATGGTCGACGTCCAAGCGCTGCGGGTGATCCCAAAGGACAAGGAGGTCCAGGCTGGCGTCATCGACATCCGCTCCCTCTACATCGAGTCCGACGACAAGGTGGCCGAGCGTATTCGCAAGGTGCTCACGTACATCGAGCCCGAGCAGGTCTACCTGACGACCGACTGCGGCCTCAAGGCGTTGCCGCGCTTTTGCGCCCTGGAGAAGCTCAAGGCCTTGTGCCGAGGGGCCGAGCGGGTGCGGCGGGAGCTGGAGGGCTGAGCGGCACCTCCTGCCCCCGTGAGCGCGAGGCCTGAGCGGCCAGACGGGCCAAATCGGAGGAGCCTCGCGCCTTGACGACGCCGTAGGCAGGGGCGGCGAGGGGGCGCTCGGCAGACATGGCGGGCCGGACGGGCGTACGCCCAAGGGCCGGGCCCGGGTGGCCCGGCCCGCCTCCCGGCGGTGGGCGCTGGACGCTCTGTCCCATCGCTCGCGTCCGCAAGCCGGGCTGACCCTGGGCTTGGCACCTCACAGAGAGCGCCGAGGTCAGGAGGGCACGGTCTGCCGTCCAGGCGTCCGCCCCCGGTGCCTGCGCGGCTCGATGATGAGCCGGAGCTGGCGGGCGGCCAAGCGGAGGTATGGGACCCTGGCCCCGACCAGGGCCGGACGAGCTCATCGCCGCGGGCGATGGCGCGCAACTCGCCATGGGGGATGAGAGGCTTGAGCGTGGCGAGGCGGTCGATGCCGAGCAGACCGGCGATGCCCGTCTCCTCGGCATCGGGCACCTCATCGGAACGAGTTCCGATGGGGGTAACGACAGCTGACGTGTCCACACACTCACCATTCACTCCCGTCAACTCGAAGCAGTGGGCCGCGAGCAAGGCATCCCTCCCGTGACCGCCTCCCGCTGCCTCCCGTCGGGCACGCTTCCCGTCCCGGCCCGGCGAGTCGGTCACCTGATCCCCGGGGACGCCCCGGCGTGACCGCTCGCGTGTCCGCTGCCGATCAACGCTCCGATCTGGACCGGCAAGTGGCGGGCGGTGCCGCTTGGGCGGCCCAGGAGGGGCTCGCCGTCGGGCGCCTCGTGAACCGAGGTTGGCTCGGCCCTGAACGGAACGCGTCGGAGGTTCCTGGCCTTGCGGCGTGACCCGACCGTGACCCCGATCGTGGTCGAGCCTTGGGACCGCCCCGCGCGGTTCGGGGCCGAGGAGGTGGAAGCTGCGCTCGCCGCTCAGGGAGGGCGGCAGGTGGGGGTCGATCCCTCCGAGGTCGACGAGGACCTGGTCCGAGACGGAAGCGAGCTCCTGAGCCGCCTCGGTGCCCGGCACGACGGCCGGCGTGCCGCCGCCCATCGGGCGGCCCGGGCGATGGCCGCGCTCCCGCACGATGGTCCGGAGGGGTGCCCACGAGGGTTCCCCATCGGAGCACGCTCCGATGGGGTCCCCAGGCCGGCCTCGTGGGGTCCCCGGTGAGACCCGGGCCTCCCGGGCACGCGGCGAGGAAGCGCGAAGCCCGCGAGGGCAACCCCGTGAGGGGTGCCGCATGAGACAATCGCTTACTCAGCGGCAACGGATGAGTGACCCAAGTCAACCCTCGGCGGCGAGGGTGGTGGCGGCACGGTGGCGAGCTGGGGTTAGGGCTGATGGGGTGCCAGCAGGCCCAGATCACCCGCCGCCAGGCGTGCACGAGGATGCGGGCGGCATGGGGATGCCGGGCCTGCCCCGAGCCTGGGCCTGGGCGGAGAGCTGAGCCGCCAAGGCGAGGCGCGGTGGGGATGGTCGGCGCAGGTGGCGGTAGCCCCCATCCCCCGTAACCATTTCGCAAGGTTGGGCAGGCGACCATCGGCCCATGGCATGGTCACGTCTCCTGCCCTACCCACAGCCCCATCGAGCCCGGGGCTGGCTGGTCCATCCCTCTCCCCCCCAGACCACCTCCACCCCGCTGCTCGACGTGGTCATCCCGGTGCACAACGAGGCGGCGGATCTCGAGCCCTCGGTCCGCCGCCTGGACGCCTACCTGACCGCTCACTTCCCCTACCACGCGCGCATCACGATCGCGGACAACGCCAGCACCGACGCCACCTGGGACCTCGCCCGGCGGCTGGCCGCGGAGCTGCCACGGGTCCGCGCCCTGCGTCTCGAGCGCAAGGGCCGCGGCCTTGCCCTGCGGAGGGCGTGGTCCTCCAGCGACGCCACCGTCCTCGCCTACATGGACGTGGACCTCTCCACCGACCTCAACGCCCTCCTCCCTTTGGTGGCGCCCCTCATCTCCGGACACAGCCACCTCTCGATCGGCCGCCGCCTCGGCCCGGGGGCACGGGTGGTTCGGGGCCCGCGACGGGAGGTCATCTCCCGCGGCTACAACCTGCTCCTGCGCGCCCTGCTCGGGGCCCGTTTCCGGGACGCCCAGTGCGGGTTCAAGGCGCTCCGAGCCGAGGTCGCCCACCTCCTCCTCCCGGCAGTCGAGGACGAGGGTTGGTTCTTCGACACCGAGCTGCTGATCCTGGCCCAGCGCCTCGGCCTCCGGATCTACGAGCTCCCGGTCGACTGGGTTGAGGACGAGGACTCCCGCGTCGACCTTCTCCCGACCATCCTGGAGGACCTGCGGGGCATATGGCGGCTCTGGCGCCGTCCTCCCCCAGACCTCGCCTCGGGGCCTTCGGTCGACCGGGACCCGCCGGCCGGCGGCCTGGCCCAGCAGCTGGCCCGCTTCGCCGTCATCGGGCTCATCAGCACCGGGGTCTACTTCGGGCTCTACTGGCTCCTGCGCGGCCTGACCTCGGCTCCGCTCGCCAACCTGGGCGCGCTGGTGGTCACCGCCCTGGCCAACACCGCCGCCAACCGGCGGCTCACCTTCGGAGTCCGCGGGCGCCGGACGCTGGCCCGCGACCACACCGGTGGGCTGGTGGCCATGGGGGTGGCCCTGGCCATCACCACCGCCGCCCTGGCCGCCCTGCACGCCGCCTGGCCCGGCGCCGGCCGGCTGGCCGAGCTGGCGGTGCTGGGCGCCAGCAACCTCGTCGCCACCGCGGCGCGGTTCCTGCTCCTCCGGGCCTGGATCGCCCGTCCACGCCGGCCGGCCCCGCTCCCACCTCTCCACCCCACGGAGGAGGCCTCGCGATGAGACGGTCGATCCTCGCCGCCGTCGTGCTGAGCGTCCTAGTGGCGCTGGCCGGCGGCGCCTACCTCTACTTCTTCTCCGGCCTACGCACCACGCCCAAGCCGCTCTCGATGGCCACCCCGACCCCGGCGTCCTCCGGCTCGGCCAACGCCACCGTGGTCGGGGACACCTCGCTCGTGGGCCGCTGGAAGGTGGGGACGGGATCCCAGGTCGGCTATCGGGTACGGGAGCAGTTCGTCGGCCAGACCTCACCGCACGAGGCGGTGGCTCGCACCTCCTCGGTCAGCGGCGGTCTGACCGTCCAGCCGGGCGCCGACGGTCTGGAGGCGACCGGGATCGCCCTCACCGCTGACCTCACCGGCCTGCACAGCGTCGATCAGGTCGCCGGGTTCAACGTCAGCCAACGGGACTTCGTCGTCTCCCGCACCCTGTCGGTCTCGCAGTACCCCACCGCCACCTTCCGGGCGGACCAGATCCCCCTCCCCTCCAACCTCGCCGGAGGCTCGACGGTGACCTTGACCATCCCTGGGGAGCTCACCATCCACGGCGTCGCCAGGAACATCACCGTGACCTCCCAGGTCCGGGTCAACGGCGACCGAGCCGAGGCAACCGGCTCCGCCACGATTGACATGCGCGACTTCGGGATCAGCCCGCCCCAGGTCCCGATCACCACCGTACAGCCCCAGGTGACGGTCGAGTTCCAGCTCGAGCTGGTCCGGTCATGACCGCCCAGCCTCTCACCGACCTCCTGGCCGTCATCCCCGGCACGGGCCGGGCGCGCGTCGAGCGCTGGGCCCACGGGGCCCTCGGGGCGGTGTTGCTGCTGAGCGCCGGCCTCTACACCTGGGGGCTGGATCGCAACGGGTATGGGAACGACTACTACGCGGCCGCCGTCCTGGCCGGGACCCAGAGCTGGAAGGCGTTCTTCTTCGGCTCCTTCGATGCCGGGAACTTCATCACCGTCGACAAGCCACCGGCCTCCCTTTGGCTGATGGCGCTGTCCGGGCGGCTCTTCGGGGTCAACTCCTGGAGCCTGCTCCTGCCCGAGGCCCTGCTCGGGGTGGCCACCGTGGCCCTGCTCTTCGTCACCGTGCGGCGGCTCGCCGGCCCTGTCGCCGGCCTGGTCGCGGCCCTGACCTTGGCCCTGACCCCGGTGGCGGTGCTCATGTTCCGCTTCGACAACCCCGACGCGCTCCTCACCTTCCTCCTCGTCGCCTCGGCCTGGGGCCTGGTGCGGGGGTTGGAGAGCGGTCGGACCCGCTGGCTGCTCGTCTCCGCCGGCCTGGTCGGCCTGGCCTTCACCACCAAGTACCTCCAGGCCTTCCTCGTGCTCCCGGCCCTGGCCCTCACCTACCTCCTGCTCGGCCCCGGGGCCTGGCCCCGCCGGCTCGGCCAGCTCGTGGCCGCCGGTGGCGTGCTCGTGGTCGCCAGCGGATGGTGGGTGGCGGCGATGGAGCTGATCCCGGCCGATGCCCGTCCCTTCATCGGGGGGAGCAGCGACAACTCGGTCCTGAACCTGGTGCTGGGCTACGACGGCTTCGGTCGCCTGGTAGGAGCTCTCGGCCTCGGTCGGGGGCCGGTCCCGACCGCCGGCGTCGGCGGCTTCGGGGGCCAACCCGGCCCCTTCCGGCTGTTCAACGTCCAGTTCGGTGGCGAGATCAGCTGGCTGCTGCCCCTGGCCGGCCTGGCCCTGGCGACCGGCCTCTGGGTTCACCGCCACGCGCCTCGGACCGACCCCACCCGGGCCGGCTACGTGCTCTGGGGGCTGTGGGTGGCGACCCACGCCGTGGTCTTCAGCTTCGCCTCCGGCATCGTCCACCCCTACTACACGGTGGCCATGGCCCCGGGGGTGGCCGGCCTGGTCGGCCAGGGTGCGGTCGACCTCTGGCGCCTGCGCTCGCGATCGCGCTGGGGCGGGGCCGTCGCCAGCGCCTCCCTCCTCCTGACCGCATGGTGGGGCGCCCAACTCCTGGCCCGCACCCCCGACTTCGCCCCCGGGCTGGGCGCCGTCGAGGTCGGGCTCGCCGCGGCGGCCGCGCTCCTGCTCCTCCTCAAGGTGGCCCCCTGGGGCTCGGCTCTGGTCGTGGCGCTGGGGATGGTCGCCCTCCTGCTCGGCCCGGCCGCCTACGCCATCGCCACCGTGACCCGGGTCGAGCAAGGGAGCAGCCCCAGCTCCGGGCCGACGAGCCTCGCCATCTCCGGGATCGGCTTCGGCGGTCGAGGCTTCGGGCCCCTGGCCGGGGGTGGCCAACCCCCTGGGCTCATCGGGACGGCCGACTCAAGCCTGCTGACCTACCTGGAACGGCACCAGGACGGCGCCACCTGGCTGGTGGCGGTGAGCTCGGCCACCCAGGCCGCCCCCATCGAGCTGGCGACGGGGCGGCCGGTCCTGGCCATGGGCGGCTTCAGCGGCAACGACCCCGCCCTGAGCGTGGCCCGGCTGCGACGGCTGGTGTCGTCGGGTCAGCTCCGCTACGTCCTGGTCGGTGGCGGGCGGGGCGGCCTCGCCGGCGCCCCGCTGGGGCCGACCGGGCTCGGCCCCCCCTTCCCGGCCCCCGGCCACCCAGCCGCGACGGTGGGGCCGGTCGGCGGCGCGGGCGGGTCGGTGATGGCCTGGGTGACCCAACACTGCCGAGCCGTCGAGGCCTCGGCCAGCGGCGCCAGCGGCCTTTACGACTGCTCGGCGGCCCCCGCTGGGGCCTGAGCGGCGAGGGGGCGAGGGAGACGATACTGGGATGGGGATGCGGCTCCTGGTGGCCGAGGACGACGTCGGCCTTCGCGAGGTGCTGGTCGAGGGGCTCGTGGAGGCGGGCTACCAGGTGGACGCGGTCGGCCGCGGCGACGACGCCATCCACCAGCTCCGCTTCTACGACTACGACGTGGCCATCGTCGACTGGCGGATGCCCGGGCTCCCCGGCATCGAGGTGGTGGCCTGGGCGCGGCGGGAGCGCCGGCCGACCGCGATCCTGATGCTCACCGCCCGCGACGCGCCCCCCGATCGGATCCAAGGGTTGGACAGCGGGGCTGATGACTACCTGGTCAAGCCCTTCGACTTCGGGGAGCTCCTGGCCAGGATCCGGGCCCTGCAGCGGCGGCCGCGGGGGGTGGACGGGGCGATGATCGTGCGCGGCGCCCTGGCCCTGGACCCAGTCCGGCGCGAGGTGACCGTGGCCGGCCGACGGCTGGGCCTGACCGCCCGGGAGTACGCCATCCTGGAGGTGCTGATGCGCCGCTCACCGGCGGTGGTCAGCCGCAAGCAGATCGCCGAGCACGCCTGGGAGGACGAGACCGAGCCGCTCGGGTCCAACACCATCGAGGTCCACCTGAGTCGGATGCGGGCCAAGCTGGTCGGGGCCGGGGTGCGCATCGTCACCGTTCGGGGCTCGGGCTACCGGTTGGAGGGGCCGTGAGGGCGCGCCGTTGGCTGCTGCGGCTCCGTCTCTCGCCGGTGGACGCGATCGCGATCCGGGTCGCCCTCGCCGCCACCGGGATCGTGCTGGCGATCTATGTGGCCATCGCCGTGGTGGTGGTCCTCCTGGTGCAGGGGAACCTCACCTCCCAGGTCGACGGCCAGCTCCAGGGCTCGCTCCTCCGCCTCGCCAGCCAGCCCCCTCACCCCGAGGGGCGCGGGTTCGACGCTCCCCCAGGCGGGCCCCCGGGCAGCCACCCCTTCGGCCCCCCGCTCATCGTCTGGACCGTCCACGCCGACGGCACCGTGACCTGCAACCATCGCGACGTGACCCTGCCCCGCCGCTACTGGTCGCTGCAGGAGCCGGAGACCGTCTCCTTGGGCGGGACCTCCCTACGCCTGGCGGGGGCCGTGATCGGCCAGGACCACGTGGTGGTGGGCATCTCCATGGAGGCCGTCAACCAGGCCCGGTCGACGTTGATCTCGGCCGAGGCGATCGTGGGGCCGATCCTGCTGGCGGTGGTGTTCTCGGGCTCGCTCAGCATCGGCCGGCGCGTCGCCGCCCCGATCGAGCGCTTCCGCCAGCGGCAGATGGAGTTCACCGCCGACGCCTCCCACGAGCTCCGCACACCGCTCTCGGTGATCGAGGCCACCACCACCCTGGCCCTGGCCAAGGAGCGCGACGGGACCTGGTACCGGGCTGCCTTCGAGCGCGTGCACGCCGAGAGCCAGCGCATGCGACGCCTGGTCGAGGATCTGCTCTGGCTGGCGCGCCTCGACGCCCCCCACGGCCAGCCCGAGCCGGCCCCGGTCGACCTGGGCCTGCTCGCCGAGCGGGCCGCAGACCGCTTTCGGGCCCTGGCCGAGACGCGGGGGCTGTCGCTCTCGGTCCAACGCTCCGAGGAAGGAGTGGTGGTCAGCGCGCCCCCCGAGTGGCTCGACCGGCTGCTCGGCGTGCTCTTGGACAACGCCTGCAAGTACTCGCGGGAGCACGGCAGGGTGGATGTGGCGGTGCGTGCCGAGGGCCCGCGGGTGCGCCTGACCGTCGACGACTCCGGCCCCGGGATCCCGCCCGAGGAGCGGCCGCGCATCTTCGACCGCTTCCATCGCGCGACCGAGGGCCCCAGCGGCGCCGGCCTTGGGCTCGCCATCGCGGACGCGGTGGTGCGGGCCACCAACGGGCGCTGGGAGATCGGCAGCTCACCGGCGGGCGGGGCCAGCATCTCGGTCACCTGGCCCCGGCTCCCGTAGACCACCCGGCCCCGGGGAGGCTGGGACCACGTCGGCCCCGTCCGGGACGATCACGCTCCGCACCCCCTCTCCCGCCCGGAGCCGGTCGAGGGCCTCGCCCACCCTGGTCAGGGGCAGCCGGGCCGTCACCAGCTCGTCCAGCCGGAGCCGGTCGCGCCGGTACAGCTCCACCAGCCGGGGCACGTCGCGGACGATGTCGGCCGAGCCCAGGTAGCAGCCCCGCAGCACCTTCTCGGACATGAAGTTCCAGGGGTCGAGCCGGATCAGGCGGCCACGGGGGACGATCCCCACCACCACCGTGGTCCCGCCGACCTCGGTGGCCTCCCAGGCCTGCCCGATCGTCTCCTCCGAGCCCAGGGCCTCGAACACGTAGGCGGCCCCCCCGCCGGTGGCCGCCCGCACGGCGGCCACCGGGTCCTGCCGGGAGGCGTCGACCAGGTGGGTGGCCCCCAGGCGACGGGCCAGCTCGAGCCGTGCCGGCTGCACGTCGACGGCCACGATCGGGGTGGCCCCGACCAGCCGCGCCGCCTGCACGCAGTGGAGCCCCACCCCGCCACAGCCGAAGACGGCCACGCTGGCGCCGGCGGGGACCGCGGCGGTGTTGACGACGGCCCCGAACCCGGTCAAGACCGCGCAGCCGATCAAGGCCGCGCTCTCCAGGGGGACCTCGGCGGGGATGGGGACGACCGCCGACGCCGGCACCACCGCGTACTCGGCGAAGGAGGAGACAGCGTTGAAGTGGTGGAGCCGGCGTCCGTTGAGGCTCAGGCGGCTGGTGCCGTCGGCGAGGCATCCGCTGGCCGCCATCGCGACCGCCCGCTGGCAGAAGTTGGGCCTCCCCCGGCGACAGCTGGGGCAGGCGCCGCAGGAGGAGAGGATGGTGAGCACGACGTGATCGCCGACGCCGACCCGGCCCACGTCGGGCCCGACCGCGACCACCACCCCGGCGGCCTCGTGGCCGGGGACCAGCGGCAGCGGCTCCGGCAGCCGTCCCTCGACCACGTGCAGATCGGAGGCGCAGACGCCGCTGGCGGCGACCCTGACCAAGACCTCGCCGGCCTTGGGCGGCGCCAGCTCCACCTCGACTACCTCGGGCGCGCGCCCGACCGCCCAGAGGACGGCCGCCCGCATCCTGATCGGCCCCTCAGCCATGGTCCCGCGGCACCTCCACCTCCCAGGCCTTGACGAACACCCGGGTCTCGCCCTCGAACGCCTCCAAGAGGTCGCTGACCACAAACGTGCTCGCGGTGGCGGTCATCACGCTCCGGGTCTCGACCCGCGTCCGCCAGCTCCCCCGGGCGATCGTGATCGTCCGCTCAGCCGCCACCCAGGCGGAGAGCGGGTCGTCCTCGCGGATCCGATAGCGGTCGCGACCGCCGGCCTGGTAGGTGAGCCCGTCCCTGCTCAGCCGGAACCCTCCGAGGTAGCCCGGCTCGTGCTCCACCTCGATCGTCCCCGCCCCCAACCGGCGCCGCAGCGTGCGCTCGCCGGCCGCCGGCCCCAGCGGCTCGAAGGCGAGGCCGGGAGCGGCCTCCGGCTCGGGGAAGGCGAGCGGCTCCCGGACGCCGGGGGCGCCCGGGCGCAGCACCGGCAGCTCCAGCCAGCAGGCATCACCGCCCACCGAGACCGTCAGGGTGACCGGCTCCGGGGAGGGCCAGGCCCAGGGCCAGTAGCAGGACGACAGGGCCAGCCGCAGACGGTGGCCGGGCGGCACCGCATAGGCGATCGCGTTGAGCGGGACCCTGACCCGGTAGGCCCGGCCCGGCTCCAGCGGGCACGGGGCCTCGTGCCCGTCGCGGTGGGTGAGGTTCAGGAGGCCGCGGGTGATCAGGGTGGAGGGCCCCTCGGGCCACACGTCGCACAGCCGCGCCACCAGCAGCGCCAGGGGGCGGTCGGAGGCCACCGTGACCTCCACCTCGGGCTGGCCCAGGATCTCCAGGGGCTCGGCCAGGGGCGGGCTGGTGAAGCAGAGGCTGAGCCCATCCTCGGGCCGCTGGTCGCCGGGGAAGTCGGCCGGGCCTCCCCAGGCACACCAGACGCCGGCCTCCAGCCCGTGGAGCAGCGACCCCCGGTGGAGGATCCGCTCGCTGGAGCGGCTCGGGTCGGCCCGGAGCTCGGCCCCGGCCGGGTAGAGGCGCCGGCGCACGACCGCCGGGGAGGGCCAGCGCT
Source organism: Candidatus Dormiibacterota bacterium (assembly GCA_035294145.1). GTDB lineage: Bacteria > Chloroflexota > Dormibacteria > Dormibacterales > Dormibacteraceae > CADDZO01. The sequence goes on along the minus strand of DATGLL010000220.1, from coordinate 5,368 downwards.
CGAGCCCCACCCAGCGCCCGGGGCGCACGGCGTAGGAGGCGCGCGGGGGGACCGCCTCCTGCATCCAGACCGTGAGGGCAGGGCCGTCCATGACCCCGTTCTCCACCCCCTTCAACCAATGGTCCCACCAGCGCACCGCCTCCTGGAGGAAGCCGATGGCCGGCCCGGGGGCCCCGTCCTGGGGGTAGAGGTGGCCCCAGGGCCCGATCAGGCCCTTGGCCGGGCCGGGGTAGCGGGCCAGGAAACGCAAGATCGCGTTGCGGTAGGCGTCGGCCCATCCGCCGACCATCAGCACCGGGCAGGTGATCTGGGCGTAGTCCTCGCACACCGAGCCCTGTCGCCAGTAGTCGTCCCGGCGTTGGTGCCGGAGCCAGGTGTGGACGAAGGGCCGGGTCCGGGCCATCCGCGCCAGCCACACCGGCCGCCATCGATCCCCTACCACCGCCGGGTCCGGGGGACGGGCGTTGTAGGCGAGCATGGTGCTCCCCCAGGAGAGCATGTCCCAGGCCAGCACGCAGCCCCCCATGTAGTGGACGTCGTCGGCGTAGCGGTCGTCGGTGGAGGCGACGCTGATCACGGCCCCCAGCTCGGGAGGGCGCCGGGCCGCGATCTGTAGGCCGTTGAACCCTCCCCACGACTTGCCGATGATCCCCACCCGCCCGCTGCACCAGGGCTGGGCCGCCAGCCAGCGCAGCACCACCAGCGCGTCCTCCTGCTCGAGGGGGAGGTACTCGTCCTCGAGGACGCCGTCCGACTCGCCGCTCCCCCGCAGGTCGACCCGCACCGCCGCGTAGCCGTGCCCCGCGAAGTAGGTATGCATGGGGGCGTCACGGAGCGCGGTCGCGTCGCCCTTGCGGTAGGGGAGGTACTCGAGCAGGGCCGGGACCGGCTGGCGCTCCGCCAGCTCGGGGAGCCAGATCCGCGCCCCCAGCCGAGCGCCGTCGGGGAGCGGGATCCACTCGTGCTCGATCACCCGCACGGGATGGGGAAGCTCTTGAACCACTCTCATCTCAGCGCGACTCCTCAGGTGGTGGCCAGGGTTGGCTGCGCACCTCCGGCCAGAGGTGGCAGGCCACCTGGTGCTCGCCCCCGGTGGCCTGGAGCGCGGGCTCCTGGACCCGGCATCTCGGCTCCGCCCAGGGGCATCGAGGGTGGAAGCGGCAGCCGGGCGGCGGCCGGCGCGGGCTCGGGATCTCGCCCGGCGCCAGCAGGCGCCGGGAACGGCGGAGACGGGGGTCGGGCTCGGGCACCGCGGCCAGGAGCGCCCGGGTGTAGGGGTGGGCGGGCCGCTCGAGCACCTCCGAGACCGGCCCCAGCTCGACCAGCCGGCCCAGGTAGAGCACGGCCACGGCGTCGGCCACGGCGCTGGCCGCCCGCAGGTCGTGGGTGATCACGAGGCAGGTGAGGCCCAGACGGCGACGCAGGTCGAGGAGCAGCTGGAGGATCGCCGCCACCGCGGAGACGTCGAGCCCCGCGGTGGGCTCGTCGGCGATCAGGAGGGCGGGGGCGAGGGCAAGGGCGCGGGCGATGGCCACCCGCCGGGCCTGGCCCCCCGAGAGCTGGTGCGGGTAGCGCCGCTCCAGCTCAGCGGGCAGGCCCACCATCCCCAGCAGCTCGGCCACCGACCGGTGGGGCGTCGGGAGATGGTTGATGAGGGCCGGCTCGCGGAGCAGGTAGGACACCGTCACCCGCGGGCTCAGGCTGGCGGTGGCATCCTGGAAGACCATCTGGGCCCGGCGCCGGACCCAGGCCTGCCCGGGCCGGACCGGCCGGCCGTCCAAGAGGATCTCGCCCCGGCGGGGGCGGACCAGCCCCAGCACGGCCCTGGCCAGCGTGGTCTTGCCCGAGCCGGACTCGCCGACCAAGGCCAGGATCTGGCCGGGCGGGATCGCGAGCGTGACCCCATCCAGCGCCCGGACCGGGTCCGCCGGCAGCCCGAGCCGTCGCTCCGAGAAGTGCACCTGAAGGTCTCGGACCTCGACCAGCGGCTCAGCCATGCGCCCCCGGATGCCCCGCCTCGGGGTCGTAGAGGTGGCAGCGGACCCGGGCGCTGGCGACCTTCACCGCCCGCGCCGGCCGCCGGCAGACCGGGACGGCGTGGGGACAGCGATCGGCGAAGCTGCAGCCGGGCGGCAGCGCGGAGAGGCTGGGGACGCGACCGGGGATGCCGCGCAGCCCGGCGTGGGGGCGCAAGGAGGGGATGGCGGCGAGCAGGGCCTGCGTGTAGGGATGGCGAGGGCGGGCGAAGAGCTCCTCCACCCCGGCCTCCTCCACGACCTGGCCGGCGTACATGATCAGGACCCGCTCGCAGAGCTGGGCCACCAGGCCCAGGTCGTGGGAGATGAGGAGGATCGCCATCCCCCGCTCCTCGCGCTGCTGGCGGAGCACCTCGACGATCTGGGCCGCGATGGTGACGTCGAGGGCCGAGGTGGGCTCGTCGGCGATCAAGAGCTGGGGCGAGGCGGCGATGGCGAGTGCGATCATCACTCGCTGGCACATGCCTCCCGAGAGCTGGTGGGGATAGCGGCCGAGCACTCGCTCGGGATCGGCGATCCCGACCTGGGCCAGCAGCTCGACCGCCCGCTGCTCCAGCTGCTGCCGAGGGAGCGGCCGATGGGCACGCTGCACGTCCCGCAGCTGGGTGCGGACCGTGAGCACCGGGTTGAGGCTGGCGACGGGGTCCTGGAACACGGCTGAGGCCACGGCGCCCCGCAGGCGACGCCGCTCCTCCTCGCCCAGGGCCAAGAGGTCGCGGCCGGCGAGCTCGATCCGTCCCGCCGTCACCTCCGCGTTCGCCGGCAGCAGCCCGAGCAGGCTCTGGGCCAGCGTCGACTTGCCGCAGCCCGACTCGCCCACCACCCCAACCACCTCCCCCGGCGCCACCTCGAGGTCGACCTCACGCAGGGCGGGGAGGCGGCCGCCGGCGTGGTACACGACCTCCAGCCCCTCCACCCGGAGCAACGCCGTCACGCCGGCCTCCGAGCGCCCGTGATCCGCGCCACCCGGGGGTCGAGGGTGTCGCGGAGGGCCTCGCCGAGCAGGGTGAAGCCCAAGGTGACCACGACCAGGGTCAGGCTCCCCCAGACGATGCCCCAGGGCGACTGCCTGACGTACTCGAAGCCGTCGGCCAGCACCCCTCCCCAAGAGGGCGCCGGCGGCTGCACCCCCACCCCCAAGAAGTCGAGGCCGGCCTGGATCGCGATCGCGCTGGGCAGGTCCATGGCCACCAACACCAGCAGCGGCCCCAGCAGGTTGGGCACCAGGTGCACCACCAGGATGCGCAGGGTCCCCGCCCCCAGCGCTCGCTCGGCCTCGACGAACGGCCTCGCCTTGAGCGCCAGGGTGAGCGCCCGTGAGACCCGGGCGTATCCGGGGATGAAGGCGACGGCGATCACGATGGCGGCGTCCCGGGCCGAGGGCCCGAGCAGGGCCAGCAGGACCAGGGCCAGGACCACGGCGGGGAAGGATTGGATCACGTCCATCACCGTGACCAGCGCCCGGTCCCAGGCCTGGCTCCCGTAGCCGGCCAGGAGGCCCAAGGTCATGCCGACGGCCAGCGCGGCGGCGACCGCTGGCCCCGCCACCCCCAGGGTCACCCGGGTGCCGAAGACGAGGCGCGACCAGAGGTCCCGCCCCAGTTGGTCGGTCCCGAGCGGATGAGCCAGCCCAGGGCCGGTGAGCCGTCGGGCCAGGTCCTGCGCGTCCGGCGGGTAGCGGGTGATGAGCGGCGCCAGGACGAGGACGAGAAGGAGGGCCACCAGCACGCCAAGCCCGAACCGCCCCCCGGGTCGGGCGGCCACCGCTCGCACCAGCTCCCATCCCCGCCGGCTCACGGTCGCGCCCCGGCCCCGGCCGGGCCCGGGCGCGGCGGGGAGCGGCGAAGGCGGCTCACCCCTCCGTTCCCACCTTGATCCTCGGATCGAGGAAGCGGTAGGAGAGGTCGGCGAGCAGGTTCGCGAGCACGAAGAGCAGCGCGATCACCAGCGCCCCTCCGCGCAGGACGGGGAAGTTGCGGTTCTCGATGGCGTCGAAGAGCAGGGTCCCCATCCCTGGCCGGTTGAAGATCAGCTCCACGAACACCGCCCCACCCATCAGGTTGCCCAGGCCGACCCCGAGGATGGCAACGGTGGGGATGATCGCGTTCTTGAGCGCGTGCTTGTAGACGATGACCCGAGCCGGGAGCCCCAGCGCCCGCGCCGCCTGGATGTAGGGCGAGGTGAGCGCCTCCAGCATCCCGGCCCGGACCAGGCGCGCCAGGTAGCCGAGCCAGGTCGCCCCCAGGGCGACCGCCGGCAAGAGGAGGTGCCGGAGGTAGTCAAGGGGGTCGGCGAAGCTTCCGGCGTTGATGGCCGGCAGCCAACCGAGGGTGACGGCGAAGAGGAGCAGGAGGAGGAGGCCGGAGACGTAGGCCGGGACGGTGATCAGCGAGACCGAGAGCGCCGCGACCACGCGGTCGCCCCAGCTCCCCGGATGGGTGGCGGCGTAGACGCCCAGCGGCACCCCGCCCAGGACCGCCAGCGCCAGCGCGCTGACCGCCAGCACCAGCGTGTGGGGAAGCGCCTGCCCGATGAGCTGGGTCACCGGCTGCTGGCTGAGGAAGTCCCGACCCAGGTCGCCGCGCGCCGCCCCGGAGAGGAAGGACCAGACCTGGAGGGGCAGGGGCTGGTCCAGGCCCATCTGGTGGCGGACCTGGCGCACCAGCGCCGGGGTGGCTTGGGGGCCCAGGATCGTCCGCGCCGGGTCGCCGGGCACCAGGTGCACCACCAGGGCCAGCAGGACGGTCACCAGCACCGCCACCAGCGCCGCCATCAGGAGCCGGAGGGTCAGGAAGCGGGCCATGCCGGGGACGAGCTCAACCCGGGCCAGGGGCGGACGGCCCCTCCCTCCACGCCATCGCACCCGCTCCCCTGCCCGACACGGTCGCGGCGGCCCTACGGGCGGCTCGGCTCAAGCGGGCTGGAAGGCCCAGTAGAGCGGGGTGCCATCCGGCAGGGCGGCGAGCTTGAACGGCTTCCTGGTCACGTAGCTCACCGTGGGGTAGTAGGTCCAGACCATGTTGGCTTGCGCATCCCACAGCTTCTGCATGTCGACGTAGAGCTGCGAGCGCTTGTTCTGGTCGGTCAACGTCAGGGCCTGGTCGTACAGGCTCTGGAACTGAGGGTCGCACCATTCCGCCCAGTTCCATTGGCCCACCTGGGGGCAGGTGAACCACACGATCGACCAGGAGGGGTCGGGCTCGGTGACGTACGTGTCGAAGACGAGCTGGCGCTTGGGCCCGCCCCCGCCATTGCCGGGGATGTCGTTGAAGGTGGCCGAGTCCTGGGGGATGACCTGCACCTGGATGCCGATGTCCTTGAGGTTCTGCTGG
>DATGLL010000219.1:0-5379 GCA_035294145.1 Candidatus Dormiibacterota bacterium | reverse complement strand
TCGCCGGGCCGGGACGGGGAGCTTGCCCGACTGGAACCAGCGGTAGGCGGTCACGGGGTGGATGCCTTGCTCGCGCTCCCACTGCTTCAAGTTCATGGAAGTGGATTGTAGTGTATGGGCGCGTCAGCTGTTGTTAACCCCCCACCCGCATGGCCGAACCTGATCCGAGGCGGGGTGAGGTAGGCCTCCCGCGCCTCTCAGGGCCTCGCTTGGACCGCCATGCGGAGACGATCGACGAGACGACGCATCGGGGGCAGCTCGAGCTGGGCGAGCGTGGTGCCCTGCGCCACCTCCGCCACCCGCTTGGCCCGCCCCCCGTCCATCACGTTGGCACCCATGGCCATGAGGTCGGCCTCGACCGGCTCCAGCACCAAGACCTCGGTGCCGTTCTGCCCTAGCCGTGCGGCCTCGGCCGCGACCTGCCGGGAGCGACGACGCCGCACGGCCGTCACCGCTCGCATCCACGGGTTCCAGCCGCGCCAGCGGGCACGGGTCGACATCGGGCTCAAGGCCACGACCAGGTCGAGCCCCTGATCGGCCAGGAGGTCCAGGTTGGACATGGAGTGCAACCCACCATCCACGTAGAGCCGTCCCGCGACCGTGACCGGCCGGAAGAAACCAGGGATGGCGCAGGACGCGGCCACCGCGGCCGCGAGCGAGGCGCGGGGAGCGTCACCGCGCCCGAACACGACCCGCTCCCCGGTTCGGTAGTCACAGGCCACGATCCAGCACCCCTCGTGCGGTGCCCAGCCATCAGCCACCACGTGGCGAACCGCGGTCTCGATCACGGTCGTCGGCACCGTCCCCGGCGGCACGAGCCCAGAGATCGCCCGTATGGGGGCACGCGCACGCAGGGCCCTCCATGCCAGCTCAAGCGACCCGGGCCGCAGGGTCTCCAGCCGCCAGGGGAAGCGATACGTCTCCGGCCTGACGAGATCGCCCAGCCAGTCCGGAGCGGCGTCGCCTCCCTCATCCCGGCCATCGGGCAGCAACCGCTGGGGAGCCACGCCCGCGGCCAGGAACGCCGCCACCACCGACCCCGCCGAGGTCCCGAGCACGATCTCGGCCGTCGCCGGGTTCCAGCCTGTGCTCGCGGTCAGGGCGGTCATGGCCCCGGCCAGCCAAGCGCCCCCCACCACTCCACCCGCCCCTAGGGCAAGCCCGACCCTCATCGCCTTGAGTTTGGCACGCACGCCGGCGGCCTCACCCCGCTCCCCATCACCTCAGCTCCCGATCGCCGCCACCCCGGAGGTCGAGACGGCTCAGCCGTCTGGGCGGGGCCCCCTGGGGCGGTCCGGTAGGCTCGGGCGCCGGGGCCGCCCCCGGCGACGCGTGGCTCGCCTTCCGGCCCCTGATCGGGAGGAGCCGGAACGCAGACGTTCCCAGGACTCGGGGAGGCCGGCCAGGGCGGCCACATATCGGCCACGATCGTACGGGTGACCGTCGTAGACCATGTCGCAGAGCTGCTCCAGCGCGACCGACCCCAACATGTGCAGGATGTCATGGCGCTCGTAGCCGAGCTCACGCAGCCGAAGCGCGGTGGCCAACACCTCGGGCGGATCCCCATTCCACAGCTGGTTGGCGACGAGCTCGTGCACCGCCAGGTGGAGCCGGGGGTTGACACGGACCCCCGCCACCTCCACCTCCTCGACGTCGTCCTCAACCGCACGTCGAAGCTCGGGGTGCTCGGCCAAGATGAGGAGATATCGGTCGTCGGCCCTGGCGGGATCCAGGCTGTGGAGCCCGAGGTCCGCCGAGGCGCCCCCTGCTGAGGGTACCACCCAGCTCCGGCGCTGCTCGTCGGCCAATCCTCCTCGTCCCACCTCATCCACCACCATAGCGAGGGGAGGATCTGGGCGCGAGGTCGCGCATCGGCGGGGGCCAGCCCACGACCCAGCGGGGTCATCAGATTCGAAACTATCCATCCACCGCCTTTGTGCCGTATGGTGTCGGCGACGGCTGCGGGTAGGCAGGACGGTCGAGCCGTCAGGAACCCTCACCGAGTTCGACTACCGTCTACCCCCCGGAGCGGCGTCGAGCACGCTCGACGCCGCCCCACCCCGGGGCTCAACGCCGGGCTGGGCCCGGGCTGGAAGCCGACCCCCCGAGCAGCCAGGTCGTCCCGTCGCGCCCGTCCCGGACCTCGACCCCTCCCCGTTGCAACGCCTGGCGCAGCGCATCGGCGAGCTGATACTCGCCCTGGGCACGGAGCCGAGAGCGCAGGGCGAGCACCGGCTCAACGATCGGGGCCAGACGTTGACGCGGATCGCGTACCCCCTCGGCCGCCGCCGCCCCGAGGCGCACGATCAGCGCACGGAGCACGGTCCGAGCCTGATCGACCTGGTCCGACTCGAGCACGTCATCCGACCAGGCCGCGATGGCCCTCTCCAGCTCGAGGACGGCGGCGGTCATGGCCTGGGCGTCCCGAGCCGCCTCGGCTTGATCGAAGCGTGCCTCGCAGGTCTGGACGGTCACCGGCAGAGGATCCCGTCGGGCCTCTCCCCCCTCCGTTCCCGGGGTCGGCGAGGCACCCGGCGGCGGGGAGACGCCCAACTCGGGTGGGGAGACACGCAGCTCGCCGGCGGCAAGCCGTCCGAACTCCTCCAGGGCAAGGACGGTGCCCGACGGGATCGACCTGGAGACGCCCGCGCGGCGGAGCGTGACGCCCCCACGACCGCGAACGCTCAAGGTCCCCGCGCGCAGGTCGAAGATCGCGGCCGTATGCTCGTCAACACCCACGATCACGGCCTCCGACGGCAGTTGCGCCTCCAGTGCCCGCAGGCGCCGCTCTCCCACGAAGCAGTAACGCGTGTCGTGAGTCCCCCCCTCACGGTTGTCGAAGTGCGGAATGACCACGGCCTTCAGGCCCAGCTGCCCAAGCAGGTCGATGCCCTCCAACCACGTCGGCTCCATGCCGACCTTGTAGATCTCGTAGACGGGCAGCGTGAACCGTCCCAACGTGCACGCGGCAGCCGAGGAGACGACCGTGATCCCACCCCGTTGCAAACGGTCGCGGAACGCCGCCCCCACCGGCGAGGCCAACCATTGGCGAGCGGCGTAGGAGGGGCTGCCAGGGCCGGTGAAGACCCAGTCCGCTGTGCGGATGGCAGCAATCCCACGGGCAAGGTCGACCGCGTTGGCGGCGACCGGCTCACGGAGCCCTGGCGCCACCTGGACGTGCAGCCCGACGTTGCTGGCGAAGTACCGTCGAGCTTTGGCGGTGACCTCATCGGCGTTCTCCTGGAAGCCGTAAGGGGTCTCCACGAGCACGGCAGTGGGGCGCGGGCCCAAGGAGGCGACCAGCTCGCGGTGCATCGTGACCATCGTCGGGCTGGTCTCCCCGGAACCGATCACGACGAGGATGCCGATCGCCCTCGGCCCCATGGAGGACAGCGTACCTACCAACCGGGGTCGACGGGACGGGAGGGGAGGGCGCTCCCAGGCCCAGGGGCGTCCCGACCAACCACGTGGGGCACCAGGCCCAGCGCCCTCGCGGCGACGAACTCAGGGCCCCATCGGGATCCGTCGCCGGACCGGGGCAGGCCCTCCTCAGGCTGAGGCCCGGCCTCCGGCTCGGCCACGGTGGGGAGGCAAGAGCGGCTACAACTCCGGGCGTCGGTGGCCTGATGCGTTCAGGCTCCGCAAGGCGATCGCCGGCTCCATCTCAACCGCGGTCGTGCCGCCTTCGGGGCTGCCGTGGACGACGCGGACGGGCCGAAAGGGCGCCTCTAGAGGACTTGAAGCACGGGAGAGAGGAGCTGAAGCGGCGAGGGAAGGAGCGAGCACGAACGAGACGGGGGCCACCCGGGGGCAGCGCCCACGGACGGCCGTGGCCAGCACGATCGGGACCTCAATCGAGCGGCACGACTCCTTCCCCTACGGCAGGGCGGGGGTTCATCATCTCTCAGGTCGGCATCACGGTCGAGTACCGACGAGGGGCAGCAGGCCAAGACCTCCACGACCACGTCTGACCCAGCCGCCGGGCCGGCAGCGCTCGGTCCGGGAGCAGCCGGCCGGCGCCACCTCCGGCGCGGGGGGCCTGGGCCTCCCATCGGGCCTCCGGCCAGGCCGAGCTCGGAGCGCCCGTCTCCGGCCCGGGAGGGCAGCGTGCTCGATCAAGGCCACCTGCTCGGCGACCACGCAGCGGCCGCGAGTGACCCGTAGGCCCCGCCCGCTGCGATGGGCCCGTGGCCTTCCCCAGGCCACACCGAGGCGGCCCTGCGGGACCGCCACCACCGCCTCGGCGCAAGTCGCGGTCCCGCTCACCCTCGCCGGCACGGGGCAAGCCTTTGCCCCGAATCGCCGGACGAAGGGGTTGGAGACGCTCGAGACGAGGCGGCCAGCCACGCCAGGGGGCTGACGTTGGGATGGTTCGATGCGGGGGCAAGCGTTGGCACCCGGCCCTCGACGATGACAGCGCAGGTGGACAGAGCGCCTCGACGACGGCTGATGGCTCTACCCCCCCTTCCGGGGGCCAACCCCGGGGAACGCTTCGGCGGCTTGTCCCTCGAGGACCGACATGAGACGGCGTCCCCGGGGCTCGACCCCCGAGGCCAGTGGCCCGCGCCCCCGCCGCCATGGCCCCTCTCGATCAAGCGTCCTCCGTCCCCGATGCAACCATCCGCTCGCGAGCCGGGTTGCATGGACATGATCGCCGCCGGCCTGATCTCGTCCCAAGGGCATCCGAGCCGATGCCAGGGCCGGCCAGCTGGACCGGCCGGAGGCGGGGCGTGAGCCGCACTCCCCCGTCCCGTCCGCACGACTCCGGTCTCGCCGCGGCCATCGCCAGCGACCTGGATGGCAACTTCGAGGACCTGGTGGTCGCCTATCAGGACCGGCTCTTCTCCTACGCGCTGAGCCTTTGCGGTAACCCCGCACGGGCCGAGGAGATCGTCCAGGACGCCTTCCTTCGCGCCTATCGCGCCCTGCGCCGTTACCAGCCCCAGCGACGTCGGGAGCTGGCGCTGCGACCCTGGCTCTATCGGATCACCCTGAACACCTTTCGCAACCACCTGCGGGCTCGGCACCTGGAGACGGTCCCCCTGGGCGAGACCCCGAACCTCAAGGGACAACCGGCGGCCGAGCCCGAGGGGGCGGCCCTCCGCGACGGACGCGCCCGTCAGCTCCACGCCGCTCTGCTCCGCCTCCCGCTCCGCCACCGCCAGGCCATCGTGCTCCGGTACGTCCACCAGCTGACCTTCCCCGAGGTGGCGCACATCCTCGGCCAGCCGGTGGGGATTAACAACAGCTGACGCGCCCATACACTACAATCCACTTCCATGAACTTGAAGCAGTGGGCGCGCGAGCAAGGCATCCACCCCGTGACCGCCTACCGCTGGTTCCAGTCGGGCAAGCTCCCCGTCCCGGCCCGGCGAGTTG
>DATGLL010000218.1:0-48473 GCA_035294145.1 Candidatus Dormiibacterota bacterium | reverse complement strand
CGGCCCCACCGGGGTGCGCCCGAAGGCCGGCCCGGGCGTGTGGTGGAACCACTCCGGCTGGAGCCGGACCAGGGGCCGGCTGGGCGCGCGCAGCACCGTGGCCCGGTAGTCAGGGTGAAGATAGGGTGGCTCGAACTCCGCCACGTCCAACGTCGTCATCGTCCTCCTCCAATCCTCACTGTGTGTCCATCATAGTGACCGCTGGCATGGCCCCCGGAGCGCTTGGCCATCACCTGGGGACGGGTGGCCTGAACAGGCGGGTGTGCTTCACCGGCAACCGATAGATGCGAGCGGCGTTGCCGCCCAGGATCAGGTTCAGGTCATCCTGGGGGATGCGCAGGCGCTGAAGCTCGCGTAGGCTCCATCCCCAATAGTCCACCTGGTGGTGGACGATGCCCTGGCTGCGGATCTGGACCGGGTAGACGGGTGGGTAGCGGCCGGGCTGGTAGTGGAACGGCATGCTTGCTCCCCAGTCCGTGGCCCAGAGCAGCTTCTCCGGACCGATGTTGGGATCGGCAAGGGCTCGTTCATAGAGCTCGGCCCACCACAGCCCGGTCTCCAGGTACACGTTGCTGTGGGCGGCGGCGACATGGAGGCAATCCTCCTGGAGCTTCTCCGACCACCATCCTTGCACCCCACCGTGGTTGAGCACGAGGGGGACGTCGGGGAAGGCCGCGGCGAGATCATGCGCCCAGAGCGGGTTCAAGTTGAAGCCCCCCAGCGCGCCGGTGGAGTACGTGGTGGGCCCATACCCCATTGGGCAGCCGGTATGGAGCTGCACCGGCACCTTGTGCCTGGCCGCCACCTCCATGATCTTCAGCATGTTGCGGGTGGCCGTCTCCTGCGGCACCGGTCGGCGGGGGTCGGGTGGGAAGGGCATGTACGGGCTACCCTCGCCGATGCCGACGTACTTGCCGGTGGAGAGCAGCCGGTCCAGCTCGGCGCAGACCCCCTCGATGGACCACTCCTCCTCACCCTTGCGAACGCGCTCCAGGTACTCATGGGCGTTGCAGACGGCGACGAATCGGTCGGGATGGGCCTCGACGATCTTGGCGTTGAGCTCGTTGCTCATCCCGAAGGCGGGTAAGAGCACGCACATGTCAACGCCGTAGCACTCCATGTCGTAGAGGAGCCGCTCGGAGTTGTCGTACGGCTCCAGGGCCCCCAGCACGCTGGAGAGCGCCTCCCACTCCTGACCCGGTTGTGCCTGCTTCTCTCGCAAAGCCGCACCTGCAGCGAAGCGCTGTGCGTGGACATGGGTGTCGACGACGAACCGGCCCAGCTTCATGACTCGCTCCTGTGCGTGAATGGCATCGACGAGGCTGAGGCCTCCCTGGAAGGGACGCCTTCCGAGGTGGTGGCCCGGACCTTGCGCGCCACGTCGGCCCGCAACGCCACACGGTCGAGCTTGCCGGCGGCGGTCTCGGGCATGGCAGGGATGAGCTCCAGCCGTTCCGGCCACTGGAGGGGGCCGGCCCCTCGCGACCTCAGGAACCCCACCAGCTCCTCCAAGGTGAGGGTGGCTCCCGGGCGCGGCACCACGTAGGCGCAGGCGCGCTCGCCCAACCGGGGATCGGGCATGGCCACCACCGCCGCCCGGGAGACGGCCGGGTGCTGGAGGATCAGCTCCTCGATCTCGGCCGGCACCACCGCCTCACCGCCGCGCTGGATGATGTCCTTGAGCCGGCCGGTGATGTGCACGTATCCCTCGGCGTCGATGAAGCCCTGGTCGCCGGTCCGGTAGTAACCCGAGGCGGTGAAGATCCGCCGGTTCTCCTCCGGTGCCCGGTAGTAGCCCGTGAACACGCTGGGGCCGCGCACGGCCAGCTCACCGACCTCCCCAGGGGGCAGCTCGTGGCCTTCTGCGTCCAGCACCACCCAGTGGTGGCCGGGGATCGTGGGACGACCGACCGTGCTCACAAGGCGATCGAGCGGCTCGTCGGTCGAGTGGCCGACGGACGGCCCCTCGGTGCAGCCGTAGGCGGAGCCAATGAAGGTGCAGCCCCAGCGCTCGAAGAACCGTCGTGCCTGCAGGGCCAGCTCCCGGTCCAGATAGCTGCTGGTGCTGCCAACGACGCGAAGCGAGCTGAGATCGTAGCGGCCGAGGTCGGGTTCCTCGAGCAGATCCTTGAGCAAGGCTGGCACCAGCACCATCGACGTCACCCGCTCGCGGCTGACCGCTTCAAGGATGGCCCGAGCCCGAGGGGTGCCGACCATGACCAGCTTGGCCCCCGAGAGCAGCCATCCCCCGAGCGGGCCTTGGTTGGCCATGCCGTGGGCCACCGGGGTGCAGGCGATGAGCACGTCGTCGGGGCGCCGGTTGATCCCGATGGCCATCATGTTGCCCAGGAAGCTGTTGTGGGTTCGCGGCACCGCCTTGGACCGTCCTGTCGCCCCACCGGTGAGGAAGATGACGGCCACGTCGTTGGGATCAGGGCGCGGGAAGGAGCGGACCAGCTCACGTGATCGGTCAGGGTCGTAGCCGCTCACCAGCTCCGACCATCGAACCGTGCCCTCAGGCGCCGGCTCACCGTCATCCACGACCACGGACAGGGAGGGGAGGAGCTGGTCGCGGCGCAGCGCCTCCACCAGCGGGGCGAACTCCCGGCTGCGATCTCGGGCCGGGAAGAACCAGGCCACCGGCCCGGTCAGCTCGATCAGCGCTCGTAGCTCGGCGATCCCCAGTCGCGGGACCGCCGGCACCGGCACGGCGGCGACCCGCTGCAGGGCGTGGAAGGCCACCAGGTACTCGGCGCGGTTGGGGAGCTGGACCACCACCCGGTCGTAGCGCCCCACGCCTCGATCCCGGAGGGCGCAGGCCAGTGCCGCCACCTCACGCTCGACATCGACCCATGTGAGCCGACGGTGGTCGTCGACCAGCGACTCTCGCTCCGGGGCGAGGCGTACCACTCGCTCGAACAAGTCCACGTAGGTCTGGTTGGGCCACCAGCCGTTGCGGACGTACTCCTCGATCACCTCAGCGGGGTAGGGCACGGCCCCCTCGAGGTATGAGGAGGTCCCTCCCTGGGTCCCTCCACCCCTTCCGGGTGAGCGGCCGGCTGATCCCTCCCGCATCATCGGCTGCTCCTGCTCATCGGTTTACCTCCCTGGCCGAGGACCGATCGTGAACTCGGCCACCGGCCGCCCTTCAAGGCGCATCGCGGTCGGGCCGCGGGCGGTGGCCCGATCGGGCTCGGGAACCTCCTCCGGACCGCCCGGCGAGGGCTGGCAGATGGCGCCCCGGCCTCCTGGTGTCTCCACACCTCGCTCCTGCCTCCACCCATCACGGGTCATCGACGTCGGGCCCGGTCGCTACCGCTGGACGTGCCTCCCTGGGCCCCCTGGCGTCCCCGACGCCGGGGCTGGGCGTGCTCGCGCAGCACGAGCAGCACGAAGTCATCCGCGATCTGCTCCGGTGACGCCCCGGCGGGGTCGTACCACTTGTAGACCCAACTCGTCATCCCCAGGAGGGCCATGGCACCCCGACGGGGGTCCACCTTCGGGATGAGCCCGGCCTCCGCCGCATCCCTGACAGCCCTGGCGAAGATGCCCACGTAGCGGCGCTCCTTCTCCAGGAACGTCTGCTCGGCTGCGTCATCGAACCGAGGGCGGTGCCCGAAGAAGACCGTGAAGAGGCTCTTCTGCTCGGCGACGAGGCCGACGTGCCGACGGATCAGCTCGGCCAGGCGCTCCCCTGGGTCCTCGATGGCGGGCACGTCGGCGATCCGCTGGAACCCCAGCTCCCAGGCGCGATCGAAGAGAAGGAAGAGGAGGTGGGATTTGGACCTGACGTAGTGGTAGAGCCCGGCCTTGCGCATGCCCATGGCGTGGGCCACGTCCTCCAGGGTCCCGGCGTCGTACCCCTTGGCGTCGAAGACCTCGCTGGCCTTGGCCAGGATCTCCTCCCGGCGCTCCAGGTACTCGACGCTCGGGGCCTCAAGACGCGGGCGCCCAGGCCGCCGCTTGGCCTGGCCTGCCTCGGGCTGAGGAGGGGGCTGGGCGTCCTTGGCCGGATGGACGATCATGGTTGGTGGAGGCACCTCCCAGTGCCGGCGGTGGCGACCGCAGCAGGATATGGCTTAATTAGAACGACGCGTCGGTAGATTGTCAACACGGGGCGCTGCCCGGATTCGGCGTGAAGGGGCAATATGATTAAATCGACCGGTCGGTAAATTCAACGGAGACCGATCAGCCGGTTGGATCGTCTGAGGTTGACATCACCACGGAGCGACGGGAGGGCGGCCGTGCCGTGCGAGGGGGAGCAGGGAGAACCCTCGGCTGGGGAGGGGAGGGTGCCTGGCGCCACCTGGGGTGGTCCCGGGGCCCGGCTCGCCCCTGACCTGGCCACCCTGCGCCGCCTCGCTGCCGTTGCCCAGGGGAGGGCGCCGGCCGATCTCATCCTCACCGGCGGTGCACTGGTCAACGTCTTCACCGAGGAGGTCCAGGAAGGCTGGGGCATCGCCGTCGCGGACGGTCGAGTGGCCTTCGTCGGCCCGGACACGGAGGTTGCAGCCCGGGCCGGGGAGGGGTCGGAGCGTGTCGACCTGGCCGGTGACCTGGTGGCCCCAGGGTTGATCGAGGGCCATACGCATCTGACCCGGATCCGGGTCTCCGACATGATGGATCGGCAGGTGGCCTGTGGCGTCACCACCACCATCGTGGAGAGCCAAGAGCTGTCGTTCATCGTCGGGCCGGAGGGGGCCAGGGCCTTCCTGGGAGAGGCCGAGCGGGTAGCGGGCCGCCTCTTCTACACCCTCTCGGGCTTGATCTGCATCGACCCGGAGCTCGATGCTCGACTGCGGGTCGAGGACTGGATCCCCCTCCTCGATCATCCCCGGGTGGTGGGGCTAGGAGAGATCTACTGGGCGGATCTCCTCCGTGGCCATCCCCGCACCGAGGCTCTCGTCGAGGCAGCGTTGCGCCGGGGCATGGCCGTCGAGGGCCATGGGGCGGGAGCGCGTCCGGCCTCGCTCCATGCCCTGGCTGCCTTCGGGGTGAGTTCCGACCATGAGGGGATCAACGCCGATGAGACGTTGGCGCGTTTGCGCGCCGGGCTGACCGCGTTCGCACGTCACGGGGCGACGCGTCAAGACCTGGAGGCGATCGCCGCGCTGTGGCGGGATCACCGCGAGCTGGATCTGAGCCGCCTGGGGCTGGTCTCGGACGGCGTGGAGCCGGACGTCTTGGCCCAGGGCGATACCCTGAACGCGGTGGTGGAACGAGCCGTGCAGCTGGGGCTGCCGCTACCCCGGGCGGTGCGGATGGCCAGCCGGACCGTGGCCGAGCACTTCGGGCTCGAGCGTTGGCTGGGGGGGCTGGGCCCTGGCATGCTGGCCGACCTGGTGGTGATCTCACGGCAGGGTGGGTTCCGGCCTCGCCTGGTCCTGGTTGGTGGCCGCCGGCCGGAGCCCTCTCAGCCGTCCACGTATCCGGACTGGATGCTCGACACGGTGTGCCTGCCCGACTTCCCCAGAGAGCTGCTGACCCGCCCACCGATTGGGCGCTGGCGTGCGATGCAGCTCCGGGGGCCGCTGGTCACGGTCGAGGTCGAGAGCGATGGCCGCTCAGACCTGGTCTGCACGGTCATCGATCGTGACGGCGGCAGCCGCGGCTTCCGCGGCCTGCTGCGAGGGTTCGGCCTCAGCGATGGGGCTGCCGCGATCAGTTCCGGCTGGGAATGCCCGGGCCTCCTCGTGGTCGGTGATCGCCCCGAGGATATGGCCATCGCCGTGCGCCGCCTGCGGGACCTGCGGGGAGGGGCAGTGGTGGTGAGCCGTGGCCAGGTCCTGGCCGAGTATGCCGCCCCAGTGGCGGGGTTGTACAGCACCGAGCCGATGGGAGCGGTGGTGGCCCAAGTGGCTGGGGTCAACCGGGCGATGCGGGATCTGGGTTGCCATCTTCCCAATCCCATCCTCAGCCTTGAGGTCCTCACCACCGCTGCCATCCCCTTCCTGCGCATCTGGGCGGGCGGCTACCGTCGCCTGCGTGACGGCGCCGTCCTGGGGCTGGCCTGGGAGGAGGGTTCGTCGTGAGCCGCCAGCGAGGGCCCAGGTCCCAGAGGCCGTGGCCGGGTCGCTGCCTCGCCGCCGGCGAGGCCGGGGTGCGTCGGGCCGTGCCCGGCGCTCCGATCCTGCCGCCCGTCGGGGCCAGCGGTCTCCTCGGAGGAGTTCGGTGAAGGTCGCCGCCGTCGTCGCCGAGATCCTGAGGCGAGAGGGAGTCCCGCTGATCGTGGGCTACCCTGTGAACCCGATCATCGAGGCCGCGGCTGCCGCCGATATCCGTCCGATCATCGTTCGCCAGGAGCGCACCGGCATCCACATGTGCGATGCCCTGGGCCGAATGACCTCGGGCGAGCAGGTCGGCGTCTTCGTCATGCAGCATGGGCCAGGGGCGGAGAACTCCTTCGGAGGGGTGGCTCAAGCCTATGCTGACTCGGCGCCGGTCGTGGTGCTGCCGGCGGGCTATCGCAGGAGCCAGGTCAACGTCTCCCCCAACTTCAACGCCTTCCTTAACTACCAGCACGTCACCAAGCACGCGGAGCAGATCACGCGGGCTGAGGACGTGCCGGCGGCTCTGCGCCGAGCCTTCTCGCAGGCCCGCAATGGCCGTCCTCGCCCGGTGCTGGTCGAGATCCCGGCGGACGTGTTCGAGGAGGACCTCCCAGGACCCCTTGACTACCGGCCCACCCGGCGGGTGCGGACCGCTCCCGACCCGACCGCCGTCGACGAGGTGGCGGCGGCGCTGGTGGCGGCGGCGCGACCGGTGATATACGCCGGCCAAGGGGTGCACTACGCGCGCGCGTGGGCGCCGCTGCGGGAGCTGGCGGAGCTGCTCGAGGCTCCGGTCACCACCAGCCTTCAAGGCAAGAGCGCCTTCCCTGAGCACCACCCACTTGCTCTCGGCTCGGGAGGGCGGGCGGTGCCCGGCCCGGTGCACGAGTTCTTGCGCGACGCCGACGTCATCTTCGGCATCGGCTGCAGCTTCACGACCACCGCCTACGGGGTGGCCATGCCCCCGGGCAAGACCATCGTCCATGCCACCCTGGACCCAGCTGATCTGAACAAGGATGTCACGGTCGCGCATGCGCTCCTGGGTGACGCTCGGCTGGTCCTGGAGGCGTTGCTGGCGGCGGTCCGCGAGCGCCTGGGGGGACGGCCTCGAGGACGGGCCGAGAGGGTGGCGCAGCGGATCGCCGAGAGCCGCCAGCGGTGGATGGAGCGCTGGTGGCCCAAGCTCACCTCCGATGAGCGTCCGCTCTCACCCTATCGCGTCATCTGGGAGCTGATGCAGGCAGTTGACCGCTCCCGGACCATCATCACGCACGATGCCGGCAGCCCCCGCGACCAGCTCTCCCCCTTCTGGGAGGCACGGGAGCCGTTGACCTACCTCGGTTGGGGCAAGTCGACCCAGCTCGGCTACGGGCTTGGCCTTGCCCTCGGCGCCAAGCTGGCCCGGCCTGACCACCTGGTCGTCAACGTGTGGGGCGATGCCGCCATCGGCTTCACCGGCATGGACCTTGAGACCGCGGCCCGCGAGCGCATCCCCGTCCTGTCCATCCTGCTCAACAACTCCTGCATGGCGGTGGAACTGCCCGTGATGCCGGTCTCCACCGAGCGATACCGCAGCACCGACATCACCGGCGACTACTCGGCCCTGGCCAGGGCTTTGGGGCTCTACAGCGAGCGCGTCACCGAGCCCTCGGAGATCCGGCCGGCCATCCTCAGGGCGGTCCGGCGCACGGAAGAGGGGACACCGGCCCTGCTTGAGTTCATCACCGCCAAGGAGATCGAGTACTCCGTCTCCTGAGCTCGTGGCCCTCGGCAGAGGTTCCGTGACCGGGTCGAGGGACCGGCGAGATAGAGGCCGCAGGCGCAGTCGAGGTCCCCGGGGGCACAACGGCGGGCAGGCCGTTGGGGGTGCACGGGACCCCTGGCATGGAGCACGGCTGGGACGGTCGTGGCGGATCCCCAGCGGCTCGTTGATCCGTCATGGCGCCACCGGCAGCGTCCGTTCGCTCAGCCCGCTCCCCCCCGGGTGGACACGACACCTGGAGGCCCATCCAGGTAGCGAGCGGCGACGCCATCCTGTGAGTGCTCACCTCTTCAGAGGGGGCGGCGGCCCTCGTAGGTACCGCCGGCTGGGCATCCGGACCGGCCGGCGGCCATTCCGGCGCCGAGCGCGGGCCCGCGCAGGGGAACCCCTGCGCGGAAGCCCGGAGAGCGGTCAGTGCTCGTGGATGATCACGCCTCGGATGTTTCGACCCTCGAGCATGTCCTGGTACCCCTGGTTGATCTCCTCCAGCTTGTAGCGGCGTGTGATCAGCTCTTCCAGCTTGAGGTGGCCGGTGCGCCAGAGGTCGAGGAGCCTGGGGATGTCGTGCACCGGGTTGGCAGAGCCGAACAACGAGCCCACGATCCGCTTCTGGAACAGGGTCAGGATCGCGCCGGGGACGTGCACGGTCTTGATCTCCTCGTGGGTGAGACCGGTGACGGTCACCTGGCCGCCCTTGCGGATCACATCGAAGGCAGCGCTCACGATCGCTTCGTCCACGACGCCGACGGTCACGATGGCGTGGTCCGCGCCGACCCCAGGGCAGAGCTGTTCCCAGACCAGCTGATGGGCCTCACCTGCGTTCGCCACGCTGTGGGTGGCCCCTAGCTGCTCCGCCACCTCCCGCTTCATGGCCACCGGGTCCACCGCCACCACGTGCTTGGCCCCGGCCAACCGAGCGCCCTGGACCGTGTTGATCCCGATGCCTCCGACGCCGTACACGACCACCGTGTCGCCGGGCACCACCCTGGCCGCGTAGACGGCGGAGCCCCAGCCCGTGGGCACCCCACAGCTGACCAGGGCGGCGATGTCCAGGGGGATGTCCCGGTCGATCTTGACCACGCTGTGCTGGGAGACGGTACCCCACTGAGAGAAGGTGCCAAGGAGGGCGAAGCCGCCGAAGTCCTCACCGTCTCGGTGCAGGCGGAACCCTCCCGCTGGCAGCACCCCGGTCAGGGCGTTGGCCCCGAGGTCGCACAGGTTCTGCTGCCCTGTCGAGCAGAACCGGCAGCGACCGCAAGAAGGGATGAAGGCGCAGACGACGTGATCGCCGGGCTCGACGGTGGTGACCCCGGGTCCCACCTCCTCGATGATCCCCGAGCCTTCGTGGCCTCCCACGATCGGGAACCTGGGAACCACGTCGCCGGTCTGCATGTGCTGGTCGGAGTGACAGAGGCCAGCGGCCACGTATCGGATGCGAACCTCACCTTCCCTGGGAGGGTCGAGGTCGAGTTCTGTGATCTCCCAATCCCGGTGTGGGCCCCTGAGGATCGCCGCTCTCGTTCTCATCGTCACACCTCCGAACCCGACAGCCGTCCTCGACCGCGGCTGGTTGGTCTGGATGGATCCCACCTTCGGTGGTCGGTGGAAGCGTTGCGGGACACGCCCCGACCGGCGGGGGCGGGCACCGAGGCCGTGGGGTGGGCTCAGTCGCCGGAGCGTAGCGGGCCCTCCTGGGCCGTCGGGGGTGCCGACCACCATGCGGGCCAGGGCCTCGGGTCGATCAGCGATGCATCTTCCGTCTCCTTCGTCCTCCCTTCCCCGATGTCGAGCGGCGCTGCTCCTTGGACTGAGAGCTGGGCGAGGCTATCGGGGCCGTCGTGCCGCGACCATCGAGCGTCGGGTCATGGCTGTCCGACGAGCCACGCCACGATTGTGGGGGTGGGGTCGGACGGCCCTCACCCAGGGGGAGGGCCGTCCATCCTCGCCCCAAGGGTCGGCTACGCGCTACCCCACACCGAGCGAGCAACGCGCGCGACCAGCTCCAGCTTTTGTCGCTGCTGCTCAGGGGTGATCCGGTTGCCCTCGATGGTGGATGCGAAGCCGCATTGCGGGCTCAAGGCCAGGCGCTCCAGGGGCACGTAGCGACTCGCCTCCTCGATGCGCGCGCGCAGCTCGTCCTCGCTCTCCATCCGCGCCTTCTTCGTGGTCACCAGGCCGAGGACGACCGTTCGGTCCTCCGGCACGTGTCGCAGCGGCTCGAACCCACCCGATCGCTGGTCGTCGTACTCCAGGAGGAAGCGGTGGAAGAGGGTTCTCTCGAAGATGCGCGAGATCGGCTCGTAGTCCCCCTCCGCGTAGAACTTGCTTTGGTTGTTCCCGCGGCAGATGTGGAGGCCGAACGTCACCCCGGGATGCCCCTGGATGATCGCGTTGTCCATCTCGATGCAGCGATCGATCAGCTCCTCGGGATCGCTGCCGCGCTCGCGGTAGCCAGCCCGCATCTTGGGGTCGAGCAGGGCCGCGTACTGGGGAGCGTCGATCTGGATGTAGGTGCAGCCCAGACGCACCAGCTCCTCGACCTCGCGCCGGGAGAGGTCGACGATGTCGGCCAGGTAGGCGTCCCGGGTGGGGTAGGCTCCTCCGGATTTCTCGGGGTCGTAATAGGCGGCAGCCTGCTGGGCGCTGAGCATGGTCACCTTGCCCGGACGTTGAGCCCGGGCCCGCAGGTAGGTCCACTCCTCGGCGCACATGCTGCGACGCCAGCGCAGCTTCTCCACCACCACCGGGCGGCGCAGCACCAGCTCCTCGCCGCTCTCGTCCCGGAAGGGGATGGCCCACCCACCCTCCTTGTCGAAGCCGTCGAAGGACTCGATCAAGTGTCCGAAGAAGGCATACCGGCGGAGCTCGCCGTCGGTGACGACGTCGATACCCGCCTCCTCCTGGAGCCGGATGGCCTCGTCGACCGCGCGGTCCTCGATACGTTTGAACTCGGCCGGAGATAGCCCTCCCGATTCAAGGCGCTTGCGTGCCTCCACCAGGTCCGGTGGGCGAAGCAAGCTGCCGACCACCTCGGCGCGGGCATGGGAGACCGCCGTCACCGCCTCCTGGGTCGTGCTCAGTGTGCTCATGGCTGGATCACCTCAGGTACACACGAACCGTTGATGTGGGAGAAAGGGAGGGACAGCAGGGGAGCGCAGC
This sequence comes from Candidatus Dormiibacterota bacterium, assembly GCA_035294145.1. Taxonomy (GTDB): domain Bacteria; phylum Chloroflexota; class Dormibacteria; order Dormibacterales; family Dormibacteraceae; genus CADDZO01. Next base: position 37,502 of record DATGLL010000218.1, on the reverse strand, counting down.
CGAGGAGGAGAGACCGGGCACCCGCTCGCGGGGGAGAGTACCGACGCTCCGGCACGCGATAGACGCCTGAGCCTGCTCCTGGCACGAGCCGTAGCTCCACCCTTGCTGGCTTTGCGGGGAGATCGCCGACCGACGCCACGACCTCCATCGTTCAGAAGTAGACGGATCGCCAGAACTCGTCCGTCCGGCTGGCCGCGTCCTCGTAGCCAGTTGTCGACCCACCGGAAAGCACATAGACACGGTCACAGTTGACGGCGAGCGCCCGCAGATTCTGGTCCACGATCAAGAGCGCGACTCCCTGCTCCCGGCAGGCGGAGAGCACGCCCCCCAGCACGTCCGCCACCACCCTTGGGGCCAGCCCCAGGCTCAGCTCGTCCACCATCAGGAGCTTCGGCTGGGCCATCAGACCACGGGCGATGGCAAGCATCTGCTGCTCCCCGCCGCTGAGCAAGCCCGCCTTGCGGTCCAGCATCCGGCCCAGGGCGGGGAAGAAAGCCAGCACGCGCTCACGCTCGGCCGGTCCGTGGGGCTTGCCGACTGCGGCCGCCCCGAACACGAGGTTTTCCTCGACGGTGAGGCTGCGGAGCACCCCTCGCCCTTCGGGCACGTGGACCACGCCCAGCCTCGCCACCCCGCGCGGGCTGGGGGGCAGGGGGGCGTCGTCGAAGAGGAGCTTGCCAGCGCGGCGGGGCAGCATCCCTGAGATGGCCCGAAGGGTGGTGGTCTTCCCGGCCCCGTTGCGCCCGGCCAGCCCAACCACCTCCCCGGGGTGGACCTCAAGATCGACCCCGGTCAGGATCAGGGTGCGGCCGTAGCCAGCGTGGAGGCCGTGAACGCTGAGGCCGCTCACCCTGCTTCCCCACCGGCCACGGTGCTACCCCAACCCCTCATCTGGCCTGGCATCCTAATCCGTGCCTCTGGTCGTGCACGCCCGCGGTCGTTCGTTGACCCTCCCACTCCGTCTGCTCAACCTTCCACGACGGGGGCTGCGCACCGCCGGCGAGCAGCCTCCACGCCTCAAGGGCCAATTCAACCGACTGGCCGGTAGATTGTCAACTGCCAGCGGCAGTATGCTCGCTCAGGCAGCTCTGGCACCTGCGCCGGCGATCAGGAGGAGGATGGTGTTGGGACAAGTTGAGGGCTCGGTCATGGGTCGCCCCGACCGCGGGGGGGAGTGGTGCTGAGATGGTCTACCGGAGCCCATACCCGGATATCGAGCTTCCCGACGTCTCCCTGCCCGAGTTCGTCATCGGCCGGGCCAAGGGACGGGGGGACAAGCTCGCCCTGGTTGATGCGGATGGGACCTGCCAGATCTCCTATCGACGTCTGGCCGAGCTGGTCGAGCGGGCCGCGGCTGGACTCCACCAGCTCGGCTTCCGGAAAGGCGACGTGGCCGCCATTTGCTCGCCCAACCGCCCCGAATTCGCCATCGCGTTCTTCGCGGTGGCCCGGCTGGGTGGCATCACCACGACCATGAACCCCTCCCTGACCCAGGCCGAGATGCGGACTCAGCTGAAGGACTCGGGCGCGGTGCTCGCGTTCACGGTCCCTGAGCTGGCCGATCGCCTGTGGGCCGCTGCCGATGGCGCCCTCCGTCACCTGTTGCGCTTTGGCGACGAGTCGTTCGAGGCCTTGACCCGCGTCCGGGCGGCACCCCCAGCGGTGGACATCGACCCTCGGAACGACGTGGTCGCCCTCCCCTACTCGAGCGGCACCACCGGGCTTCCCAAAGGCGTCATGCTCACCCACCGCAATCTGGTTGCCAACCTGCTTCAGATGGGCCCGGTTGAGCGAAGCTCGGAGCAGGACACCACTCTGGCGGCGCTGCCCTTCTACCACATCTACGGCCTGTCGGTCATCCTCTGCCTGGGGCTCTACCGTGGGGTCACTCTGGTGGTCCTGCCCCGCTTCGAGATGGACGTGGCGCTCCGGGCTATCGAGCGTTGGCGGATCACCCGGCTCCCGCTGGTCCCGCCCCTCATCCTGCGCCTGCTCCGTGACCCCCAGGTCGCCAGGCACGACCTGAGCAGCGTGCGGGTCGTGGTCTCGGGAGCCGCCCCCCTGGCGCCTGAGCTGGCGGCTGAGCTCGCCGACCGCCTCGGGGTGCTGGTCAAGCAGGGCTATGGGATGACTGAGCTCAGCCCTGGCAGCCACATGCATCCCGAGGAGCCAGGGATGGCGAAGCCAGGCACCGTCGGGGTTCTCCACCCCAGCACCGAGTGCCGGCTGGTGGATCCGGCCACCGGTCGGGACGTCGCCCCGGGCGAGCCGGGCGAGATCTGGGTACGGGGGCCCCAGGTGATGAAGGGGTACCTCAACCGGCCGGAGGCGACGGCCGAGGTCCTGACGCCCGACGGGTGGCTCCGGACCGGCGACATCGGGGTCGTGGGTGAGGACGGTCAGCTCTCCGTCGTGGACCGGCTCAAGGAATTGATCAAGTACATGGGCTTCCAGGTGCCGCCAGCGGAGGTGGAGGCCCTGCTTCTGAGCCATCCCGGGGTCGCGGACGCAGCCGTGATCCCGCGCCCCGACCCGGAGGCCGGGGAGATTCCGGTGGCCTACGTTGTCCGCCGACCGGGGGCGGAACTGTCGGCGGAGGAGCTGATCCAGTGGGTCGCGGAACGTATCGTTGCCTACAAGCGAGTCCGGGCGGTGGAGTTCGTCGATGAGATCCCAAGGTCCCCCTCCGGGAAGATCCTCCGACGCCTGCTGGTGGAGCGCGAGCGGGCCTCTGGCTGAGGACCTGGGCTCTTGGCTCGGCTAGGACCCGCTGGAGGCTGGGTGGCTCCGCCGTCAGGAGGGACGGCGGAGTCCCAGCAGGTCCAGGGTGAGCTCACCGGCGCGAAGCCGCTCCATGACTCGTTCCTCCCGCGCCACTCGGGCCCGGGATGCCTCCAGGACCTCCTGGAGGCGCTCGGCCCGGATCAGGACCACGCCATCGGCGTCGCCGAGGACAACGTCGCCAGCCCGGACCCAGACCCCACCGGCCACGACCGGCTCCCCGACCCGTCCCGGCTCGTGCTTGACGGTGCGCAGGATGGAGCGACCACGGGCGAAGACGGGGAAGCCCAGGCGCTCAAGCGCCTCGGTGTCCCGGACCCCTCCGTCGATGATCAGCCCAGCCACGCCGCGCGCCTGCGCCGCTACGGCCAGGACCTCGCCCCAGTAGCCAGCCAGATGCTCCCGGGCGTCCACGACCAGGACGGCCTCGCGAGGCGCATGTTCCAGCGCTCGGTGGATGGCCAGGTTGTCGCCGTACCCGCACTCGACGGGCAGGGCGGGCCCGCAGACGCGGGCACCCCGCCACATGGGACCGATCGCCGGGTCGAAGGCTCCCTCTCCGCCTGAGGCCTCATAGACGGTTGCCGATCCCAAGCGCAGCAACTCGTCTCGGAGCGTCGGCTCCAACTCGCTCAGCACCAGCGGGCGAAGCCCATCCCGCACCCCGTGCCGGCAGGGCTGCGATAGGTGGGCACGTAGTCCAGGAGCTCAAGGCTCAGATGTTCAGTGGCCCCCGCCACGACGATCCAGTTGCGGATCTCCGAGGTTCCCGAGACCAGCTCCTCCTGAGGGAGGGAGGTGATCCTGGCCTCGTCGCGGGAGCGAAAGGCGTCCAGGACCCGATGATCGAGTTCCTCGTCGATCACAAAGTGGCTGAGGCCGCCGGAGGCCACCACCGCCACCCTCAGCTTGCCCTCGAAGGACTCGATGGCGCGTCGGAGCGCCTTCCCGAAGGCGTAGCAACGCCCTGCCGTGGGCTGGTTGGGAGGAAAGTAGGTGTTCACCATGATCGGGAGCATCGGCGCCTGATGGTCGCGCATGATGCGAATCTTGACGAAGTTGAAGGCGTGGCCGATGGAGCGCTCGGCCGGCTGCTGGCGGAGCTGGGCCACGTCGAAGCGCTCCAACATCATCTGCTCCACGATGTGACGACCCAGGTCGGGCACGCAGCGGTAGACCTCGCGGCGCTCCCCGTAGTTGGCCCATCGAGCCGGGCGTAGGGAGGGCGGCAGCTCCTCCTCCGGCTTGGGGATGCACTCGACGCTCTCTCCCCAATAGACGGCCAGGGTTGGCATGCCGTCGTCGAGGAACATCTCCCGCTGGTCGTCTCCGACGATGACGACCGCATCCGGGCCCACGCGGGCCAGCGTCTCTGCCAGGGCATCGATCCCCCGTTCGCAGCGTTGGTATTTCTCCAGCCAGATGCGGTCGTCGATCTCCCTTTCGAAGTGCTCCTCTCGACGCGCCTCGACCAACCCCTGGTAGTCGTAGACCTTGCCTCGGAAGTGCAGCTCCTTGTTCTGTCGATCGCGTTCGGCATGCATCGCCCACAGCTCGCAAGGGGTGCTCAGCTGTGGGCTGTGCGATGCCGCCAGTCCCAGCACGATCTCTGCCATTGGCTTTAACCTCCCTGGTCTCGTGGAGACGTGATGACACGTGAGGTGGTCACGCCGATCAGCTGGCCGGGGTTTTCAACGGCCATCCGACGCACCGCATCGGGGGAGAATCCGACCTGGAGCAAGCGGTCAGCGAAGTCGGCCAAGCCGGCCGCGACGGGCGGGTTGCCGATCTGGCCAAGGTCGGTTGAGATGACGACGACCTCGGGCCCGGTGGCGCGAATGTTGGCGAACGTGGTCTCCCAGGACGTCTTGCCGGTGTGGGCGGTGGTGTAACAGTGCTCGATGATGGCTCCCTGGCGAGCCAGCTCCACCTGCTCCTCGGCTGTGAGCGCGAGGCTGGGAAACTCGGCATGGGTGATGACGATCTTGGAGATGCCGAGCTCTCGAGCTCGCGGTATCAGGGCCAGGATCTCCTGTCGACCGATGTGGCCGGTGGCCAGCACCATGTCGTAGGCAGAGATGACCTCAAGGCAGCTGTTCGTGGCCTCGCTCAACCGACCGTCGGGGCGGAGCAGTGAGATCGGGGAGGGGTAGGCCGGGCGTCGGCGGAGCTGATCGTGGAAGGCACCCCAGGCTGGGGGTGGTGCCCCCGGGGGACGACCCGTCCATTCGTTCGCCGCGTCGACCGTGGGCATCCAGGCTATGCGCGCGCCCAGCTGTGCCGACACCTCGAGCGCGGCCGGGTTGAGCCCCCCCACCGCGTGGTTGAGCGCCACCGCGCCCAGTGCCCGAACCTCAGGCACCGCCCGTTGCACTGCCGCGGCACGTTCGGCCGTGGGCATGTAGTGCGACTTGAGCACGAACCCGGCCAGGCCGTGGTCGCGGAACTCTCTGGCCAGATCGACGTCGTCGATGCGGCGCCGAATGACGTCCGGGCCAACGTGAACATGGAGGTCGATGGCCCCCTGGATGGCTGCCCAGGCTTCCGCTGACGGCGGTCGATTGAGTTCGCTCATCGCGGGCGGAATGCCTCGACGCAACCTTGAGCCGCGTGCATCGCTTGGATTGGTCTCATGCTAGAGGTAACGATCTCCCCTGTCCAACAGGATTCGTCGATCGCTAGGATCGGCAGGGCCGATTGCGCTTGGTCACTGTGGCTCCTCTCGCAACCACGCGACGTAGTCGGCGACGCCGTTGATGAGATCGTAACGAGGCGCGTAGCCCGTGTCTTGCTGGATACGGGAGATGTCCATGTACGCCTGCCGCGCGTCTGGACGAGGTGGGCACGATGGGAGCGAGACCTCGGCGGTAGGGATGGCTTTGCGAACAGCCTCGGCCAGCTCTTGGTTGGTGACTGCACGGCCACCGCCGACGTTGTAGACACGGTGCGACAAACGGTCGGAGAGGTGGAGCGATCGGATGCCGGCGGCGCAGTCCCTGACGTAGCAGAGGTCGGCGGTCTCCTGGGCGTAGGGGGTCCCGACCCGGAGGTCGTCGAGACGCGGTGGTTGGCCACGGACTGCGGCCAGACACAATCGGCTCGGAAGGTTAGCCATGCTGTGGTAGAGGGGACCGTAGATCATCGCCAGCCGCATGATCCGGACATCCACCCCGGTGCGATCAGCGAAGTGCAGGGCAAGGGCCTCCATGGCCTTCTTCTCCGCTGCGATGTGCCCATCCGACTCCATCGGGAGCGGCATCTCCTCTCGCCAGGGGCCCGGCCCGGCATTGGCGTAAACCGACACCGAACTGGCCAGCGACACGCGACGGACGCCGTGCTGACGGGCCGCCTCCAGCACGTTGATCAGGCCTAGGAGCCCGGAACGATACGACTGGGCAGGGCTCGACCCCGGCGCGGGCGCGGCCAGGTGCACAATGCTGGTCACCGAACGTCGCCGGAGGAGGTCCAGCACCGCCCAGCCGTCGGCGAGGTCGAGCGGCTCCACCTGCAGCTGCGTGCCTAGCTCACCTTCCAGGAAGCGGGGGAGCCGCCAAGCGCGGAAGCGGGTGAGCACGACGGGCTCGCCTGCGTCGAGGAAGCTGCGGGCGGTGTGGAGCCCGATGAAGCCCATCCCTCCGGTGATGAGGATCATGGGCGTTCCCGGGTCTGGAGCTGGAAGTAACGGTGTCGACGGCGCGCCTCATCCAGGCGGCTGCCCTGCTCGATCTCGCGCCGGATGCGGTCTTCGGCCTCGGCGATCTCACGGGCCGCGGAGAGCACCTCCTCCTGGCGTTGTTGGGGCACGACCACCACCCCGTCGGCGTCCCCGACCACGATGTCCCCAGGCTCCACGCGCACCTCGCCCAAGGAGACCGGTACCTGGTAGCCGTCGGCCTGCACCCGTCCTCTGCCGGTGCGCATGTACACCCCCCGGCTGAAGATCGGGTACCCCAGCTCCAGGCTCCGGGAGGCGTCCCGGCAGACGCCGTGGATGACGGTGCCGCCGAGACCCTTGCGGTGAGCCATGATGGTCAGGATGTCCCCCCACACCGTGGCGTCGAGGCGGCCCCCGTTGTCGAGCACGACGATGCTCCCAGGAGGCACGTCATCGATGTAGTCCCCGACGGTGCCGCTGATCACCGCCACCGGGATCGTGCGCACGGTGAAGGCGGGGCCGGCCAATCGGAAGCGACGGTCCAAGGGGGTGATGCCGAAGACCTGGCCGGCGATCCCGAGCCGGTCCATGGCGTCGCTGAGCGTGGTGGTCGAGTGGCGCTTGAACTCGTCGATGAGGTCGTCCAAATCCAAAGTTGCCTCCTCATTACTTCTCGGCCGGTGGCTCGGGGCCTGACCGGGGGCTCCGGTCGGGGAGGGGAGTGCGGCCGGGGTGGAGCCGGGCCATTGGCCCGGCTCCCGTTGGAGATCCCGGGTTCGCAGCTTACTTGACCTGGCAGTTCCCGATGGGCGGGAGCTGGTTGGGCGCGAAGGTGGCCAGGACCTGCTCGTTCTGCCCGTTGATCTTGGCGATGTAGGTGGTCTGTGCCCCCTGATGGTCGGTGGGGTTCATGACGAAGTCGCCGCCGGGGAAGTCCGGCCCCTGCTTGGCCTTCAAGGTGGACAGCGCTTGGATGAGCTTCTGGGTGTCCTGCTTGCCCGTGAAGTTAACCTTGAGCATGGCCTCTTTGAGGGCGGTCATGGTCGTGTAGGCCTCGTAGCCGAGGTCCCCTGGGACCGCCTTATCAAGGCCCCCCAAGGTGCTGATGATGTTGGGGTCCTCCTTGGCCAGCTGCTTGCGGAAGGCTTCGTGGTAGGCCTTGTCGTACTTGTTGTTGGAGTCAGACAGCTCTGGGGACTGGCCGATGTCACCGTTCAACGAGGACGGATAGACGCCCGCGAAGCGCTCCTTCCCGAACACGCCCACGATCGGCATCTTCTGGTTAATGCCGAACTGCGCGATCGTCTGCGAGGCCCGAGGCAGATCCCCACCGACCTCAGCGTTGATCAGACCGTTGACCGACCCGTCGGTGGCGATTTTGGTGATGTAGGGGGTCATGTTGGTCTCGTTCTCCGGGATGGGGATGATCTGGGTGAGTTCGCCACCGACCGCCTCCAACCCCACCTTGTAGGCAGCGAGCAAGGACTGCCCTAGGGCGTAGTCAGGGTAGATGATCGACCACTTCTTGCCGTAGGTGTCGACGATGTAGCGGGCGAGCGGGATGACGGTCTGACGCCCCTCAGGGGAGACCCGAAAGCTGTACAGGTTGCACTGCTTGCTGGTGAAGTCCTCGGCCGCGCAGCCGGTCGAGGACAGGTAGACGACCTGCAGCCTTGGCACCAGGTTCTCGACGCCCAGGCACTCGCTACTGAGCACGGCCCCGACCAGCACGTCCACGCCCTGCTGCTGAACCAGCTGCTGGGCGAGGCTGACGGCCTCGTCGGGCTGGCCCTTGGGGTCGGCGTAGACTAGCTGCAGCTTGCGGCCGTGGATGCCACCGGCGGCGTTGATCTGGGCCACGGCCAGGTCAGTGTTGACACGCATCTCGGCCCCTTCGACCGCGGTCAGCGGCACGTTGTCGTCGAGAACGCCGATCTTGATCGGTGGTCCCGAGGCTTGCTGGGTGCCTCCTCCCCCGCCACCGCAGGCGACGACCGCAACCAGCCCGACGAGGGCCGCGACCAGCGGTCGCCAGCGCCTGAAGAGGCCGCCTTGCGGGCTCGAGCCCCTCACGTCCCTGCTGTCCTGCTGCTGTCCTCGCAACGTCGCTTCCTCCCTTCTCTCACGATGTGGTCCGCTCTGACCTAGGACTCCCGTCCGATTACTCCTCCGTCGCTCCCCGAAACAAGCTGTCGATCTCCACCTCCTGAGCTAGCACCGCTCCCAGCGCTTCTGAGGGGGCCGCTGCCCCGGCCCGCACCCGGCGCCGCAACTGCCAGAGCTGCCGTGCTGCCCCGAGCACGCCGGCCGGCAGCGCGTACACGACGATCAACAGGGCCACCCCGACGTAGAGCTGTGACTGGGTACTCTGCTGGCCCAGGTACTCCCCCAGGTAACGCAACCCGGCCGTGCCGATCAGCGGACCGAGGATGGTGTCCACTCCCCCCACCAGCGAGTACAGGACGAAGTTGACCGAGTCGTTCAGCCCGAGCAGATCCTGGAACACAAAGGCATGCGCTAGGGCATACAGCCACCCCGCCGAGGCCGCGATCAGGCCCGAGTAGAGGGTGACCGCGACCTGGTAGGTGTACACGGAGTAGCCCATGGCGGCGGCCCGAACCGGGTTGCGCCCGATGGCGATCATGGCCCGCCCTGCCCGACACGTCAGCAAGTACCAGGAGAGCAGGCACCAGAAGGCCGTGATCCCGCAGAGGAACCAGTAGAACCCGTTCCCCTGCAACGGATCGAGCCCGAACGAGATCTGGACCGCTCCCTTCACGCTCAGGCCGTTCTCGCCTCCCGTCAGCTTGGTGAAGAGCAGGGGGAGGGTGAAGAAGGCCGAGGTGGTAAGGAGGGTGAGCAGCAGGTACTCCAGACCGGAGGACACCACCGCGTAGACGGCGAACAGCATCGAAACCAGGAGGCCGGCGGCAAGCGAGGCCAGCATGAGCAGCAGGGGGTTGAGCACCCCGTGCTGGCTGAGGATGGCGACCGTGTAAGCGCTGACCCCGAAGGTGGCGCCCACGCCGACGTTCAAGAGACGAGCGTGGCCGGCGATGAGCGCCACGGCCAAGGCGGGCAGGCCGAAGATCAGATAGTCGGAGACCCGCTGGGGAAGGTACTGGCCATATAGCGGGGGCACCAAGAAGAGCGCCGCGAAGAAGAGCACGATGGCCACCACCCCAGGCGCGCTCAGCCCCATGGCCCGGGCACGCCAGATGCTGCTCATCCTTCCCTCCTACCGTCCTAGAGCCTGACCAGCACGAGCTGGCGCCGAGAACGCAGGACCAGGAGCAGGATCACCAGGGCGAAGATCAGAATCTGGACCGCCTCGCCTCGGATCCAGATCGAGCCCAGTGACTCCACCACCCCTAGGCCCAGCGCGATCAGGGCAGCCCCCCGGAAGTTGCCCAGGCCGCCGGCGATGACCACGATAAAGGCGTTCAGGTTGGTGTCCAAGCCCACCGTCGGGTAGACGGAGACAAGGGGGGCCAGCAGCGAGCCGGCGACGGCAGCCAGGCCGGCGCTGATCACGAAGGCAAGGGCATAGACGCGCGAGACCGGCACGCCCAGGATGCTCGCCATTCGGCGATTCTCGGCCACCGCTCGTAGCCAGATGCCGTACTTGAGGTACTTGAGGAAGATGAAGCCGCCAGCGAGGATGATGGCGGCTGCGCCTACGACCACCAGGTCGTAGACGGGATAGTCGGTGTCACCGATCGCGATCCGCGCCCCGATCGGTGCCGGTACCGTCCGGGAGCTGGCGCCGAAGACGTTGGTGACCAGCTGTTCGATGATCAGACTCAAGGCCAAGGTGGCGAGCAAGACCAGCGCGTGGGCGCGGTCGCGCAGCGGCCAGAGCATGGCCATCAGCCCCAGTCCCCCGGCCAGCCCAATCACGACCACGGACAGCACCACCCCGAGCCAGAAGCTGAGCCCATGGGCGAGGGCCAGCCAGACCGCGTACGTGCCCAGCATAAAGAAGTCGCCTTGGGCGAAGTTGAGGATCCCTAGCACGCCGAAGAGCAGCGCCAGCCCGGCGGCGACCAAGGCGATCGAGGCACCCACCACCAGTCCGTTGAGCGCCGCCACCACCATGGCGTCCATGGCCTCAATCCTCTCCTTTCAGGTAGGTTGCGACCAGCTGATCGGCGGTCGCGAACTCGTCCAGCCGGTACTCGCCTGTGATCACCCCGCGCTTCATCACGTACAGCCGGCTGCAGACCATCTTGAGGAGGTGGAAGGAGGCGTCGACCACGAGCACGCCCATGCCCTCCTCGACGGCGCGTCGCAGCGCTCTGGCGATGAAGTCGACGTTGATCGGCATGAGGCCTTCGCTGGGCTCGTCGACCAGGATCATCCGCGGACGCAAGGCCAGGCCACGGGCCAGGGCCAGCATCTTCTGCTGGCCGCCGCTGAGGGTGCCGGCAAGCTGGTTGCGGCGCTCGGCCAGCACGGGGAAGAGCTCGTAGGCGGCGTCGAGGCACACCTGCTGATCCCCCCTGGCCTTGAGGAAGGCGCCGGTGCGAATGTTTTCCTCCACGGTCATGGTGGGGAAGACCGCCTCCGAGTCGGGCACGAAGCCGAGCCCACGCCGGGCCCGGGCGTGGACCGGCAGGCCTCGGAGCTCCCGACCGTCGAAGGCGACGTGACCCTGGGTCCGTGGCCCTAGCCCCATGATCGACTTCAGCGTCGTGGTCTTGCCCACGCCGTTGTGGCCGACGAGCCCGACCCCCTCGCCCTGCCCGACCTGGAGAGAGATGCCCTGGATGATGTGGCTGCGCCCGTAGTAGGAATGGAGGTCACGCAGCTCGAGCATCACTCGCCGCTCCGCAGGAACACCTGTTTCACCTCCGGGGTGTCGAACACCTCCTCCGCGCTCCCCTCGGCGATCTTCCGCCCCAGGTTGAAAGCGGTCACCGCGGTCGCGATGCGGCGGACGAAGTCCACGTCGTGCTCGGCCATGACGATGGTGGCATGCTGGACCACCCGCTGCAGCAGCGTGCCCAGCGAAAGGCGCTCGTGCTCGGTGAGGCCGGAGGTGGGCTCGTCCAGGAGCAGGACCCGGGGCCGGCTACCGAGGGCGATGGCGACCTCGAGCTGCTTCTGCTGACCGTGCCCGAGGGCTTCGGCGGGGGTGTGGGCGTGTGGCCCGAGCCCGACCAGGTCGAGCAGCTGGTGGGCGTGGGCGAGATCGGAGGGACGGGTACGGGGGCGCAACAGGGAGAACATGCGGCGCTGGGCCTCGACGGCCAGGACCACGTTCTCCAGGCAGCTGAAGCCGGGGATCACGGAGGTGAGCTGGAAGGAGCGCCCGATCCCCATCCGGGCCCGGACGGGCGGGGTGCTGGAGCCCAGCGGGCGCCCCATGAATCGGATCTCCCCCGAGGTCTGCAAGAGCTGACCCCCCAGCAGGTTGAGCAATGTGCTCTTGCCTGCCCCGTTGGGCCCGACCAGCGCGTGCAGCTCGCCCTCGTGGATGTCGAGGTCCACGTCGTCGATGGCGACGAAGCCGCCGAAGCGCATGGTCAGGCCCCGGGCGGAGAGCACCACCGATGCCCCAGGACGCGGCCCGGCTCGACCCCCGTTGGGGGCCGTCGCCGGACCCTGTTCGGCCGGGATCGGTGGGGTCGGCACGGATGCCCTCAGACGCGCGCCGACACCTGGAAGCGAGGGAAGACAGCGCGCGCGTTGGTCTCGAAGATGCGCTCGCGGTCCGTCTCGCTGAGCCAGGAGATGCGCTCGATCACCGGTTTCAGGTCGTCCAGCCACGCCCCGGTGACGGGGTCCTTGGCCGAACCCGAGCCAGGGTTCTCGGTCCCGAACAGGCAACGGTCGGTGCCGACGATGCGGAAGAGGAGCTCCAACGATTCCTGGTTGTAGAGGACGGTGTCGTAGTAGAGGCGCCGCAGGCTCTCGTCGAACGACTCCAGGGAGGGGTTGGAGGCCTGCTCGCGCAGACGTGCTGCACGCCAGCGGCCGATCTGGTAGGGCACCGAGCCGCCTCCATGCGAGACGATGAGCCGCAAGTTGGGGAAGTCCTCAAAGACGCGACTCTCCTTCTTGCAAAGGTTGAGGACGGCGATGCTCTCCTCGGTGATGAAGTGGGCGCTGTAGGACTCTCGGAAATTCCTGCAGGCCGTGGAGTGGATCAGGCCGGGCACGTCCAGCTCCACCATCTTCTCGTACAGCGGATACCAATACTCGTTGTCCAGCGTGGGCATCAACCCAGTGCCCTCGGTGGGATCGGGGTTGATCAGGCAGCCGATGAAGCCATGCTCCTTCACGCAACGCTCCAGCTCCTCGACGCAGGCCTGGATGCTGCCGTTGGGCGTCTGCGGAAGCCCGCAGACCCCACGGAAGACGTCCGGATAGGCCTTGCACTGACGGGCAATCACGTCGTTGTTCGCCTCGACCCACCAGCGGACGATGGACTCCGGCGTCTCTGAATGCATGAGCTGGAAGGGGCGAGGCGAGAGGAACTGAACGTCGGTGCCGACGTTCCGAAGCAGCTCCAAGTGGTGTTGGACCGCCTGGTGCAAGCGCTCGTCGCTGATGCCAGGGTTGCCCTTGCCGTGGTAGCCCCGGCTGGCTAGGAGCAGGGACTTATAGGCGTAGAGCTCGGCTGGGGCGGATACGTGCCCGTGGATGTCAATGATCATGTCGCGACTCCTCTTCCCAAGCGTTCAGTCAAGGACGGCGACCAGCTCGCACTGGATCAGCATGCCGCCCGAGAGGTTCCAGAGCAGCGTGTGGCGGGCCGGCCGGTTGTGCTCCTCCGGGAAGGCCTTCAACCACTCGCGGTTGAGGTGCTCACGATAGGCGTCGTCCTTGACGAAGACCGTGACGTGTGCTATGTCGTCGAGACTTCCTCCCGCCTGCTCCAGGAGCGTGCGCATGTTCTGGAACATCAACTCGGTTTGACGGGCGGGATCGTCGGGCAGCGTGCCGGTGGCGGGGTCCCTGCCCATGATGCCCGAGGAGAAGACCAGATTCCCGATCTTGACGCCCATGGGGATGGGCGCCGAGTGCGTCACGCCTGGGATCTCGAGCGTCTGCCGTTTACCCAACCCTGCCTCCTTCCGTCAACCTTGAGGGCCGGCCACCGCCCGGCCGTCGCTCCACCTCACTCCTAGCACCCCATGATGCCCCGCGATCACGGGGTAGGCCAATGCTAGGTACGAGCGGAGGGGCTGTCCATCCCCGCGGGCCGATCGCTAGGATCGGCATCGCCGATGTTTGGCCCCTCAGGCTTGGCCCCACTCTTGTGCCCGGTGCCCGTCTGCCCAGGTCCCGATTGAAGGTCCCTATGATGAGGCGGTGGCCGCAACTGGTACCCGACCTGGTTCCCTGTTGGTGGTCGGCGCTCATGCTGCCGACTTCGTCTGGCGCGCCGCTGGCACGGTGGCCCTGCACACCACCGCGGGCTGGCGCGCAACGGTGGTTGCTCTCTCCTACGGAGAGCGAGGCGAGTCCGGCGACCTGTGGAGGCAGCCTGGGCAGACCGTGGAGAACGTCAAGCGCATCCGGCACCAGGAGTGCTCACGAGCTGCAGCGGCCATTGGCGCCGAGCTCGTGGCCTTTGACCTTGGTGACTACCCGCTCGAGGTGCCAGCTGAGGCGGTGAGTCGCCTGGTCGAGCTGATGCGGGAACTCCGCCCCGACGTCATCATCACCCATACCCCGGCGGACCCTTTCAACCCCGACCATCCGGTGGCCTTCGCGGCGACGGACCGGGCGCGGAAGATCGCGATGGGGGCCGCGGGCGTGGCCAGCGCCTTCGTGACCATCCCGCCGCCGCGCATGTACCTGTTCGAGCCACATCACCCCGAGCAATGCGGGTTTCGCCCCAATACGTTCGTGGACTACACGCCGGTTGCCGAGCGGAAGGAGGAGGCGATGGCGGCCATGGCGGCGCAGTCGTACCTACGCGACCACTATCGGGAGCGTGGCCTGCAACGCGCGGTCCAGGCTCGGTACTTCGGCGCTGGCCCTGAGACCAGGTACGTCGAGGCCTTCGAGCTGACCACCCCCCGGCTGGTCAGCGGCCTCTGAGGCTGGCCTCGTCGAGCTCCGCCTCGGCGGGGCCGTGCTCCGAGCCGTGGCTCGGTGGCGAAGGGGCTTGCCTTGGATCGCGGGCGCCAGCCCCGGATGGGGGCGTGGGTGGCCGCTGGGAGGAGTGAGGGCCATCCTGAGGCGGCCGATCGTGGGTCGGCCGCCTCAGGCGGTTCCGTCCTGCCGACCTCGGCTGGGCGACGGCTAGATGATCGACGCCGAATCGGCTACGCCGAGACGGCGGGCCGTGATCAGCACGGCGAGGGCGCCGGGACGTGAGGGGTGGGACACGACCCCGACCCCCTCGTCACGGCACGGTCCCTCACCATCGACGACCTCCTCCTCGGACCGGGCGTCTGGCGGGGTCCCGGCCGACCGCCTCGCCGTCCGACGCCTCCAGGCCCGCTCGTCGTGGCCTCGGATGGGCGCTCGCCGGTCGCCTACGACCGCTGGAGCGTTCGGCATCCCTCATCTAGCCCCAGATCCGGTGGGCAACCCGACCGACCAGCTCGAGTTTGGCCCGCTGCTGCTCGGGGGTGACCGGGTTGCCCACGGCCACCGAAGCGAAGCCGCACTGGGGACTCAGCGCCAGCTCCTCAAGCGGCTTGACCCTGGCCGCTTCTTGGATCCGACGCTCGATCACCGCCTCCTCCTCGACCGCTCCCGACTTGGTGGTCAGCAGGCCCAGGACGGCGATGGTCCCTGGGGGGATGCAAGCCAGCGGCTCGAAGCCCCCGGCACGCTCGCTGTCGTACTCCAGGAGCAGGACGTCCACCCGGAGTTTTGGGAAGAGCTGCTCGGCGATGACGCCATAGCCGCCACTGGAGTGCCAGCGGCCGGCGGCGTTGCCTCGGCAGACGTGGAGGGCGCGGGTGATGCCCTCGAAGCCGTCGAAGAGCGAGCTGTCGAGCTCGACGTCGAAGGCCAGCTCGGCCTCCAGGTCGTGGCCCCTGGCCTCAAGCATCCGACGGTTGTCACGGTCACACAGCGTGCCGTAGTTGGGCGCGTCGAGCTGCACGTAGTCGCAGCCGAGCTCGATCAATCGGGTCAGCACCGCTCGCTGGTAGTCACGAACAGCGATGAGGAACTCCTCACACGTCGGGTAGGCGGCCGAGGAGTGCTCTCGATACCAGAACCGCCGGTGGTAGCTGGGGGCGGGCATGCAGTACTTGGTGCGAACCCGAGCGTGGCGGGCAAGGAAGGCGTACTCCTCGGTCAGGTCACGACGGGGAGCGATCGGGCGCACCACCGTGGGGTATCCCCCTGCCGCCTGGACGATCGGTTGGGAGAAGGTGCCGTGCTGATCGTGCCAGGTCAGGCCGGGGCCGCCCTCGCGGGGCTCGAATCCGTCCAGCGCCTCGGTGGTGACGGTCCATCCGCCCCTCCGCATCTCGCCGTCGGTGATCACGTCCAGCCCCGCCGACTCCTGGAGCCGGATGGCGTCCAGCACCGCGGCGTCCTCCAGCTCCCGGACCCGTTCGCGCGTGACCCTGCCCGCCTCGAACTCCCGCCGAGCGGCGAGCAGCTCGGGCGGGCGGAGAAGGCTGCCGACGGTCTCGGCCCGCGCGATCGGTCGTGGCGTGGTCATCGTAGGGCGTCCTCCTTGAGGGTTTGGGAACGGGCCTCCCACAGCGCACGGATCTCGTCGACGATCGCTTGTGGCTGGCCGGCGAGGAACGGGAACGGGGGTGGGCCGTCCTCGGGTCGGGGTGGGCGCGATCGGATCACGGGGAGGTGGACCCGGTGGTTGAGGGCTGGGTCTCGGATCGTCCCCTTGGGGTCACGCCCCTCCTTGACCGCCTCCATCTCCTCGAACATCCGCTTGCGCATCATGAGGATGCCACGGTCGCTCTCGCCCAGGTGCTCCTTGGTCCGATCGGCGACCCGGCCCTGCCCAACCCAGGCCACGAAGTCCTGGTTCATGATGTGGGAGTCGATCCACCGGCCGGTCCGCGGGTCCTCGACCGGGGCGGTCCAGCAGGGGATGCGCTCCTGCTCGAACGGCTCGTCCCCGGGCAGGGGGTCGATGAACCAGCCCACGCTCAGGGTGTTCTCGTCGTCGATGGGCACGCGCCACTCGAAGTGGCCGGTGTAGAGGCAGTTCGGCCAAAGGCAGACGCGACCGGTGGTCCAGAGCTCGTCCTCCTCGGTCGTGTCCTCCCGGACTCGCCGGTAGACGAATCCATAGTCGAACTCGTCGAACCCGAGCCGGGTGTGGGTGGGGCCGTACGGGCCCTGCTCCCCACGCAGCACCATCGACCAGTTGGTGTGGAGCCACTCGAAGTGCACTGGATCGATGGAGTTCTCCTGGCACTGGAACCAATTGCAGGGGACGTAGGAGAGCACCACCTGCTTGTAGCCCTGGTCGTAGAAGCGGTCCCAGTCAGGGAGGAGAGGGGCTGGCTCAGGCCCCATGTAGGCCCAGACGATGCCCGCCTTGGCCTGCACGGGGTAGGCCTTGATCCGCACTTTGTCCTTGAACCTGGCGTGGGGGTGCGCGATCTCCTCGAAAGGCTGGTGGAGGCAGCGGCCCGTCTCATCGAACAGCCAGCCGTGGTAGTTGCAGCGCAGCCCGCAATCCTCGACGAAGCCGTAGGACATATCGGCCCGGCGGTGGGGGCAGTGTCGGTCGACCAAGCCAAGCTTCCCCGAACGGTCCCGGTACAGCACCAGGTCCTCGCCCATGATGCGGACTGGCTTGATGGGGCGCTCATCGAGCTCGGCCTCGCCCGCGATCGGCTGCCAGTACCGGCGCAGAAGCTCCCCCATCGGGGTCCCTGGCCCGGTCTCGCAGAGGAGCCGGTTCTTGTCCTCACTGAGCACGGTTCTTCCTCCCTAGGTTCGAGTTGGCGAGGGTCCCACCCGTCCCAACAGCCCTATGATCAGTGGCGATCGCCTGACCATGGAACCGGCGCGAGGGACGACGATGACAAGGAACGGAGACGACTGGAGCGCGACCGGGCTGGACGACTCGGAGGTCGAGGACGCCATCGGGTTCCACCTGACGGTTGCCGACGTGCTTGAGTGGAAGCCGTTCCGTCCGCTCGAGGTCTACTGGGCGAAGAAGCATGGCCTCTCCGCAGAGGAGGCACGGCGATGGGCGCAGGAGGGGGTGCCGATCCGGGATGCCATCCGGGCCCGGACGATGGAGCTGACGGCGGCGGAGATCCGTCGTTGGCAAGCCCATGGCTTCACCGCTGCCGATGCCTGCGAGGCGAAGGAGACGGGGGTGTCCATCCAGGAGGTGATGGCGTGGCGCGAGGCCGGCTTCGTCGTCCCTGACGCGCTCCAGCTCATCCGCCACGGCTGGACCCTGGCGGAGGCGGTCGTAGCCCGCAACCGACATCTCGCTCCTATCGGGACGGCGGGCCGGGGGGGCTGACACCGCCCGACCCGCGGGTCGGGTCGCCTGATGTCGCCTCCTTGGGCTCAGGTGAGCACCGCCTCCTCGTACGGTCGCAGGCCCTGGGGGTCGAGCGGCAGCAGCCCGAGGTCGATCAGCCAGCGCTGGGTGTGCTCGTAGACGCTCTTGGTGTATGGCTCCAACACGATCCGCTCTCCCAGTCCGAAGGTGCGCACGTCGACCATGGGGTGCAGCCACTCCGGGAGCTCGCGCAGGTAGTAGTGCTTGTAGCGCTGGGGCTCGAGGTCGATGTCGCGTTGCGCGCGAAGGAGCGCGTTCACGTAACGCTCCATGTCGTCGGCCGTGGCATCGCCCGTGACCAGGAAGCTGACCATGAACGTGGTGTCCAGCACCTTCCGGAAGCCATGCTGCTCCAGGACGTAGCTCGGTGGCCCGAAGACGTTGGTGGCCTCCAGCCTCCCCTCGAGCATCAGACGCAGACGATCCAGAGGGGCGCCGGCGAAGCGCAACCGAACTCGCTCCAGGGGGAGGATCCCCTCCAGTGCCTGCAGCGTCGAGAAGTGGCTGCCGGAGTGGAGGCCGACCGCGATCTCGACCTCGGCCAGGTCCTCGGGCCGCCGTACCGGCGACTCGGGCCGTACGTAGATGCCGCCCGGGGCCACGCTGTAGGCTCGCCCCCACATCCGACCCTGCCCGGTCGCGGAGGTGGCGTTGATCGCCCAGTGACAAGCCCCGCTCACCTCGCAGGCACGGCCAGCCTGCATCGACTCGAAGGCACCGTACACCACCTCGTCCGGTCCTCCATCGGCCGCTGGCCGGGAGCCGAGGTCGCGGAACTCAGGGATGGCCACGAATTCGTAGTCGAGCCCCTCGGAGGCGAAGTACCCTTTCTCCTCTGCCACCCACTCCTGCAGGCGCTGGTGGGGAACGATCCGGAATGTGCCCATCTGTCCCTCCTCACGGGCTTTCGCTGGCCCGTGTCCCGCCGTGGAAGCTTTCCCCCGATGGTAGGCTGGTATGGCGTCAGGGGCAATCCGAACGCTCCGATGCAATTCATCGGCGATCCCGATGTTTGCAGCGGCTGGGAGGGTGCCCTCGGTTCCGACGATGGCCGAGCTGCGTCACTACCGCTACTTTGTCGAGATCGCCCGCAGGGGCACCTTCACCGCCGCCGCCGAGGCGCTCAACATGACGCAGTCGGCGCTCAGCGAGCAGATCCTGCAGCTGGAGCGTGAGTGTGGGTCGGCGCTCTTCCTCCGGCGTCACACCGGCATCAGCCTCACCCCCGCCGGCGAGTACCTGCTGCACCAGGCGGAGGCGCTGCTGGCTCGGGCTGCGGAGATCCGGGAAGGGCTGGAGGGCTTCCGCCACGGCTACCAAGAGCGGCTACGGGTGGCGTCGGTTCTCGGTCCCCTCCAGTCCTGGATGCCGGCTGCCCTGGCCCAGTTCGTGCAAATGCAGCCCCAAGTCCAGATCCAAGTCAACCCCTACCGCGGCGTGAACGAGATCCTGGTGGGGGTGGCCAGCGATCAGCTCGACCTGGGCGTGGTGAGCCTCCGGCCTTCGGCTCCGGCCCGCTCCCGTCACCACGAGCTCACCCAGATCGTGCTCATGGATGAGGACCTGGTAGCCCTGGTGCCGGCTGGCCATTCCCTGAGCCAGCTCGCCTCCGTCAGCCAGGAGGACCTGCGCCGTACCCACCTGATCACCTTCCCAACCGGCTACAACATTCGCCGCGTGGTCGACGACTGGTTCCAGGAGGTTGGCTACACGCCCATCGTCGCGGCCGAGACCGGGGCCGTGGAGGTCATGCTGAGGCTGATCTCGGCTGGGGTGGGGGTGGGGATCATGCCTCGCTCGTTGGCCTGGCGTGGGATGGCGGCGGGGCTGACGATACTCTGCCTCACCCCGGAGAAGCCGCCCCGGCGAGTGGTGGCTGCGGTTCTCCGCTCCGATGGGCGCAACGCCGAGCTGGCGCGCGCCTTGGTCGAGATCCTGGAGGCGCATGCGAAGAACGCAGGTCGTGCGGCGACGCTCTCGGCAGCCGGAGTTGGAGGTGAGGTAGGAGCCGATGGTCGCTGAGGACGTTCCCGTGATCGCCGTCCTGGGCCTCGGGGAGGCGGGCTCGCGCCTCTGCCGCGATCTCCATCAGTCGGGAGCGCGGGTGCGGGGGTGGGATCCGGCCCCTCGGGGCGATGTCTCCGGGCTGCCGGTGGTTGAGAGCCCTCAGGCGGCGGCCGATGGGGCCGATCTGGTGCTCAGCGTCAACGCCGCCAGCGCGGCGCTGAGGGCAGCCTCCTCGGTGCTCCCGGTCCTGCGGCCGGGCTGCGTCTTCGCTGACCTCAACACCGCTGCCCCCGACCGCAAAGGCGAGGTGGGGAGGTTGGTCGAGGGGCACGACGCCGCCTTCGCCGATGTGGCCCTCCTGGGACCTGTGCCTCGGGCTGGCATCCGGACCCCATGCCTTGCCTCTGGCTCCGGTGCCTCTCGTTTCGCCGACCTGATGAGGCCTTACGGG
Organism: Candidatus Dormiibacterota bacterium; assembly: GCA_035294145.1. Taxonomy (GTDB): domain Bacteria; phylum Chloroflexota; class Dormibacteria; order Dormibacterales; family Dormibacteraceae; genus CADDZO01. The sequence continues at coordinate 17,129 of DATGLL010000218.1, read as the reverse complement.
ATGCCGGTGGAGGTGCTCGACGGCCCGGCGGGCCTGGCCTCGGCCAGGAAGCTGTTGCGGAGCGTGTTCATGAAAGGGATGGCGGCCGCGGTGATCGAGGCCCTGGAGGCAGCCAGGGCCCACGGCTGCTGGGAGTGGTTGGAGGGAGAGATCGCGCGGGAGTTCGAGGGGGCGGATGCCGCCCTGGTGGGGCGGCTGGTGGAGGGAAGTCGGGCGCATGCGCGGCGACGGGTGGAGGAGATGGAGGCGGCAGCCGAGATGGTGCGGCAAGCGGGGGTGACGCCGCTGGTCGCGGAGGCGGCTGTCGAGCGGCTGCGGGCGCTGCTGGATGGCCGACGCTGAGGGACGGTGGCCGGTGGCGCCGGCTGGGTTCGTAGGAGAGGCCCGGACTCGCCGACGGCCACGATAGGCCCGATCTGGCGCGCGTCCGCCTAGGGTCGGTCGCACCTTCGGCCTTCCTGAGGTAGGCGCATCGGCACCCATCGAACGGCGGTCGCACGCGGCGGCACCGAGACCCATGACCGGGTGGGCGTCCTCGTTCGTCGCCAACCGGCGGACCGCCTGTCAGGTCGGGCCGGGGGCTGTGGGGGGAGGCCTGGGCAGAACCTGGGCGCGCCGAGCAGGCCAAGCCCGGCCTCGATGCAGCGGGGACGCTCCCAGTCCTCCCTCCGGCGGGCCTCGCCGATCAGGTCGGCACCGCGGGGGGCTCCCTCCTCTATCGTTTCTCTATCGTGAACGGGCCAGGCGAGGTCGTGGCCGGGTTAGAGTAACTGCGATGGAAACGGTCGAGCGAACGCCGCTGGTCTCCGGCGGGTTGCGCATCGAGGGCCCGTCACGAGATACGTTGGCTGACCGTGCCTATCGCTCGATCCGCATCGCCATCATCAACCGGGAGCTGGTCCCCGACCGATACTACTCCGAGGCCTGGCTGGCCGGTTTGCTGGGCGTTTCCCGAACCCCCACCCACTATGCCCTGCTTCAGCTTGAGCTGGAGGGGATCGTCGAGATCGTGGCCCAGCGTGGCTTCCGGGTGCGACAGATCCCGCAGTCGGAATTCGAGGAGTTCTACGAGCTTCGGATCCTGCTGGAGACGAACGTCCTGCGCAAGCTAGCGCCGGCCGTGGAGGAGGAGTCGCTGGCGACGCTGCGTGACTTCCTGGAGCGGCAACGCCGGGTGGTCGAGGACCCCATCACCTTCCAGGACCTGGACGAGGGGTTCCACCGCTTCATGGCCGAGACCGCGGGCCTCCACCGCACCGCCGCCATCATCCACTCCCTGCGCGGCATCCTCTGGTTGGGCACCTCTACCCGTCCGGCCTCAGAGCGGGAGGCGGTGGTCGACGAGCACGCTGCCATCGTAGAGGGGCTGGCGGCCAGGGATCCGGAGGCCGCGGTGGCAGCGCTGGTGCGACACCTGCGGACTTCCCAGGAACGCTACAAGGCGATGGTGGAGGAGACCGAGGCCTCGGCGGCCTCGTAGGCGCTGCCTCAGCCTAGAGAAGAGCGGCTTCAAAGAAGCCGTGGCATGCTAGTCTACTACTCGGTGCCCAACAGTGCTGTGTGCGGTGGGCCTAGGGGGATCGTTTGCGACCGTGGTCCCGGGCTGGACCTGAGCGGCCAGGTGAGGACCGTCTCGGAGGGAGAGGTGAGGCGGCAGGATCGATGGATCTCCTCAGCCGATCCGGCTGGGGGGCAACCGCGATGAGCACGGTGCTCGGCCGACCGGCTCAGCCCTATCGGCAGGCCTCGGCCGGCGGCGGACGGCCTGAGCCGTACCTGGTGGTCTCGGGGCTCGGGCTCACGTTACCGCGCAACGGGCAGATGGTGCCGATCCTCGACGATCTTTCCCTGCACATCGAGCAGGGTGAGGTGCTAGGGGTGGTCGGCGAGAGCGGAAGCGGGAAGACCATGACCGCGCTCTCCATTCTCCGTCTCCTGCCCAGGGGGGCACGTCTGACCGGCTCGATCCGGCTGGGCGGGCAGGAGCTGCTCGATCTCACGGAAGCGGAGATGCATCAGGTCCGTGGCGCCCGTGTCGGCATGATCTTCCAGGAGCCGGTGGCGGCGCTGAACCCCGTCTTCACGGTGGGGGCGCAGCTGGTGGCAGCGATCCGAGCACATCAGGACCTGACCCGATCCGATGCCCGGGCGCGGGCGGTCGAACTGCTGCGCACCGTAGGCCTGCCCGACCCGGGACGCCGGCTCCGACAGTATCCGCACGAGCTGTCGGGCGGCATGTGTCAGCGGGTGATGATCGCGATGGCGATCGCCTCCGGGGCCCGCCTCTTGATCGCCGATGAGCCCACGACCGCCCTCGACGTCACCATCCAGGACGAGATCATTCGCCTCATCCGGCGTCTGGCCGTCGAGTCCCAGATCGCCGTGTTGTTCATCAGCCATGACCTGGGCCTGGTGGCACGCCTCTGCCATCGGGTGGTGGTCATGTACGCAGGCCAGGTCCTCGAGTCCGGGCCCGCGTCCGAGCTGCTCCGATCGCCGCTGCACCCCTACACCCGGGCGCTGCTGCGTTGCGTGCCCGACCTGCGCACGGTGGGGGTGGTCCGGCGTGGCATCCCGGGCAGCCCGCCCCTCCCGGGCACCGTTCCCGTCGGGTGCCGCTTCCGACCCCGCTGTGAGTTCGCGGCCGAGCTCTGCGCGGCGCCGCAGCAGTTGCGGCCGATGGCTGAGGACCATCATGTGCGCTGCGCGAGGGCCGAATGGCTCGCTGGCCGTGAGGTGGAGGGGCGGTGAGCGGGATGGTCGGGGCGGATCGGGTCGCGCTCGAGGGGGCCCGGGACGCGCTTGAGGCGGAGGCCGTGCTGCTCAGCGTTCGCGAGCTCACCGTCACCTACGGGCTGGGCTCCCGCCACCCGGTGCGGGCCGTGGCTGGGGTCTCGCTCGACATCCGGACAGGCCACACATTGGCGCTGATCGGCGAGTCGGGATCCGGGAAGACCTCGGTCGCCCGTGCCATCTGTGGCCTGGCCCCGGTCGAGAGCGGGTCGATCGTGATCGATGGGGTCGATCTCGTCAGTGAGCCTGACCGCCCAGCCGCGGCAGGTGAGCACGGGATACAGATTGTGTTCCAGGACCCGACCTCCTCGCTCGATCCTCGCTGGCCGATCTGGCGCAGCGTTGCCGAGCCACTCCTTCGTCGGGTGAGCGACCCCCACGAGCGTCATGAGCGAGCCCTGACCTTGCTCGAGCAGGTGGGCATCGACCGTAGCCTGGGGGAACGGCATCCGCATCAGCTCTCCGGCGGCCAGCGTCAGCGGGTGACCATCGCCCGTGCCCTGGCCCCGAGGCCACGTCTGGTCATCCTGGACGAGGCGGTTTCGGCCCTGGACGTCTCGGTGCGCAACGAGATCTTGGTGTTGCTGGACCAGCTGAAGCGTCAGGAGGGCCTCACCTACCTGCTGATCTCCCACGACATGGGGACGGTGGCCCAGCTCGCCACCGACGTGGCCGTGATGTACCTCGGCCGGCTGGTGGAGAGCGGTGAGGCGACCAAGGTGATCTGCGACCCCGTGCATCCGTATACCCGGGCGCTCTTGGCTGCGGTGCCGACTGTGTCCGGCGGGACCGTCGAGCTCTCGCTTGGCCTCCAGGGCGAGATCGGGGACGTCGCCCATCCCCCCACGGGTTGCCGGTTCCACCCCCGCTGCCCCCTGGCGGTTGAGCGCTGTGTTGGCCAGGAGCCGGACCTGCGGCCGGTGCGCGATCGCCTGACGGCGTGTCATCGTGCCGAGGAGGTGGTCGGCGGGTGAGAGGGCTGAGGGGCATGTTGCTGCGGCGGCTGGCGACGTTGCTGCCGACCGCGGTCGTGGGCACGATGGTGGTCTTCTCCCTGGACCAGCTCACGCCGGGCGGGGCCGCTGAGGCAGCGGCTGGGCCCAACGCCACCCCGCAGCAGATCGCGACCCTAAGGCATGAGATGGGCCTCGACAAGCCCTTGCCGGTGCAGTACGGGACCTGGCTCGCCGGTCTGTTCCACGGTGACTTCGGCAGGTCCCTGCTCAATCGGCAGGACGTGGGGGCCGAGATCACCCAGCGGCTGCCGGTCACGATCGAGCTCACGGTGGCCGCCCTGGTCGTGGCCTTGGTGGTCGGGATCCCCCTGGGCATCCTGTCCGCCTCTCGGCGCCGGAGCCGCCTCGACGGCACCATCCTGGGCGTCTCCGGCCTGGGGTTGGCCATCCCGGAGTTCCTGCTCGCGATGCTGGCGGTCGACATCGTCTGCCTGAAGCTGGGCTGGCTGCCCCCGACCGGCTGGACGCCGATCTCCCAAGGGCTGGGGGCGAACCTCCAGACCCTGGTGCTGCCGGCGCTCACCCTCGGCTCAGGGGCGGCCGCGGTGATCACGCGGCAGACCAGGGGCGCCATGGTGGAGGTGCTGGACTCACCGTTCATCCGCACCGCCTGGGCCCTGGGGCTGCCCCAGCGTCAGATCTACTTCCGCTTCGCCCTCCGCAACGCGCTCATCTCGGTGATCACGGTGGTGGGGCTGATCGCCGCTGCGCTGCTCGGCGCCGCGGTCCTGATCGAGCGGGTGTTCGTGCTCCCTGGCATGGGGTCGATGCTGGTGGATGCCGTCACCCAGAAGGACTTCCCGGTAACCCAGGGGGTCACGGTCGTCTTCATTGCCATCGTGATCCTGATCAACCTGCTGGTCGACATCTCGTACGCCATTCTCGATCCCCGCATTAGGAGTTGATGGACATGCCCAACCCGATCATCGATCCCACCGGACGTGCCGGAGCGGCCGCGGAGGTGCGCCTGGCCCCCCGGCCGGCCAGCCTCCGTGGCGCCACCATCGGGCTGCTCGAGAATCGCAAGCACAATGCCGCCCTCTTCCTAGAGGAGCTGGGACGAGCCTTAGTGGAGGAGCATGGGGCCGCCGGTTACGTGTTGCGGGCCAAGGGGAGCATCGTTCAGACGGCCGAGCCCGCGCTGGTCGATGAGTTGGTGCGGGAGTGTGACGTGGTCATCACCGGTGTCGGTGACTGCGGCTCCTGCAGCGCCTCGGCGGTGGCCGACGGCATCCTCTTCGAGAGCCGTGGTGTCCCCGCGGCTGTGATCTGCAGCGATGCGTTCGTCGCCAGCGCCGGCGCCATGGCCAGGTTGCGCGGCTTTCCTGACTACCGCTACCTGACCACGCCCCACCCGGTCGCGGTGCTGACGCCGGAGGAGGTCCGGCAGCGAGCTCGTGCCCTGCTGCCAGAGGTGGCGTCGCTCCTGGTGGCCCCGGAGGCTCGCAGCGCGGCCTGATGGCGGAGCCCCTCGAGCTGGACCCCGACGCGGCACAACGAGCGATCGAATACTGTTTCGAACAGGGGTGGACGGACGGCCTCCCGGTCGTCCCTGCCTCGCAGCCCTTGGTCGACCGCTTCCTGGCCCAGACCAGCCGTGACCCTCGAGAGGTCATCGGCCGAATGGAGCACCTGGGACGGGAGTGCACCGTCGAGTTGGCGGCGGTCAACGCGGCCATGGCCGGGTGCCTTCCGGAGTACTTTCCGGTGGTCCTCGCCGCCTGGGAGGCGTTGATGCTCGACGGCGCGGCCCGCAGCGGGGCTGGCTGGCAGAGCACCAGTGGGCCGGCCCCGTTCATCGTGATCAACGGCCCGGTACGCTCCCAGTTGGGATTCAACCGTGCCGGTGGCGTCTTCGGCCCTGGCTTCCGTGCCAACGCGACCGTGCCTCGGGCGATCGGCCTCATCGTGCGCAACGCCTTTGGCATCTTGCCTCAGGTGCTGGAGCAGGCCACCCAGGGCATCCCCGGCCGATGGTCGATCTGCATCGCCGAGAACGAGGAGGAGAGCCCTTGGGAGCCACTGGCGGTCGACGGGGGCTTGAGCCCAGGCACCAGTGCCGTCTCGGCGACCCTGATCCGGACCTGCGAGTTCGTGGACAACCGCCACACCCAGGACCCGGAGCAGGTGCTGTGGGACTTCGCCGACACCATCTCCCGCACCGGCTCCTTGATCTTCAAGGAGACGTCCTGCGGCGTCGTCTTCTGCCCCGAGCACGCCCAGATGCTGGCCCGGGCCGGTTACTCCAAAGCCGATGTCAAGCGGTGGCTCCACGAGCACTGCGGTCGGCGGCAGTCGGACCTGTGGCGTGCCGGCAAGGACGCGGTCGATGGCCGAGTGCGTCACGCTGGCGATCGCCAGCCGGTTGGCGAGGAGGACGTCTTCACCCGCATCCTGCCCTCGCCCGAGCATGTCATGATCGCGGTGGCAGGGGCCAGGAACGCGGCGATCTCGATGGTGGTGCGGACGTTCAGCGTCTGGTCGGGCCGGTCGGTCCCGATCCCGCCGCCGCAGGCCGGGGTGTCCTCCTCGGGGACCTCGGCACGCGTGCGGGACGGGGCAGGGGCCGGTGGAGCGTAGACGATCGGTTTGGAGGTGGAGATGGTCGACGAGGAGGGCCTTCGAGCGTTGCGCGAGTCGCTGGAGGCGGATGGCTACCGGATCGAGGTTCGGGAGCACGGTGACCGGGTTGGTGCTCAGATCTCGGCCACGCCCGAAGCCTGCGAGGAGTGCCTGGTGCCGAAGCCGGTGCTGCTGGCCATGCTGGAGCAGGCGTTGCGGGTCCCTGGAGAGGCGATCGACCTCGCCTACCCTGGGGAGCCCGCCCCCTGGGCGGGTGCCTAGGGGTGGTGGGGCAAGCGGGCGGCGCCCCCCCTCCCAGGGAGGGTGACGTCGGCTATCGGCCTGGCCGAGCGGGGAGCGCGTCGAGGCCATGACCGAGACCCGGACGGCCCTGATCACCGGGTGCGGGAAGCGGGACGGCATGGGGCGGGCGATCGCCCGGGCCCTGGCCGCCTCAGGGGTGGCGGTGGTGGTAAGCGACCTCCATCCCACAGGGGTCCTGAACCTGCGTCAGGAGAAGCTCGGCCTCCGGGACGAGTCCTGGCGAGGGTTGGACAGCCTGGTGGAGGAGATCGTCGCCGAAGGCGGTGTGGCCTCGTCGGTTGTGGGCGACATCAGCGACGAGGCCGACGCTCGGCGCATGGTCGAGACCACCGTCGAACGCCACGGCCGGTTGGACATCCTGGTCAACAACGCCGCCGCCCCTCAGGGCCTCGACCGGCGCGACGTTGAGGAGGTGCCGATCGAGGTCTTCGATCGGGTGATCCAGGTCAACCTGCGCGGCACCTTCCTGATGTCACGCTTCGCTGTGCCTCACATGCGTCGCCTGCGGTGGGGCCGCATCGTCAACGTCGCCTCCATGGCCGGTCTGGTGGGGGCGCCGTTCTCCACTGCCTACTCTGCCTCCAAGGCCGGCGTGATCGGGCTCACCCGAGCGTTGGCGATGGACGTGGCGCCATGGGGGATCACGGTCAACGCCGTCTGCCCCGGCCTGGTGGCGACCAGCCGATCCATCCTGAGTCTGGACCCTAACCTCGACCCGAAGGCGGAGATCGAGCGTCGGGCCAGCCGCATCCCGGTGGGCCGTCCCGGCCGTCCTGAGGACGTTGCCGCTGCCGTTGCCTACCTGGCCTCGGACGGCGCCGGCTATGTCACCGGGCAGACCCTCGCGCTCGACGGCGGCGGCATGACGGCCTTTCCGCTGCGCCGGCCCGAGGGCCCCTGAGGAGGTGGATATCGTGCCCGCGAACTCGAGTCACCCTCCCTCCCGGCCGCCGCTGGGGGACATCGGGGAGCAGCCCTCGCTGCACCTCGAACGCCAACCACCGCGTCGGCGTCCGGCCCGCTCCACGTATCGGGAACCGTCACGCGAGATCCCGGTTCGCACCGAGGCTGACGTGGTGGTGGTGGGCGGCGGCCCGGCCGGGACGGCGGCGGCCGTGGCCGCAGCGCGGATGGGAGCCGACGTCCTCTTGATCGAGCGCTATGGGCACCTGGGCGGCCTTGCCACGGGTGGCCTCGTGATCTGGATCGACCGCATGACCGATTGGTCGGGCCGTCAGGTCATTCGGGGGATCGCCGACGATCTGCTCGGGCGCCTGTGGAAAGGGGCCGTCTTCGGTCCCGAGCCCGCCTGCTGGGGTTCGCACGACGAGGCGGAGGTGAGCTACTGGTCGGACCGGGGCGCCGGCTTTCGGGGGACGGTTACATGGTCCCCGACCGTCGACCCCGAGGCGTTGAAGTGCGCCTCGCTCGACCTGGTGGGAGAGTCCGGGGCGCGCTTGCTCCTGCACTCCTGGGTCGCCATGCCCATCGTCGAGGAGGGGGTGGTGCGAGGGGTGGTGGTCGAGAACAAGGAGGGACGTCAGGCCGTCCTGGGTCGCGTGGTGGTGGACGCCTCAGGGGATGGGGACGTCTACGCCCGGGCAGGTGCCGCCTTCGAGACGGATGTGCACCCTGGCTCGATCCACCACTGCATCAACGTCGCCTGGCTCTGGGGTGGTGTGGACATGGATCGCTGGATCCGGTTCAAGCGTGAGGATCCAGAGGGGCTTGCCCAGCTCAGGGCGCGCGCGGTCGAAACCGTGGGGGTCTTCGAGCGGCCTCACGTCAGCTGGCGCAACGACGTCGCGGTGTTCATGGGCCCACGGCTGAGCGGGCTGAGCGGGCTCGATGCTGACGACCTGACCAGGGTCGAGGTGGAGTCCCGCCGCCGCATGCTCCAGCTCCTTGAGCTCTATCGCCGTCATGCCCCCGGCTTCGAGAACGCCTGGGTTCTGGAGACCGCGCCCCAGGTCGGGGTCCGGCACACCCGGCGCCTCGTCGGGGTCCAGCCGATCGTCCGTGACGAGTGGGAGCGAGGGGTGGTCTACGAGGACGAGGTGGGCGTCAGCCCGAGCCTCTCGCCTGCCTTCCCCAGCGTCTCGATCCCGCTTAGGAGCCTCCTGCCCGAGCGACTCGAAGGCCTGCTCGCGGCCGGGCGCACCATCGCCAGCGACGCCCAGTCGCATATCTTCTTGCGCGAGATCCCGCAATGCTGGGTCACCGGCCAGGCGGCCGGGGTGGCGGCGGCGGTGGCCGCAAGCCGGGGCGTGCTCCCGCGTCAGGTGGATGCCCAGGAGGTCCGGGCGGAGCTGCGCCGTCAGGGGGTCTTCCTCCAAGAGGTGCCGGTGCCGACCTGAGAGGAGGCGCGGCGGTGGTCACACCACCTGGGCCACGCCCAGGTAGGCGGTCATCACCTCCGGATCGCTGATCACCCGGTCGGGATCCCCCTCCGCGATCACCTTGCCGAAGTCGAGCACGGTCACGGTGTCGGAGATGGCTTGGATGAACCCCACGTTGTGGGCCACGACCAGGATGCTCAGGCGGTGCTCCTGGCGGAGTCGCTCCAGCAGCTCGGCGATCCGTTGGATCTCCTCGTCCCCGAGTCCCGACGTGGGCTCGTCGAGCATGAGGAGGTGCGCCCCGCCGGCGATGGCTCGGGCCACATCGACCACCTTCTGCTCGCCCAAGCTCAGATCGCCGGCTTGCACGTGCCAACGCTCGGTGGGCAGTCCTACCTGCTCCAGCGCCTCCGACGCCAGGCTGGCGACCACCGCCTGGCGTCGTCGCGATGCCCAGCTCCCGGCCAGGTCACGGAAGAGGCTCCAGCGCTGGCTCCCGTAGAGGCCGAGGGCCACGTTCTCAAGGACGGTGAGATCCGGCACCAGCGAGGGGTTCTGGAAGGTCCGAGAGACGCCGCGAGCGCGGATGACGTGGGCTGGGCTGCGGCTGACGTCGACCTGGTCGACCAGGATCCGTCCCGAGGTGGGGCGGAGCAACCCGCTGGCGCAGTTCAGGAGCGTGGTCTTCCCAGCCCCGTTGGGGCCAACGAGGGCGTGGATGGTGCCAGCTCGGACCCGGAAGCTGACGCCGTCGAGGGCCCGCACGCCCCCGAACGCCATGCTCACGTCCTCCACGGCCAGCACGTGCTCCTGGCTCGGAGGGGTGGGCGTTGGCCGTCGTCGCTCCGTCCCCACGGGATCGATGGATCCTCTCTCGAGCCTCTCCCCGGCGAGGGTGGAGCGACGCTGGAGCCAGCTTGGGAGGATGGGGAGTGCGCGTTGCCAGCCGGTGTCGATCAGGCCAAAGATCCCGTCGGGAAGGACGACCAGGAAGACGAGGAAGATCAGGGCGAAGATGAGCGCCTCCGCCGGGCCAGCACCCTGCATGAGCTGCGGCAGGGCGGTGAAGATGAGCGCGCCGATGAGCGGACCAGCCAGGCTGCCGATCCCGCCCACCACCAGCATCGCGAACAGTGTGATCGACTGGCTGGGGTCGAAGGTCTCGGGCGCCAGGTAGCCGTAGGCCAGCGAGAGCGGCAGCCCCGCCGCCGCTGCCAGCATGGCTGAGAACACGAAGGCCCACAGCTTGGTCAGCCGCACCCGAACCCCTAACGTCCCTGCCACGGGCTCGCTCTGCTTGAGCAGTCGCAACGCCCGACCGGCACGGCTGTTGGCGTAGTTTGAGCACAGCACCACCGCCACCAGCAGCATCGCCCATGCCAGCCAGTAGAGCCAGGGGCCGTTGGCGGAGAGGTCGAGCGGGCCCGCAGAGAGCGGCGGGACCTGGAGGCCGGTCTCGGAATGGGTGATGGGGTCGAGTGCGTTCCCCCCGAGGACGTTGTAGAGGACGAAGGCGAAGAAGAAGGTCGTGAGCACCGCCCCAAAGTGGCGAAGCTGGACCATGGCGGTGCCGATGACGGCGCTCAATGCCGCCACCAGGGCGAGGGTGATGACCAGCGAGGGCAGCACCCCGAGGTGAGCTTCAGAGCGAAGCGCGGTGATGGCGTAGGCGCCGATGCCGACGAAGGCGAACTGGCCGAAGTTGGCCTGGCCCAAGTAGCCGGAGAAGACATCAAGGCCGACGGCTGCGATGCCCCAGCACATGGAGAGGATGACCACGTAGCGGAGCCCAGCCTCCAAGGGCAGCAGACCGATCAGGGCCAGGGCGGCCAGGATCAGCAGCGCGGCTGGGAGGGTGTTGCCGCGCGCTCTAGCTGCCAGCCACATCTGTCTCCTCCCGGCTGCTCACGCTGGTTCGAGGGCGGTGCCCGCCCATAGGCGGAGGAGGGCTTCCGGCCGAGCGGGCGACGGCCATGGGGATCGGGCGGTAGGACCCACCGCGGGCCGCCGGGGCCCCCGGCGGCCGCGATGAGCCCATTGGGCGCGGGCCCTGCCCGTGCCCCCTCTCCTCCCCCTCCTCCCTCGTGGGAGGCGCTGCTCACCGCCGGAGTCGTGCGTGGGCACCGCTATAGCCGCTCCACTACCTCGTGCCCGAAGAGACCGTTGGGGCGTACCAGGAGCGTCACGATGAGCAGCGCGAAGATGGCGAGAATGGAGAACTCTTGCCCGCGGAAGACGGTGACCACGTTCGAGACCACGCCCACCACCACGCCCCCGACGAACGCGCCGGGCAGGCTGGTCATGCCGCCCAGGAGGGCGGCGGTGAAGGCATAGAGGAGGAAGTTGTCCATCATGTCGGTGGAAAGCAGGGCGGAGGGGACCGTGAGCAGTCCCACCACCACCGCCACCAGGCCAGCGAGCAGCCAGGCGAGCGCGCTCAGACGGCGAGTGTCGGCCCCCAGCAGTCGGGCGATCTCGGGTCGGTCGGCGATGCCGCGGAGCAGGAGACCGGTCGTGGTGTGGTTGTAGAGCAGCCAGAAGGCGCCGGCCAGCACTGCCGCCACGCCCACCGTGAGCAGCGAGATCACGCTGATGCGAACCCCGCCCACGGCCACGGCCGTGGTGGGCAGGAAGTGGGGAAAGGCGAACGGCTGGCCCACCCCCCAGAACAGGTTCATCACCGCGAACAAGAACAGGTACACCGCCAGGGTGCGGATGGCCAGGTTCAAGGTGCCAGCCTCACCTCGGGGCAGGATGCCGGCGACATAGATGACCACCCCAAGGGCGCCGGTGGCGAGGAAGCCGAGCAGGATGGCCACCCCCAGGGGTAGACCGCTGCGCACCGCCAGGAGGTAAGCGACGAAGGTGCCGAAGGTAGCGATGTTCCCCTGGGTGAAGTTGGGGATGCCGGTGGCCTTGAAGAGCAGAACGATCGAGAAGGCGAGCATCCCGTAGACAAACCCTGCCGCCACCCCGCTGATCGCCGCCGAGCCGAGGAGTCCCATGCCGCTCAGCGTCCGCTCTCGGCCCCGGTGCCTCCGGTCACGCCGCGGTCGAGTTCGGCACCGGCATGGTGCCGATCGAGATCAGCTCCTTACCCTTGCTGGTGAACTCGTACATGGTCCGCTCGCCGACGTTGTTGGTGGGACTGTAGCTGATCGGGGTGAAGACCGAGGCGGCGTTGGCATTGTGCATCGCCTGGAGAACCTTCACCAGCCCTTCCCGGGTTAGGTTGGGCCCCGCCTTCCTCAGGGCGTAGACGAGGAGCTGCGCCGTGCCACAGCCCCACAGGGTCTCCATCGTGATCTTGGTCCCCGGTGCGTACTTATCGATGATCTGGGTGCACTGCTTGGCCTGCGGGCTGGAGGCAGGGAGGTTCGGGCCTGGCGCGTACAGCATGTCGTCGGCCGCCTCGGGGACGGCGTTGATGAAGGTCTCGTCAGCCATGGTCTGGAGTCCCAGGATGTGCTTTGAGGGCAGCGCACCTTGGGCCACCACGGCGGTCACGTAGCGGGCGCAGTCGGTCGGGTCGGTGCTCACGAACAGGTAGTCCGGATGCATCTGCTTCATGCGCAGCACGTAGGGGGTGTAGTCAGTGGTCCCTTGGTTGACCTGGTCGTAGCCGAGCCATGTCCCCCCCGCCTTCTGGGTGGCCTGGATGGCCTCCTGGACGGTCTGAGCGGTGTCGGCCGTCTTGCCGACCAGTGCGTAGACGGTGCCCTTGCCGTACCGCTTCAGCGCGTTCTCAATCACCGCCACCGTCTGGTCGCGGTAGACGGGCATGACCAGGAAGAGGTACTTGTCGTTCGGGTAGGGGTTGCCCTGATAGGGGAACAGGTAGGGGATCTTGGCCTGCTGGAGGATGGGCACGATGGCCTCGGAGGGCACGGTGCCGTAGCCGCCGAAGACGGCAAAGACAGGCTTGCTCATGAAGGTCCGGACGTTGGCAACCGCCTTGGGCGCCGTGTAGGCATCGTCGAGCACCGTTTGCTGGATCTTGCGCCCGTAGATGCCCCCGCTGGCGTTGACCTGGGCGAAGACGGCCTGGGCGCCGGCCTGGGTCAGGCTGGCTGAGGCGCTCACGACCCCTGTCTCGGCGTTGGTCGTGCCGATCTGGATGGCGGTGCTGGTGACGCCGGGGGCAGTCGCCCCCCCGCTCGATGAGGATGAGGCCGATCCCCCGCAGGCAGCAACCACCAGGGTCGCCAGGGCAACCATCGCCGCTGGCAACCAGCGCCCACGCTCCATCTCCACTCCTCCCTAGGGCGTGCCGCCCGTCGATCTCCGTCTCTGAACTGCCGGCCGGTATCGGTCCCGACCTCCACCGGCACGTTAATTCAAACAACTGGTCAGTAGATTGTCAAACGTGCTTGCGCTGCCCCAGCAGGGGCCAGCGACATGCCTGGTCGAGCCATCGCCTGCCTGCTGGCCTGGCTCCCAGGCCCTCCCGTTTCACCCAACGGTCGCGCTCCCTCCTCGGAGGAGACTCGGTGACGCGATCCCGCCTTCCGCGTGGCCCTGGCCGGGGACCGTCAGCCTCCACCTCGACCCTTGTCGATCCCGAAGGAGGGGCTTGATGGGCCGACGCTCGACGATGTGAAGCACCAGGTAGCGGCCGCCACTCGAGTCCTGGCCGAGTTGGGCCTTGCCAGCATGCGCGTCCCGTCCGCCCAGGAGGGGTTCGTGGTCAAGGGGCGCGGTTGCCGAGTCGACGTGCTGGCGGTCATGCGCCCCGAGGATGTGGTGGTCTGCGACCTGGAGGACAACAAGCTCGACGGACCCCCGAGTCCACCCAGTGCCTCGAGGTCAAGGTGCACTCTTGCCTCTCCAAGGCTCACCTCGACGTCCGGCGGTCGTGCACGCTCAGCCGCGCTTCACGGTGCTGACGAGCGTCCTCGGCTCCGAGCTCTTCCCCCGTGCGCCGGGAGGGCATCCAGCTCGGTCAGGGGCTGCGTCGGTGGGCTTGTGGCAGGCCGTTCCCGGTCTCTCTGCCTGGTCCGGGGCCATACGCGCGGCCGGGTGGTGCTGCCCTCGAGACGGTGTACCGGTGGGGCATCTTCCTCGCCCCCTGGTGGCGGCTGGCCTCTACGGCCTGGTTGGCCAGGCCCTGGCCGGCGACTGCTCCTCGTGCTCGGCGGCTGGAGACGTCGGCGCGTAGGAGGCGGGAGTTCCCCCGATCGGTTCGGTCGCCACCTCCCCGCCTCGACCGACGGGCTTTGGCGAGCTCCTGTCCGCTCCCTATCGACGGAGGACGCTGATCAGCTGGACTCAGTGGTTTGCCGCCTACCTCATCACCCATGGCCTTACCACCTGGCTGCCCGCCCTGTACGTGCGCATCGGCGGCCTGCCGGTCACGGCCTCCCTCTGCTCACCCCACTGAGCGCCTTGGCATTGGCGGCAGACCGTGCTGGGAGCGGCCTTCGGCATGGCCATGGTGATGGTGGGGGGACACCTCGGCTGGCCGCTGCTGGTCGCCACAGGACTCGCCATGCAGGTCGGGGTGGGCCGCAGCAGCCTCGGAGCCTATCTCTACACCCTGGAGCTCTCCCCCACCTGGATCCGCGCCTGGGCGACGTCGACCGGCAGCAGCTGGATCGAGTCAGCACCTTCATCCCCCGTCCGTGATCGGGGCCCTGTTGGGGTCGGGACTGGGCATCGGAGGGGCTTCGCCATGTTCGGTCTGGTGGCGGTGGGGGAGGCACGGTGCTTGCGCTCTGGGGCTTGAGACCAAGCGCCGCGCCCTGGAGGGGTTGTCGCGGTAGCCTCGGTGGGGGATGCGATGCCCAGCCGCTAGAACCCATCGATCGTCGGCTGCTCGAGCTCCTGGGCCGAAGCCAAGGGCAGGCGAAGCTGGCTGCCGGGCTGGGGGTGGTGAGCCGGCTGCCCGAGGGGTCCGGGAGGCCGAGGCCCAGGCCGTGGCCGCGGCGAGCACGGTCTGGGAGGCCTGGCTGTGCGAGTTCTTGGCCGGCCATCGATGTGGGTAGGGCCAGCGGCGGTGGCGATGGCCCCAGGGGGAGGGAGGGCCTGGGCCACCGCCCGAGGACGCGATCCAGGAGGGGCAGGTGCGAGTTGCGGTCGACGTGGGCGGGACCTTCACCGACGCCGTCGCCTTCGACGAGCGGACGCAGTCGATCCTGGTCGGGGGCGTCCAGGAGGCGATGCGGCGTCTGGGGCTGGAGGTGGCGGCGGTGGATCAGCACGTGCACGACTCGACCCTGGCGATCAACGCCATCGTCGAGCGCCGGGGGGCCCCGCACCGCGCTCCTCACCACCCAGGGGTTCCGCGACATCTACGAGATCGGCCGCATCAACCGGCCCAACGCCTTCGACCTCTTCTTCCGCAAGCACCGGCCCCTGATCAGCCGAGACCTCATCTTCGGGGTCGGGGAGCGCATGCTCGCCGACGGACCGAGGAGCGGCCGCTGGACGAGGGCGAGATCGAACGCATCGCTGGCGAGCTGGAGCGCCGGGGTGGAGGCGGCGGGGGGCTTCCTGCACTCCTACCGCTGGCCGGAGCACGAGCGGCGGGCGACGGCGCGGCTCCGCGAGGCCCTGCCCGGCCTCTACGTGGTCGCCTCTCACCAGCTCTCCCAGGAGTATCGCGAGTTCGAGCGGACCTCCACGACCGCGGCCAGCGCCTACGTGGGGCCACTGGTGAGCGGCTACCTGGGTGAGCTTGAGCGCCGGCTGGGTGAGCAGGGGATGGGGGGGACGACGGCCAAGGCCTGCGTGATCCGCCGCGGGCGACCCAACTTGGCCAGCGACTACTTCATCGGCGGCTATGAGGAGGGGCTGGCGATTCGCATCCCGATCCTCGGCATCGTCGAGATTGGCACCGGAGGGGGCAGTGTGGGCCGGGTCGACGAGGGCGGCAGCCTCCACGTCAGTCCCCGGAGCGCCGGTGCCGAGCTGGTGCTGGACGCCGCCGCTGCCGAGGGCGCGATCCGGAGCCGGCTGGCAGAGCCGCTGGGGCTCGAACCCGTCCGGGTGGCCTGGGGCATGCTTGAGATCGCCACCGCGGCGATGGCCAACGCGGTGCGATCGGTGACCACGCAGCGTGGCCTCGATCCCCGCGACTTCACCCTGGTCGCCTACGGAGGCGGCGGGTCGGTGCGGGCGGTGGCAGTGGCCCGAGGGCCGCACCTCCCCCGGGTGGTCGTCCCTCGGGCGCCCGCCACCTTCGCGGCCCTGGGGATGCTGCTGGCCGACCGCGTCACGACCACGTCCAGACCGTGCTCGCCCGCCTGGATCGGGTCGCCATGGAGGAGGTGGAGGCCGCCTTCCGGGCCCTTGAGGTGGAGGTCCTGGAGGCGCTGGGGGCAGCGGCCATCGACCCGGAGCAGGTGTGCTACCAGCGAGCGGCGGACCTACGCTACGTGGACCAGGAGCGTGCGGTCACGGTCGCCCTCCCCGCCGGGCCGCTCGACGAGGGAGCCCGCCGAGCTGGTCAGCATCCGGCTCTCCGCCGTCGTCGCCGGGGTCAAGCCCCGGTTCCCCCACTTGCGGCCCGGCGGGGCCACGCCAGCCGCGTCGGCCATGGTCGGGGAGCGAGCGGTGACCTTCGACCCTGGTCGGGGCCCCACGATCTGCCCTCGCTACTGGCGGGAGGCTCTGCTGGCCGGCAACCTGATCCGGGGCCCAGCCCTGATCGAGGCGCCCTCGACGGTCACCGTTGTGCCCCCTGGGGCCCGCCTCACCGTCGACGGGAGCGGCCATCTGATCGTGGACCGAGAGGCCGTGCCGGGAGGTCGGGGATGAGCGGCGCCGCCGTCGATCCGATCACCGCCGAGGTCGTCCGCAACGCGGTGGTCGCCATCACCGACGAGATGAGGACCGACCTCATGCGGACCGCCTGCGACGTGATCATCCACGAGGCCCTGGGCTTCACGGTGGGCCTCTTCGATCGTCGGGGGGAGACGATCTCGATCGGGCTCGGGCTCCCCATGTTCATCCCGGGGCTCTCCGACGCCATCAAGGCCAAGCTCGAGCACCACCCCCCGAGGGCATCGAGCCCGGCGACATCCTGCTCGCCAACGACTCCTACCTGATGGGCAGCCACCTGAGCCACATGGTCTTCACCCTGCCCATCGCTCAC
>DATGLL010000217.1:0-24095 GCA_035294145.1 Candidatus Dormiibacterota bacterium | reverse complement strand
CCGCCCCAGACCGTCTCCAGGCCTTCGTGCGCGAGCCCTTCGGTGACCCCGGAGGGGATCGGTGCCCTGGACGGGACCGGCGTCCTCGGGGCACCCCATCGGAGCTCGCTCCGATGGGGACCCCTCGGTGGAGAGCCCCTGGCCCCGACCGAGGTCTCGCTCCAGGAGCTGGTGACGGTGGCGCTGCCGCTGCCCGCGCTCGCTGGGGCTTGGCTTGGTGTGGTCGTGGTGGAGACGAGCCAAGCGCTGGCTCGGTGCGGCCATCGAGCGCCGTGGTCGCTCCTCCGCGGCCAGCTCGGCGGGTGAGGCTCGAGAGCTCGAGCTCTCAAGGCCCGCCGGGCGATCCCAGGGCTCCACCGCCCGCGCTGGTCCTTCGGGGGAGGCCGGTCGAAGGCAGGCGGTCTCGGTAGCCGACCGTTCCCCAGCCCTGGCCTCGGCCAAGGAGGGGACCCGTGCCGGACCCGGGGATCTGCCCCGGGCCGACGCGGTCGGAGCCGATCCCCTGCCGAGCCCGCCTCCGGCCTGGCTGGCTCGGGCCCGGGCGTGCCCACCATCCCCTCCTCCTTCGAGCGTCGGTGGCGTGCCTGGGAGCGGATCGCTCGTGCCGATGTCAGGCCGGGAAGGCGTGGAAGCTTCGCCCCCCACCCGCTCCGGGCACCTCCGGTCGCGGTCGGCGGATCGTGGTTCCCGCGCCCGGTCCTGCCGCTCGGCCGGTCCTCGCGGGCGGGCGTGGAGCGGCGGTGATCTGGCCCCGACCGGCCTTCGTATCGGGTTGACGAAGGGAAGATGGCAGGGCTCGCCGGATGGACAGCGGGCGATCCCTTGAGCGGGTGACATCCACCACGTACGACTTCTCGTCCCTCCACTCCGAAGGGGCGCCCCGAAATGGGGCGCCTCTTTTCGTGCTCCGGGCACCCGTGTCTCCATTCGGCAATGGAGGTGATACGCGGACAGCTGGATGGCTTGGGGACGCTGGGGCGACCGTGCTGAGGTCATCGCTCTCGCGCCCGGGTCGGGGCTGTGGCCACCCCTCACCACGACCGCTCCCTCGTCCTCGACCACCTTGCCAGCCATCAGCTCCCGTCCCTCTGAGGCTGGTCACGCCTCCTCGCCGGCCGAGGCGCTGTCGATGTCAGCGGGATCGCCGGGTGGTTGGCCCGGCTAGGTGATCACTTGATGGCCGCGCCTGGCCCTGGGCCTGGGGCCGTCCGCCTTCTCCCCCGTCGCCTCCATCGCTGCTCTGTCGACCGGCTTTGAGGAATGGGGGCATTACGCTGAGGCCTCTGGGCCGGCCGGATCGCCACCTTGGAACGCGGGCCCGTTGCCCACCTGCGTCGTCGCTCGCAGCCGAGCCTCTGCCACCGCTCCCGGTGGATCGACTCCAGACGAAACCCGACAACCCGGGGCATGGCACGGGGGGGCGGCGGCGTGGCATGATGAGAGGGAGCCGAGGCGGCGGTAGCACGGGCACGAGGGTGCGGCCTTCGGGTATACTCACCCTTCGACTCCAGCTTGCCGTGGCTTGCTGGAGGTGCCGATTCACGAGAACCCCACTCAGGAGAACCCGTTGCCGACCATCCAACAGCTGATTCGCGTTGGCCGGAAGCCGGTCGTCAAGAAGTCGAAGTCCCCTGCGCTGAGGGGATCACCCCAGCGCCGGGGGGTCTGCGTGCGCGTCTATACGACCACTCCGAAGAAGCCAAACTCGGCCCTTCGGAAGGTCGCGCGTGTACGTTTGACCACCGGGGTCGAGGTCACCGCCTACATCCCAGGCATCGGGCACAACTTGCAAGAGCACTCCGTCGTCCTCATCCGGGGCGGCCGGGTGAAGGATCTGCCTGGGGTTCGCTACCACATCATCCGGGGGACCCTGGACACCGCAGGGACAAGGAACCGGAAGCAGGGCCGTTCCAAGTACGGCGCCAAGCGCGAGAAGGGCAGGTAGATGCCGCGTCGCTACCGTCCGGTCAAGCGTCCGATTGCGCCCGACCCGGTCTACAACTCCGAGTCGGTGGGGAAGTTCATCAACATCGTCATGCGCAATGGGAAGAAGTCGCTGGCCGAGCGCATCACCTATGAGGCCCTACGTCGCGCCGGACGAATGGCCAGGAAGGAGCCGCTCGAGGTGTTTGAGCAGGCATTGCGAAATGCCACCCCGGTGCTTGAGGTCAAGCCACGAAGGGTCGGTGGCGCTACCTATCAGGTGCCGGTCGAGATCCGGCCCGATCGCCGTCTGGCCTTGGCGCGGCGGTGGATCGTCCGTTTCGCCCGGCAGCGGAACGGCAAGAGCATGGCTGAGAAGCTCGCCGCGGAGCTAGTGGACGCGGCCAACAACACCGGTGGCGCGGTACGGCGCAAGGAAGAAACCCATCGGATGGCGGAATCAAACAAAGCTTTCAGCCATTTCCGATACTGAGCGCGGAGGCACAACGGACATCGCAGTGGTCGCAGTGAAGCAGGTGGAGCGGAGCACCAGGCTGGAGCGGCTCCGGAACATCGGGATCATGGCGCACATCGACGCCGGTAAGACCACGACCACGGAGAGGATCCTCTTCTACGCTGGCCGGTTGCATCGGATGGGCGAGGTCCACGATGGGGCCGCGACCATGGACTGGATGGTCCAGGAGAAGGAGCGGGGGATCACCATCACCTCCGCCGCTACCACCTGTCAGTGGCGAGACCACTGGATCAACATCATAGACACACCCGGACACGTGGACTTCACGGTGGAGGTGGAACGCAGCCTCCGAGTGCTGGATGGCGCGATCGCCATCTTCGATGCTGTGGCCGGGGTCGAGCCGCAGTCCGAGACCGTGTGGCGTCAGGCCGATCACTACGGGGTGCCACGGATCGCCTTCATCAACAAGATGGATCGGATCGGGGCCGATTTCTACGCCTCGGTGGAGTCGATCCGGAACCGGCTAGGGGCGCGTGCTGTGCCTGTCCAGCTCCCGATTGGGGCCGAGGATGGCTTCAAGGGGGTCGTCGACCTCCTGGGGGAGCGGGCCATCATTTACACCGACGACCTGGGCAAGAACTTCGAAAGCTCGGAAATCCCGGTTGAGCTGCGAGACCGGGTGGTGCACTTTCGGCGCGAGCTGGTGGAGGCGGCGGCCGACTTCGACGACGAGGTCATGCGGAGGTACCTTGAGGAGCAGGACCTGTCGGTTGCCGACCTGGTGCGGGCGCTGCGTCGGGGCACCGTGACCGGCCATCTGGTGCCGGTCCTGTGCGGTGCGGCCCTGCGCAACAAGGGGGTCCAGCCCTTGCTCGACGCAGTGGTCGACTACCTCCCCTCGCCAGCTGACAAGGCGACCGTTGAGGGAGTGGATCCACGCGACCAGAGCCTGGCGGTTCGCCCGATCCAGGAGGATGCTCCCTTCTGCGCCCTGGCCTTCAAGATCCAGATGGATCCCATGGGCGTGGGCAAGCTCACCTTCTTTCGCGTCTACTCCGGGCGCTTGAGCGCTGGCTCTACGGTGCTCAACGTGACCACCGGCCGTCGTGAGCGCATCGGCCGCGTCCTGCGTATGCACGCCATGCGCCGGGAGGAGGTGCAGGAGGTGCTGGCCGGGGACATCGCTGCCGCCGTTGGCCTGAAGGGCACGTCCACTGGTGACACCCTGGCTGACGAGGAGCATCCCATCCTCCTCGAGGCGATGGAGTTCCCGGAGCCGGTGATCTCGGTGGCGATCGAGCCTAAGACCAAGGCCGACCAGGACAAGCTAGGGGCGGCGTTGCAGCGGCTTTCCGAGGAGGACCCGACCTTCCGTGTCTGGACCGACGAGGAGACGGGGCAGAACATCATCGCCGGCATGGGCGAGCTGCACCTGGAGATCATCGTCGACCGCCTCATGCGTGAGTTCAAGGTCGATGCCAACGTGGGCAAGCCGCAGGTGGCCTATCGGGAGGCGATCCGCAAGCCTGCCCATGGCACCGGTCGCTTCATCCGCCAAACGGGTGGCAAGGGACAGTACGGCCACGTCGAGATCGACGTCGAGCCGCTGGGACGCGGCGGCGGGTTCGAGTTCGTGGATCGGATCACCCAAGGGCGGATCCCGCGTGAATTCGTGCCCGCCGTCGAACGGGGTGTGCGCAATGCGCTGACCACCGGCGTGCTCGCTGGCTACCCGGTGGTAGACGTTCGGGTGACCTTGGTCGACGGCTCCTATCACCCGGTCGACTCCAGCGAGCAGGCCTTCGAGATCGCGGGCTCGCTCGCCATCAAGGACGCGCTCCGTCGAGCAGCCCCCTATCTTCTGGAGCCGATCATGAAGGTGGACGTCGTGATGCCGCAGGAGTACCTGGGTGATGTGATGGGGGACCTCACCTCGCGTCGTGGGCACATCCTGGGCATGGAGGGCAAGGGCACCTCTCAATCGGTGAAGGCGTTCGTTCCCTTGGCCGAGATGTTCGGCTACGCCACCGACCTGCGTTCCCTGACCTCCGGTCGTGCCACCTATACCATGCAGTTCGATCACTACGAGGAGCTTCCGGACAACCTGGCCGAGGCCGTCGGCCAGCGGGGTCGGAGGTAGAGGCTCCACGCCACAGTCAGACGCAGGAGGCAGCAGTGGGAAAGAAGAAGTTCGAGCGCACCAAGCCCCACATGAACGTCGGGACCATCGGTCACATCGACCATGGCAAGACGACGTTGACGGCCGCCATCACGAAGGTGCAATCGGAGAAGGGCCTGGCCCAGTTCCGGGCTTTCGACACCATCGACAAGGCTCCCGAAGAGCGGCAGCGCGGGATCACCATCTCCATTGCGCACGTGGAGTACGAGACCGAGAAGCGTCACTACGCCCACGTCGACTGCCCAGGCCATGCTGACTACATCAAGAACATGATCACCGGCGCTGCCCAGATGGATGGGGCCATCCTCGTCGTGGCGGCCAATGATGGTGCCATGCCCCAGACCCGTGAGCACATCTTGCTGGCTCGCCAGGTGAACGTGCCCTACATCGTCGTCGCCCTCAACAAGGTCGACATGGTCGACGACGAGGAATTTCTTGAGCTGGTGGAGCTCGACCTCCGCGACCTGCTGAATCGGTATGAGTTCCCAGGCGATGACATCCCCATCGTCCGGGTTTCGGCGCTGAAGGCGCTGGAGGGCGATCCGGAGTGGAAGAAGCGGATCGAGCAACTGCTCGATGCCGTCGACACCTACATGCCCGAGCCGATCCGGGATACCGAGAAGCCCTTCCTGATGCCGATCGAGGACGTGTTCACGATCGAGGGTCGGGGCACGGTGGTCACCGGTCGAGTGGAGCGCGGGACCCTGAAGCTGAACGAGCCAGTCGAGATCGTGGGCATCCGCGAGACCCGGAGCACCGTGGTGACCGGGATCGAGATGTTCCACAAGAGCATGGATGTTTGCCAGGCAGGCGACAACGTGGGCTGCCTCCTGCGGGGTGTGAAGCGCGATGAGGTCGAACGTGGGCAGGTGCTGGCCAAGCCCGGCTCGATCACGCCGCATACGACCTTCAAGGCGAACGTCTACGTCCTGCGCAAGGAGGAGGGCGGCCGCCACACACCCTTCTTCTCGAATTACCGCCCGCAGTTCTACATGCGAACCACCGATGTCACCGGCACCATTACCCTCCCCGAGGGGGTGGAGATGTGCATGCCGGGCGACAACGTGGAGATGACGGTCGAGCTGATCACGCCGATCGCGATTGAGGACGGCCTGCGCTTCGCGATCCGCGAGGGTGGTCGTACGGTCGGTGCCGGCGTGGTCACGTCGGTGATCAAGTAGAGGTTCACAGCATCAGGAAAAAGGGGGCCGGCAGTTGGCGCAGAGAATCAGGATTCGGCTCAAGGCCTACGACCACAAGGTCCTGGACCAGGCGGCGGACAGGATCGTGGACACCGCCCGGCGGGCCAACGCGCGCACGGCCGGCCCCATCCCCCTGCCCACCGAGATCCGCAAGCACACGGTCATTCGATCACCGTTCATCGACAAGGACTCTCGGGAACAGTTCGAGATGCGCACCCACAAGCGCATCGTGGACATCCTGGATCCCAATCCCCGTGTGGTGGATTCGCTGATGCGGCTCAACCTCCCTGCCGGTGTCTCCATCGAGATCAAGCTGTAGGCCATGGCGAAGGGACTGCTGGCCCGCAAGTTGGGCATGACCCAGGTCTTCAACCCAGACGGCACGGTGGCGGCCGTCACGGTCCTTGAGGCTGGCCCCTGTCGGGTGCTTGACCTGCGCACGCCGGAGCGTGACGGTTACCGGGCCGCCCGGCTCGCTTTCGGCCCCGTCGACGCTAAGCGCCTGAACAAGCCCCGGCTGGGCGAGTTCCGCAAGGCCGGGCAGGCGCCAGCTCGGCGGATCGCTGAGATCCGTGACTACGAGGGGGTGGAGCCCGGTCAGGAGTTGACCTGCGAGATCTTCAGTGAAGGTGAGCTGGTGGACGTGACCGGCACCTCGAAGGGCAAGGGGTTCCAGGGCATGGTGCGACGTCACGGGTTCGGCCGCGGGCCGGAGACCCATGGATCGATGAACGTCCGCAAGCCAGGTTCGATCGGAGCGACCGACGCCGCTCGCGTGTTCAAGGGCCTGCGCATGGCTGGCCACATGGGCCACGTGCGCGCCACTGTGCAGGGGCTCCGAGTCCTGCGTGTGGATCCCCAGCGCAACCTCTTGCTGGTGCATGGTAGTGTGCCCGGCCCAAAGGGTGGGATCGTCATGGTGCGCGGTTCCGTCAAACAGCGAACGAAGAAGCAGTGAGGACGATGGCGAAGACGAGAACCGTGGAGATCGCATCCGAGCCGACCGTTGGGGAGGTGGACCCGTCCCAGCTCGCCGTCCCTCGCTATGACGTCAATGGCGAGCGTGTCGGGGAGGTGGACCTGCCCGCCTCGGTGTTCGCGCAGCGGCCGAACATGGCCGTGATGCACCAGGCCCTGGTCCGGCAGCTCGCCAATGCGCGCCAGGGGACGGCCTCCACCAAGACCCGTGCCACGGTGCGCGGTGGTGGGGCCAAGCCCTACCGCCAGAAGGGCACTGGCCGAGCCCGACACGGCTCGATCCGCGAGCCGTCGATGGTCGGGGGCGCCACCGTGTTCGGACCGCATCCACGCAGCTATCGTCAACGGATGCCCCGAAAAATGCGCCGACTGGCGGTGCGGTCGGCGTTGAGCGTGAAGCTCGCCGAGGGCAAGGTCGCGGTGCTCGATGGCTTCGCTCTGGAGGAGCCGCGGACCAAGGCCATGGTCGAGTTCCTCCGTCGGGTCGGGGTGGAGCGCTCTGCGCTGGTGGTCCTCCCTGCTCCTAACGACGTGGTCGCTCGCTCGATGAGCAACCTGCCCTGGGCCAAGCCGATCCTGGCCTACAACCTGAATCTGCACGACATCTTCACCCACGAGCAGCTGTTGATCGCCAATGACGCGGTGGGGGTGATCGCGGAAGTCTTTGCTCCGGCTCCTGCCCGTGCCCGGGTGGGGGAGGCTGATGGCGAGTCCGGCACAAGTCCGATGGGAAGCCCTGACGAGGTGGAGAGATGAGTCGGTCACCGGCCGAGGTCGTCCTCGGGCCCGTCATCACCGAGCGTTCCTATGCCCTCTTTCAGCAGGGTCGCTACACCTTCCGGGTAGCGAGCGATGCCACCAAGCCAGAGATCGCCAGGGCGCTGGAGGAGCATTACAAGGCTCAAGGGGTGAAGGTGGCCAGTGTGAACACGGTTCGGGTTCGTGGCAAGGTTCGGCGTGTCGGCCGTGGGCGGACTGTACGGCGGACCCCAGACTGGAAGAAAGCCATTGTGACGTTGTCCGCCGGCAAGCTGGAAGGGCTGTTCGGAGGGGTGTAGGATGCCAGTTCGCAAATACAAGCCGACCAGCCCAGGGCGCCGCTTCATGGCCACGCCCAGCTTCGAGGAGATCACGCGCTCGAAGCCGGAGAAGAGCCTGCTGGAGAAGCTGCCCCGGCGAGCCGGTCGCAACAATCAGGGACGGATCACGGTGCGTCACCGTGGCGGTGGCGGGCGGCGTATTTATCGCAAGATCGACTTCAAGCGTGACAAGTTCGGTGTGCCGGGCACGGTGACCAGCATCGAGTACGATCCGAATCGTACTGCGCGCATCGCGCTGGTCTCCTACCGAGATGGGGAGAAGCGGTACATCCTCGCCCCCCTCGGGCTCAAGGTGGGCGATCGGTTGATGAGCGGCCCGGAGGCGCCCATCCGAGTCGGCAACGCTTTGCCCCTGGCCAGGATCCCGGTCGGCTCGACCATCCACAACATCGAGCTGACGCTGGGGCGAGGGGGGCAGCTTGTCCGCTCGGCAGGAGCGTCGGCGCAGCTCCTTGCCAAGGAGGGCAACTACGCGGTGGTGCGCATGCCTTCTGGCGAGCTGCGCCGTATCCACATTCGCTGCATGGCAACGATCGGACAGGTCGGGAACCTGGAGCATGAGAATGAGTCTGGGGGCAAAGCCGGTCGCTCACGTTGGCTCGGCCGGCGCCCAGCGGTGCGTGGTTCCACGATGAACCCGAACGATCACCCGCACGGCGGCGGTGAGGGCAAGACGGGGCCGGGCGGCAACCCGAAGACGCCCTGGGGCAAGCCTGCGCTCGGCCTGCGCACGCGCAAGCCGAAGAAGGCCTCCAACAGGTTCATCATCCGTCGTCCGGAGCGAAAGCAGTGAGCGAGGATGAGGAGTAGGCGATGTCGAGGTCGCTGAAGAAGGGTCCGTACATCGATCCGAAGCTGGCCGAGAAGATCGCCCGGTTGAACGCTACCCACGAGAAGCGGGTGATACGTACCTGGGCCCGAGCCTCGACCATCTTCCCGGAGATGGTTGGCCACACCGTGGCGGTGCATGATGGCCGCAAGCACGTGCCGGTGTTCATTACCGAGAACATGGTCGGCCATCGGCTCGGTGAGTTCGCCCCCACCCGCCATTTCCGTGGTCATGGTGGAAAAACCGAGCGGGGGAGCCGGGTCAGATGAGCCGTCCCGCTGAGCCTTTCGCTCGAGCCCGGTACGTCAGGCGGTCGCCTCGAAAGGTACGGTTGGTCGCCGGCCTGGTACGCGGCCTGCGTGTCTCCGACGCGCTCGCCCAGCTCCAGTTCTCCCCCAAGCATGCGGCCCGTGACCTGGCCAAGGTGATTCGCTCGGCTGCGGCCAATGCGGAGCACAACTGGGATCTCTCCCGGGATCGGCTCTGGGTGAAGCAAGTCGTGGTCGATCCCGGGCCGATCATGAAACGAATCCGGCCGGTGAGCCGGGGGATGGCGCATCGGTACTTCCATCGCACCTGTCACATCACGGTCGTGGTCGAGGAGCGTCCGGAGCCAGCCGATGGTCGACAGGGGCGACGCCGCCCGTCGGCGAGACGAGCGGAGGCTCCGGTGGTGGAGAGGGAAGCGCCTGCGCTGCCCGAGGCGTCAGGCGAGGCCGGCGAGGGGGAATAGTCCATTGGGTCACAAGGTCCACCCGAACGCGTTTCGACTCGGGATCTACCGGGGCTGGGAGGCGAACTGGTTCGCCAGCGGCAAGGACTACACCAAGCTCCTCCACGAAGACCTTGAGATGCGGCGCTTGATCGCTACGCGCCTGCGCAACGCGGGGATTGCTCGGATCGAGACCGAGCGGTCGTCCAACGCCCAGATGACCATCACTATCCATACCGCCAAGCCGGGGATCGTGATCGGCAAGGGAGGGGCGTCTGTCGACCAGCTGCGCGAGGACCTTGAGAAGCAGTTCGGCAATCGGGTTCGCCTCTCGATTCAGGAGATCAAGCAACCTGAGCTCGATGCCCAGCTGGTGGCTGAGAACATTGCGTCCCAGTTGGAACGGCGGATCAGCCATCGGCGAGCGATGAAGCAGTCGATCCTGCGTACGATGCGGGCTGGCGCCAAGGGGGTTCGGATCGAGCTCAGTGGCCGTCTCCGTGGGGCCGAGATGGCCCGACGCGAGTGGGATCGCGAGGGGCGGGTGCCGCTTCACACCCTGCGGGCCGACATCCAGTTCGGTCAGGCGACCGCGAAAACAACGTTCGGGGTCATCGGCGTCAAGGTGTGGATCTACCGTGGCGACGTCTCGCCGCGGCGGGTCGAGCAGGCCACGGAGCCAACGGCCGAGGTGACCACCGGGGAGCAGACGGCGCTGCCGGGGGGGCGAGCCGAATCGACCGCCGCTGGCCAGGGGGCCGGGCAGGGACAGCAGCCCGGCGGTCAGCGTCGTCGACGTCGGGGCAGTCGTGGTGGCCAGGGCGGGGCCGGGCAGCCCCGAGGCCAGCATGGCCGCCAGGGGACGGGTGGATCGCATGCCCAAGGTTCCCATTCGGAAGCAACCCGCGATCGCGCGCTTCCGTCGGACGAGCGGGGTGGCGCGGCGCCGGGCGACAGGGGTGTGGCCCCGCCGGCGGGGGGGCAAGGTGAGGCCCCCGTGCCCGAGACAGGCCAGGAGGGGAGTGGCAATGCTCCTGCCTAAGCGGGTCAAGCATCGTAAGGTCCAGAAGGGCCGCCGGAAGGGGGTCGCGAGCCGCGGCAACACCATCTCGTTCGGGCAGTTCGCCCTGCAAGCGGTCGAGGCTTGCTGGATGACGAACCGGCAGATCGAGGCCGCCCGGCGAGCCATGACCCGTCACGTCCGTCGTGGTGGCCAGATCTGGATCCGGGTTTTCCCGGACAAGCCGGTGACCAAGAAGCCAGCCGAGACCCGCATGGGCTCAGGGAAGGGCAACCCCGAGGGCTGGGTCGCCGTCGTTAAGCCCGGACGCATCCTGTTCGAGATGGGCGGGGTCGATCCCGAGGTCGCCAGGGAAGCCATGCGTCTGGCGGCGGCCAAGCTGCCCATCAAGACCCGGTTCTTGTCCACGGTCGAGGGCCAGGCTGGGCACGTAGGGGGTGCGGAACGGTGAAGGCTGAGGAGCTGAGGGCACTGGACATCGCCGAGCTCGAGGATCGGCTCAAGGGTGCCCGCCGCGAGCTATACGAGTTGCGTTTCAAGCTGGCGGTGGGGCAGCTGGAGAACCATCGCCAGATCCGGAAGACGCGCAAGGACATCGCCCGAATCCTGACCGTGCTCCACCAGCGTCGGCTGGAGGGCGCGGCCGTTCCCGTGGGTGTGGCCGCACCCCCCGCTGAGGCCTCGGTTCCTGTCCAAGCGACACCCGAGCACGTGGAAGCTTCAACCTCTGGCGAGCCGAAGGTGGCCCAGCCGTCTGATCACGAAGCTGAGGACCTCGGACGCCCGGGCACGGATCGAGAGGGAAACGATGAGTGAGGCGCAGACCCACCAGCGTGGCTATCGAAAGGTGCGGACGGGACGTGTCGTCTCCGACCGGATGGACAAAACGGTGGTGGTGCAGGTGTCGAACCTAAAGCCCCATCCGCTCTATAAGAAGGTGATCCAGCGCCGGGTTCGCTTCAAGGCGCACGACGAAGGCAATGAGTGCCGTGTGGGCGACCTGGTGCGGATCATGGAGACCCGGCCGCTCTCGAAGGACAAGCGCTGGCGAGTGGTCGAGATCGTGGAGAGAGCCCGCTGAGCATGATCCAGCAAGAGACGAGGCTCAAGGTCGCTGACAATAGCGGGGCCCGTGAGTTGCTCTGCATTCGCGTGATGGGCGGTAGCAAGCGTCGATACGCCCGAGTGGGTGATGTCATCACTGCCACCGTCAAGTCCGCGCAGCCGGGCGGTCAGGTCAAAAAGGGCGAGATTGTGCGGGCCGTCGTGGTTCGGGTCGCCAAGGAGTACCGGCGCCCAGATGGCTCGAACATCCGTTTCGACGACAACGCGGCCGTCCTCATCAACCCCCAGAACAACCCTAGGGGGACTCGGATCTTCGGCCCGGTGGCGCGGGAGCTGCGAGAGCGGAACTTCATGAAGATCGTGTCCCTGGCCCCGGAGGTACTGTAGGTGCTTAGGAACAAGCCGCGCCCGCGACCACGGCGGCTGGACCTCGCGCCCGGCGACACGGTGCTGGTGATCGCGGGCCGGGACAAAGGCAAGAGCGGTGAGGTCCTGCGGACCTTGCCGCGCAAGAACCAGGTGGTGGTGAAGGGCGTCAACATCCTCAAGCGGCACGTGAAGGCGGGCAAGCGCGCCGGCGGCAACGTGGCCATGCAGGGTGGTATCGTTGATTTCGAGGCGCCCCTGGACCGCAGCAACGTGATGTTGCTCTGTCCCTCTTGCAACCGACCGACGCGGATCAAGCACGTCGTGCTCGAGAATGGGGAGCGGGCGTTGCAATGCCGCCGTTGCGGCGAGCCCTACGAGCGGCCAAGGAGGAGCGAGGCTCAGTGAGCGTCGCCACCGTGACCAGAGAGCCCAACCTCGCGGTCCAATACCGCGAGAAGGTGGTGCCGGCCCTCATCCGGGAGTTCGACTACTCCAACGTCATGGAGGTCCCCCGGATCGTCAAGATCGTGGTCAACATCGGCATCGGTGAGGCCAAGGACAATGCGCAGGCCCTTGAGGCCGCGGTCCAGGATGTGCGCGCCATCACGGGCCAACAGCCGGTCGTGGTCAAGGCCCGGAAGTCGGTGGCAGCCTTCAAGCTGCGGGCCGGCATGCCGGTCGGCATCAAAGCGACTCTGCGTGGGCGCCGGATGTGGTACTTCCTTGAGAAGCTCGTCACCGTGGCCCTGCCCCGGATCCGCGACTTCCGTGGCGTCGATCCGGATGACTTTGATGGCCGAGGCAACTATTCGCTGGGGCTGCGAGAGCAGATCATCTTCCCTGAGATCGACTACGACAAGATCGACAAGCTCCGTGGGCTCG
Organism: Candidatus Dormiibacterota bacterium; assembly: GCA_035294145.1. Taxonomy (GTDB): domain Bacteria; phylum Chloroflexota; class Dormibacteria; order Dormibacterales; family Dormibacteraceae; genus CADDZO01. Next base: position 11,360 of record DATGLL010000217.1, on the reverse strand, counting down.
AGGTCGTGATCGTGACCACGGCGAAGACGGACGAAGAGGGGCGCTCGCTGCTCGCGCAGCTGGGCATGCCGTTCCGCAAGAGGTAGGAGAGTGGCCAAGAAGGCAGCGATCGAACGCTGGAAGCGGCCTCCCAAATTCCGGGTTCGGTTCCACAACCGGTGCCGGCTCTGTGGTCGTCCACGGGCATATATGAGGCAGTTCGGCATGTGCCGGATCTGCTTCCGGAAGCTGGCCGCCGAGGGGCGTATCCCCGGCGTGACAAAGTCGAGCTGGTGATGGCGAAGAAGACGGGAGTCGGTGTTCCCTCTGATCCCATTGCGGACATGCTGACGAGGATCCGGAACGCGAACGCGGCCCGGCAGGCCGAGGTGCGGGTGCCCTCCTCCAAGCTCAAGCTGGAGATGGCCAGGGTGCTCAAGGAGGAGGGGTACATCGCGGACTACGAGGTGGAGCCGGCGACGGGGCATGCGGGTGAAGTGCTGAAGATCACGTTCGTGTCGCGTCCCGACCGCCGTCGGGTCATCTCCGGGGTGAAGCGCATCAGCCGTCCTGGCCTTCGGGTGTACGCTCGCAAGACGGAGATCCCTCGCGTCCTGGGTGGGCTAGGCATCGCCATCCTCTCCACCAGCAAGGGCGTGATGAGCGGCCGCCAAGCGCTGCGCGCTGGCGTGGGCGGCGAGGTCCTCGCCTACGTGTGGTAGATGCGAGGTAGCGAGGTCGATGTCGAGAATCGGAAGACTCCCCATCCAGATCCCAGACGGCGTGAGCGTTGACGTAGAGGGCAACCGTGTCACCGTCCAGGGGCCCAAAGGACGATTGGAGCGCGCGGTGCCGGCGCAGATCACCGTCCGCGTGGAGGACGGGCGGGTGCTCTGCGAGCGTCCCAGCGACGGTCGGGTGCACCGATCCTTGCATGGGCTGACCCGGACCTTGGTGGCCAACATGGTGCAAGGGGTCTCGCAGGGCTTCCGCAAGGAGCTGGAGCTGGTCGGGGTCGGGTACCGAGCCCAGAAGCAGGGCGAGGACCTGGTCCTGAGCCTCGGCTTCTCGCGCCCCGTGCGCTACCGCCCTCCGTCGGGGGTAAGCATCGAGGTCTCGGACCCCACCCACTTCGCGGTCAGCGGCATCTCGAAGGAAGAGGTGGGTCAGGTGGCGGCTGATCTCCATCGCCTGCGGCCGCCCGAGCCGTATAAGGGCAAAGGGGTCATGTACCGGGGTGAGCAGATCCGGCGCAAGGCTGGCAAGGCCACCAAGGGGGGAAGGTAGCGGTGATCACACCCTTCGATCGGAAGGCGGCACGCCAGCGTCGTCACCGTCGGGTACGGGTCAAGCTGAGGGGCACAGCCCAACGGCCCCGTCTGGCCGTGTACCGGAGCCTGCATCACGTGTACGCCCAGATCATCGACGACGAGTCAGGCCGCACCTTGGCCGCGGCCTCGACCTTGCAGCTTCGCTCTGGGGCCAAGAACGTGGAGGCTGCGGCGGCGGTTGGGCGTGCCATCGCCGAGCGGGCCAGGGCGGTGGGAGTGACCCGCGTGGTGTTCGATCGTGGCGGCTTCCTGTACCACGGTCGTGTCAAGGCGCTTGCGGACGCCGCGCGTGAAGCCGGATTGGAGTTCTAGATCGATGGGAGCACGCCATGGGGATGCGCAGCCCGACCTACGCTGACCGCTCGGAGCTAACCGAGCGCGTGGTCAGCCTCAACCGGGTCGCCAAGGTCGAGAAGGGAGGACGTCGATTCTCGTTCTCCGCCCTGATCGTGGTCGGAGACATGAACGGGCGGGTCGGCGCTGGCCTGGGGAAGGCCAGGGAGGTCCCGGAGGCCATCCGCAAGGGCGTTGAGATCGCGAAGCGCAACATGATCACGGTCCCCCTCATCGGCACGACCATTCCCCACGAGGTTCGCTTCAAGTGGGGGGCGGCGAAGATCTTGATCAAGCCAGCGGCTCCCGGCACCGGGGTGATCTCGGGGGGGGCGATGCGGGCGGTGATCGAGCTGGCCGGCATCAAGGACATCCTCACCAAGTCCCTGGGGAGCAACAATCCCATCAACACGGTTCGGGCAACGATCGAGGCACTGCGTTCCTTGCGTACCGCTCAGGAGGTGGCTGACCTGCGGGGCAAGGAGGTGGAGCAGATCGTCGGGCCACGTCTGGCCGCTGCCTATCGAGCCGCTGAGCGGGACGGAGGGCTGCCGACATGACCTCAGCTTCGACGACCTCGAATCGGGGCATGGTCTCCTCCGCCGGAGGAGGCCAGGCGCCGAGGACGATTCGGGCGACCTGGAAGAAGAGCGCGATTGGCTACTCTTGGAGGGCCAAAGCGACCATCCAGTCTCTGGGCTTCCGTAGGTTGAACCAGACCAAGGAGCTGCCGGACACGCCGGCGGTTCGTGGCATGCTCGCGAAGGTCAGCTTCCTGGTAGCGGTCGAGGGAGAGCCGTGGACCCCCCCCAAGCGGGCCAAGTACAAGACGCCACGGGCTCGTTCGGCCAAGAAGCACTCGAGGGGTAGGTGACGGTGGAGCTGCATGATCTCCGGCCCCCGACGGGGGCCCGCCGCCGACGGGTGCGCGTCGGCCGTGGCACTGGCTCTGGGCATGGCAAGACGTCCGGTCGGGGACAGAAGGGTCAGCTTGCCCGTAGCCAAGGCTTTCGCCTCGGCTTCGAGGGTGGCCAGATGCCCCTTGGCCAGCGGTTGCCCAAACTGGGGGGCTTCAAGAACCCGTTCAAGCGGGTGTACGCGGTGGTCAACCTGACCAAGCTCAACCGCTTCCCGGACGGGGCGACGGTTGACGTCGAGGACCTCTACGAGGCTGGCCTGGCCCGGCCCGGGGTGCCGGTGAAGCTGCTGGGGACCGGCAGGCTGCGGCGTCGGCTAGAGGTGTCGGCTCATGCGGTCAGCGAGCGGGCACGTTCGGCCATCGAGGGCAAAGGTGGCCGGGTGACGGTGGTCGACGAACCGGGGCGTCCGCCGCGCAAGACGGCACGCGGGTAGGCGGATCCCGAGGGTGGACCCGCCGGGATGTGGCCATCGTGTTGCCGTTGGCGAGCGGCTGAGCCGACGATCCGCCTTGAGGATGCCGAGGTTGGCAGCTTGGTGTGCCCTTCGGCGCCCAGAGCGGGTAGGCTCAATATGGGTTGAGGGCACATGAACCTTCTGGAAGCGATCACCAACGCCTTCCGGTTACCGGAGCTCCGTAACAAGCTGCTCTTCACTGCGGCGATACTGGTGATTTTCCGCCTGTTCGCCAACATCGAGATCCCTGGGGCGAACCAGGCTGCCCTCCAGAGCCTCTTCAACAACCAGCCCATCCTGGGGCTCCTCAACCTCTTCTCGGGCGGTGGCCTGTCGACCTTCAGCATCGTCGCCATGGGGCTCAATCCCTACATCAACGCTGTCATCATCATGCAGCTGATGACGGTGATCTCCGAGCGGATCAAGGAGATCTCCCGGGAAGGGGAACTGGGGCAACGTAAGATCACGCGCTGGAGCCGGTACCTGGCCGTGGCCCTGGCCCTGGGCCAGGCTTACGGCTACACGGTGCTCTTCCAGAACAACCCCGGCACGCCGATCCTGCCCGCGGACCTGGACTGGTTCTCGCGGGCCACGATCATGCTCACCATGACCGCGGGAACGATCCTGGCCATGTGGCTGGGCGAGCTGATCACCGAGTATGGGATCGGCAACGGGGTCTCGCTGATCATCTTCGCCGGCATCATCGGTCGGGGCCCTCGTACCGTGTACTCGGCCATCGCCGGCCACCTGGGGGGAGGGGCCGGCCTCGCCGACATCCTGCCCTTCGTTGCTCTGGCGGTGATCGCGCTGGTGGCGGTGGCCTTCGTGATCGAGGTCCAGCAGGCGGTTCGCAAGATCCCCATCCAGTCGGCTCAGCGGCTGACGGGAGGGAGAACCGTGCAGGGGCGGCAGAGCTTCCTGCCCCTTCGGGTCAACCAGGCAGGGGTGATCCCGATCATCTTCGCGATCTCGATCATGACTTTCCCGAACATCGTGGCCAACTACCTGACCGCTGCCCCAAACAATTCCTGGTGGCATCAAGCGGCGTTGTGGGTGAACGGCAATTTCGTCCCCGACGGCCCCAACCTGGGCGCCATGGTCGCCTACAACGTTCTCTACTTCCTTTTCATCTTCGGCTTCACGTACTTCTACACGGCCGTGACCTTCGATGTGAACGACGTGGCGGACAACCTGCGTCGTTACTCCAGCTTCATCCCTGGCATCCGACCTGGACGCTCCACAGCCGAATACTTGGGGGCGGTCATGAACCGCGTGACCTTCGCGGGCGCAATCTTCCTGGGCGTGATCACGGTCATCCTGCCGCTGGTGGCGTCACGGGTCACCAACATCCCGCGCACGGAGATGTACCTGGGCGGGACGGCGTTGCTGATCGTGGTGGGGGTGGCGCTGGACACGATGAAGCAGCTCGAGACCCAGCTCGTCATGCGCCAGTATCGAGGGTTCATCAGGTGAGCCCGGCGCGGTCGCTGAGCTGATCGTGGTCGGGATGGTGGTCATCGGCTCGCGATCATCGGGCGGTGGCTTGATCAGCCGCCCGAGGTCGCCGAGGTGGTGTGGTTAGGAAAGGAGGGGCAGAGTCAAAGGCGCGCATCCGCTCGTACTCACGCTGTTCGGGCCCCCGGGCAGCGGCAAGGGTACCCAGGCCAGCTTGCTCGTTCAGCGCTTTGGGATCCCCCAGGTGGCGACCGGGGACCTGTTGCGGAATGAAGTCCGGTCCGGGACCGAGCTCGGCCACCGGGCGAAAGCTTATATGGATCGGGGTGAACTGGTCCCCGACACGATCATGTTGGAGCTCTTCCGGCAACGCCTCGAGCAGCCGGACTGCCAGCATGGGGTCCTGTTGGATGGCTTCCCCCGCACGGTGGCCCAGGCCCATGAGCTCGATCGAATGCTCGCCGAGCTCGGTCGGCGTATGGATCATGTGCTCTTCCTGCGGGTCCCGGAGAGTATGCTGGTGCGGCGTCTCGCCGGACGTCTGACCTGCCCGTCGTGTGGCCGCACCTATCACGTCGAGCTCGCAGCTCCCCGAGCGGACTCTGTCTGCGACGTGGACGGTACCGCCTTGGTCCAGCGCGAGGACGACCGACCGGAGACGGCACGACATCGGATCACGGTCTACCTGGAGCAGACGTTGCCGGTGCTGGAACACTATCGGGAGCAGGACGTGGTCAGCGATGTCGATGGCACCGGCTCGATCGAGGAGGTGCACGAGCGCCTCCTGGCCGCGATCGCGGCTCGGTGCATGGCGGGGGAGCAGAGGTGATCAACCTGAAGACCGACCATGAGATCGAGATGATGGCCCGGGCGGGCCAGATCCTCGAGTCCGTCGTCGAGGAGCTACGCGAAGCCTGTCGGCCGGGGGTGCGGACGATCGAGCTGGATCGCTTGGCCGAGCGTCGGATCCGGGCCGCTGGTGCGCGTCCCGGCTTCCTCGGCTACCAGGGATTCCCCAATTCCATCTGCGTTTCCATCAACGACGAGGCCGTGCACGGGATCCCGGGCCGGCGAAGGATCCAGGAAGGTGACATCGTGAGCCTGGACCTGGGGCTGGTGCTTGACGGCTTCTGGGCCGACATGGGGTGCACGGTCCCCGTGGGCTCGGTCAGCCCGGAGGCAGAGCGCCTGGTCCGTGTGACGGAGGAGTGCCTGGCCCTCGGCATCGAGCAGGCCCGACCTGGCAACCGGCTCTATGACATCTCGGCGGCCATCCAGCGGCATGCGGAGCGCCACGGGTACTCTGTGATCCGTCAGTTCGTCGGGCACGGCATCGGGCGACATATGCACGAGGAGCCACAGCTCCCCAACTTCGGTGAGCCGGGGACCGGCCCGGAGCTGAGGCCGGGTATGACCTTGGCCATCGAGCCGATGATCAACCAAGGAGGGCCAGAGGTCTACATCAAGCCCGATGGCTGGACCGTCTGTACCTCGGACGGCTCCTTGTCAGCCTACTTCGAGCACACGGTCGCGGTCACTCGGCATGGCCCCCGGGTGCTGACCAGCTCGACCGGCTCAATGCGCATGCGAGCGGCCGTCTGACCCGGAGGCCCGGAGCGGGAGAAGCCGCGTGCGCTTGTTGTAGAATTGCCGCACGTATCGCGGCTGCTTGTGCCCGTCCAAGGGTCGCTCGGGGTGCCTGGAGCAGGGTCTGCTGTCGGGTGAGGACGGGTAGGCAGGACCCTCGCCGGCAGTGCTGCTCAACTGCTGCGTCGCCCGGTCAGCGGGGGCGATGCCAGGCTGAGGAGCGCGGCCGTTCGCGAGGAAGGATGACGGAAGCTACGAAGATGAAGGTTCGTCCATCGGTCAAGAGGATGTGTCCGAAGTGCAAGGTGATTCGGCGCGAGGGCGTGGTGCGCGTGATCTGCGCCAATCCCAAGCACAAGCAGAGGCAAGGGTAGGGCCATGGCGCGCATCGCCGGGGTTGACGTCCCCAACGACAAGCGGGTCGTGATCGCCCTGACCTATATCCACGGCATTGGGCGAACCACGTCCGAGCGACTGGTGCGCATGGCCAACCTGAACCCCGACACCAGGGTCAAGGACCTGGGCGATGAGGAGTTGACCCGCCTGCGCCAGCTGATCGACCGGCTGGCTGCCGATAAGGAGATCTTGATCGAGGGTGACCTGCGCCGTGAGGTGGCCATGAACATCAAGCGGCTGCAGGAGATCGGGTGCTACCGTGGGCTGCGGCACCGTCGTGGCCTGCCGGTGCGCGGGCAGCGGACCAGGACCAACGCTCGCGCCCGCCGGGGCCCACGACGTCCCGTGGCCGGCCGCAAGAAGCGAGGCAAGTAAGCGGTGCTGATCAGCGTCGCCGAGGTGGGCCCGACCTCTGTTGGTCGCCTAGGGCTGCGGTCCGGTCACTCGGTTGTCGGGGGCGCCCTCGGGCTGTTGCCCGGCCTCTCTCGTGGCTGGTCGTCGGTGGTCGAGGGCATGTAGGAGACGCGCATGGGGAAGCAGAAGCGAAAGAACGTCCGGACCCGGCGCCGGGAACGCAAGAACGTGGCCGTCGGCCAGGCGCACATCCAGAGCACGTTCAACAACACGATCATCTCGATCAGCGACCTGCAGGGCAACGTCATCACCTGGGGCTCGGCTGGATCTCAAGGGTTCAAGGGCAGTCGGAAGTCCACCCCCTATGCGGCGCAGGTCACGGCTGAGGCTGCTGCCCGTCGGGCGATGGAGCACGGCATGCGGTCGATCGAGGTGTTCGTCAAGGGGCCGGGGGCAGGCCGGGAGGCGGCCATCCGGGCCCTGCAGGCGGCGGGGCTGGAGGTCACGGCTATCACAGACGTGACGCCCATCCCCCACAACGGCTGCCGCCCGCCCAAGCGACGGCGTGTGTGAGGAGGGGAAGGCAGCTCTGGGCGAGGTCGAGTCTGGGGGTCCGTCCCGCTGGCCGGTAGGTACGGGAATGAGGAATGGGTAACAAGGAGTTCAACTGAGCGTTGGCTAACTACCACGGTCCGGTTTGTCGTTTCTGTCGTCGAGAGGGCGCCAAGCTCTTCTTGAAGGGGGAGCGCTGCTACACGCCCAAGTGCGCGATCGAGCGGCGTGCAGTTCCACCTGGTCAGCACGGGCAGGCACGCCGTCGCAAGACCTCCGACTATGGCCTGCAGCTGAGGGCGAAGCAGAAGGCACGCCGGACCTATGGCCTGCTTGAGAAGCAATTTCGCAATTACTTCGAGCTGGCTGAGCGGGAGCCGGGGGTGACCGGCCTCAACCTGCTCCGGCATCTCGAGCTCCGCCTGGACAACGTGGTCTACCGCTTGGGTCTGGCTGCCTCCCGCAAGCAGGCACGGCAGCTGGTGTCGCATCGACATTTCACGGTCAACGGCCGGACGGTTAACATCCCTGCCTTCCAGGTCAAGCCGGGTGACGAGATTCGAGTTCGAGAGCCGGCGAGCCCGGTGATCTCGGCGGCGCTGGATGCGTCCCGGGTGCGTACCGTTCCCTCCTGGCTCGCCCTCAACGAGGCCGAGCGCTCTGGCAGAGTACTCGCCCTGCCGGAGCGAGATGAGATGGAATCGGGGGTCGAAGAACAGCTGATCGTGGAGTTCTACTCCCGTCGATGAGGATCCCCAGGAGGTTGCGGTCCCTTGGCGATTGACACTAGGCTGGTCGTGAACCCGGCGGTCCGGAAGATCGCCGGCGATGAGACCTACGGAAAGTTCGAGATCGAGCCACTTGAGCCGGGCTTCGGGACGACGCTCGGCAACACCTTGCGACGGGTGCTCCTCAGCTCCCTGTGGGGAGCCGCGGTCACGTCGATCCAGATCGAAGGAGTGGCTCACGAGTTCACGTCCATTGCTCACGTCAAGGAGGACGTGACCGAGATCATCCTCAACTTGAAGCAGCTCCGCCTGAAGAGCTTCACGGAGGATCCGGTCACCCTTACGTTGGATGCGAAGGGGCCTGCGGAGGTCCGTGCGGCCGATATCCAGACCCCGGCGGACGTGGAGATCGTCAACCCTGACCTCTACATCTGCACCATTGCCGACAAGGGCCACCTCCGGATGGAGCTGACGGCTGAGCGTGGCAAGGGGTACGTGCCAGCGGAGAGGAACAAGCGTGAGGGGCAGCCGATCGGGGTCATCCCGATCGACGCTGTGTTCTCCCCCGTGGTGAAGGCCAACTTCCTGGTCGAGAAGACGCGCGTTGGGCAGGCGACCGACTATGATCGCCTCAACCTGGAAGTGTGGACCGATGGCACGATCACGCCTGAGGAGGCCGTGAGCAGTGCAGCCATGCTCTTCACCCAGCACCTGGAGCTGTTCGTCAGGTTCGGGGACAGCATCCGGGAGGAGGAGGAGGGGCATGGGCTGCAGCCGCTCGGCGCCAATCGACTCGACCAGATCCCGATTGAGGAGCTGGATCTGTCGGTGCGGGCCTTCAACTGCTTGAAGGCCAACGACATCACCACCGTTGGCCAGCTTCTGACGAAGAAGGAAGATGAGCTGCTGAGCCTCCGTAACTTCGGCCGCAAGTCCCTCGATGAAATCAAGGAAAAGTTGGTTGAGAGGGGATTCGTGGAGCCGGATCAGATGGAGACGCTCTTCCGGTAGGACGACGAACCAACGATGAGGCACCTCAAGAGCGGCCGCCACTTCAACCGCGACACCGACGCTCGAAAAGCGCTGTTGCGAAACCTCTGCACGGCCTTGTTGGAGCACGGACGGGTCACCACGACGGAGGCCCGGGCCAAGGAGCTACGGCGACGGGTTGAACGCCTGATCACCGAGGCCAAGGCAGATGACGTCACGGCCCGCCGGCGGGTCGCGCGGGAGATCTCGAATCCCGAGGTGGCTGACCGGCTGTTCCGAACCGTGATGCCCAAGCTCCGTGAGCGGCCGGGTGGCTATACACGAATCATCCGCATGGGCCCTCGGCTCGGCGATGCCGCGCCGATGGTTGTGGTCGAGCTGGTGAGCTGATGGTGGCGAAGTCGAGGACCTGGACGGCCAGGAAGGAGGATCTGAGGAGCGAGTGGTACGTGGTCGACGCTACGGGGCTCCCCCTGGGTCGGCTCGCGAGCAACGTTGCCAAGATCCTCAGAGGCAAGCACAAGCCGATCTACACGCCTCACCTCAACACGGGCGATCATGTGATCGTGGTCAATGCCGAGCGTGTGCTGGTGACTGGCCGCAAGCTTGATGATAAGGTGTACACCCGGTACTCGGGCTATCCGGGCGGACTTCGCAGTCGGACCCTGCGGCAGCAACAGGATCTTGATCCGACCTTCCCCATCTACCACGCCGTCCGTGGGATGCTGCAGAAGAACCGGCTGGGACGTGACATGCTGCGCCGACTCCGTGTCTACGCGGGGCCCGATCACCACCACCAGGCACAGCGCCCGACCCGGATCACCTTCAATGAGAAGGGGGATGTCCAGATTGGCTGAGGAGCAGGAGCAGCCACTGCAGGTGTACCGGGCGGTCGGTCGACGGAAGACGGCCATCGCCCGTGTCCGTCTCGTCCCCGGTGAGGGACGGTATGTGATCAACGATCGGAGCCCGCTGCATTACTTTGGCGTGCGTCGCCTGGAGAATGTGGTGCGTCAGCCCCTCAGGCTGGTGGACGGCCTACGACGTTTCGACGTCAGCGTGAAGGTCGAGGGTGGGGGCGTGACCGGCCAGGCAGGCGCGATCGCCCAGGGCCTCGCTCGAGCCTTGATCCGGCACGATCCGGAGCTGCGCCCAGTGCTGAAGCGGGCTGGCCTGCTGACCCGGGATGCGCGCATGAAGGAGCGCAAGAAGTACGGCCTGAAGCGCGCCCGTAAAGCTCCTCAGTACACCAAGCGCTGACCTGGTTCCGCACGGTGGGTGCGGCCGCCTTGCTGGAGGTCGGGGCGGTCGTTCGCGGCCAACCCCAGGGCGGCGGGCCGGGATGGGGGCAGCAGGGCACGATCACCGCCGGTGGAGGCGTCGCCTGCGCAACCTTCGTCTGTTGATCGAGTACGACGGGGCTGCCTTCTCAGGTTGGCAGCTGCAGATCGGGCGTCGAACCGTCGAAGGTGAGCTGCGGCGAGCGATCCGTGAGCTCCTCGGCGAGGAGCCGCGGCTATACGCTGCGGGACGGACGGATGCCGGTGCCCATGCCGAGGGCCAGGTGGCGAACTTCTCCTACACTGGCCGTCTCGCCCCGGAGCGGTTGCGAGCGGCGCTGAACGCACGGCTGCCACCGGACGTGGTGATCCTCGCGGTCGACGAGGTGGGGCCTGGGTTCCACGCCAGGTACTCGGCGCGTTGGCGTCACTATCGGTACCGGTACCTGGATCGGCCGGCACGCCCTGCCCTGGACCGAGGGCGCTGCTGGCATCTGCGGGGGCAGGTGGACGTGGCAGCGATGGCCGAGGCCGCTGGCTGTCTGGTCGGCCGGCACGACTGGACCACGTTCTGCTCCGCCTCCGAGCCGCCCGGTGATCGAGTGCGAACCGTGCGCGAAGCGCGTGTCGTTCGGGAGGGGCGATTCGTGGACCTCCATCTGTGCGCTGAGGGATTCCTGCGCGGCCAGGTGCGAAGCATCGCCGGGGCGCTAGCCGAGGTCGGGCGGGGGCGGCGGCCGCCGACCTGGGTGGGCGAGATCCTGGCTGCACGTGATCGTCGGCTCGCCCCCAGAGCTGCACCTGCCTCCGGCCTCACCTTGGTCGCGGTGTTCTACGGCGAAGGGCTGCTGGGCGAGCAAGGGGTTAACAACAGCTGACGCGCCCATACACTACAATCCACTTCCATGAACTTGAAGCAGTGGGAGCGCGAGCAAGGCATCCACCCCGTGACCGCCTACCGCTGGTTCCAGTCGGGCAAGCTCCCCGTCCCGGCCCGGCGA
>DATGLL010000216.1:0-5476 GCA_035294145.1 Candidatus Dormiibacterota bacterium | reverse complement strand
CCTTGAGCTGAGACTGGACGAGCTCGGTGAGCTGGTCGAGGAGCTGCGGCAGGAGGTCGCGCAGTACCACGTCGAGCTCATGGACCTCAGCAGCTCTCGCCCGATCGTGGCACCGCAGCGCTCCGACGCCTCCTCGTCCAGGAACCCGGCGCACGGTTGAGAGGGGCCGGGACCGCTCAGGCCGCCTCGATCCGATCGATGTCCGCTGCCAGCTGCGCCGGGCGGATCAAGGGGATGTCGTGCCTGGAGTCGTACCGCCGGGCCTCCCCCCACCGGCACCTCGCCGCCGCGACCTCGGCCTGGCTCCGCCACCAGCCCAGCACACCGGGGGCAACCCCGTCACTGGCGTCCGAGGCCATGACGATGAGCGTGGGCATGACCAGACCCTCCAGCAGCGGCTCCGGCTGGAAGGCATGGAGCGACCGCACCATCTCCATGCGGCCTGGCTCCGGCAGGACCGGGCACCACCCCTGCGGAGTCCAGGTGAAGCTCGCCCGGGCGAACTCCCGCAGACCGTCGCCCCACGCCTCCCGTAGGAACCGCCGGATATCAACCTCGATCTCCTCGGGGCTCCCGTAGCAGCGGGCCGGCGGGTGCATCTCACGGTCCGCCCCTTCGAGGCTCATGCGTCCGGCCAGGGACGCGATCGGCCCGTCCACCAGGACCAGTCGCGACACCAGGGTGGGCTCGACGGCCGCCAGCCGGAGGGCAACCGCCGCACCCCAGGAGTGGCCGACCACCACCACGCCGTCCAGGGCCAGGCCCCGGAGCGCGTGCGCGACGTCGGCCGCCATCGCCTCCACCGTGTAGCCGCTCCCGGGGCGATCCGACCGGCCATGACCGCGAAGGTCGAGCGCCAACACGCGCCGATGGGGCAGCTCGGCCGCCACGCGACCCCAGAACAGGGCGTGGGAGCTCATCCCATGCAGGAGGAGCACTGGCCGGCTCCCATCCGACCGGCCGGGGTGCCACTCGATGCACCACAGGTCCACACCATCGCCCTGGACCCGCCGATCCCGCATCTCGCGGATGAAGTCTGTCACGGTTCGAGGGGCCAGGGGTCCCCAACCGCACCCGACGACCGGAGGCGGCCGGGACCTGCGTGACGCCGGCGGTCGAGCTGACTCACAGCATGTGCCTCAGCCGTTCATCGAGCGCCGCCACGGCAGGCGAGCTGCGCCACCTCTCGAGGTGGCGCGCCGCCCCGGCACCCGCTGCGCGCGCATCGCCGGCCGCCCGGCTCAGCACCTCGGCCGCCTCGCGGTCACAGCCGAGCACCAACGCGCAGTTGCCGCGGAAGCCGGCCAGGTCCAGCGCCGAGCGCGGACCGGGTAAGCAGCGAGTCTCACCGCGGTTGGTCGCCAGGCTCCTCGGCCCGACGGGCCAGGAGCCAGGTTCGGTGCTGGGCATCGGCACCGGCCGCCCGCTCCGCCTCGTCGAGCAGGGCGATCGCCAGCCACGACTCGCCCCCCGCCCGCCGTGGGGGAGACTGGAGACCAGGGAGCTCCTGGCGATCAGGACGTGGGCGCGGAGGCGCTCGTCGCCGATCTTGCGGACCAGGTCATCCGCGAACCCCCACCGGGAACGGGCGGTGCGGCGGTCATCGACCAGGAAGGCCAGCCAGCCGTCGAGCATGGCCGCCTCGCCGGCCACCAACCCGAGGTCACGGCGGAGGTGGAGGGGAGCCGCCTCCAGCAGCCGGCATACCAGATCGAGATGAGCGCCGGTCGCGGGCAGCAGCGTCCTCGGCGCAAGCGTGTGGTACAGGCACCAGTACTCCCGCGTCAGGGCCGCCAGGTCATCGATCAGCCGGCGGTCGACGCGGGTCTCGCCCCAAGCAGCCGCCTGCAGGCGGTCGGGATCGATCGCGACGCATTGAAGGACATCGAGCAAGTCGGCCGCATCTCTGCCGACGTGTCGAATCGTCACGCGGGCCGCGCGGCCCGAGATCGCCTCGGTGGGCTCCTCGGCGAGCTCGGCGGCCAGGTCAGGCCCAGCAGCCCGACGGCGACCACGGCCCAACCGTCGTGGCCGGCGGGGCGCCCGGTGCCAGCTGCGCCCTGGTCCGGGGCCAGCCCCGGTGTCGCGGGAGGGCCCCACCACCGGGGATCTCATCGGAATCACGCGTCCCGATAGGGACCCCTAGGAAGCCGGTCTCGTCCAGGACCCAATCCCCTCCGGGTCACCGAAGGGCTCGCGCACGAAGGCTTGGAGACGGTCTGGGGCGGCATCGACATCTCCGTTGACCGATCGAGCCGCCGCTGCCTGCGGTCTTGGGTGGCATCCCCCACCGCCTCGGCCACCTGCCGGGGACGGACCCTTCCGATGGCTCCGTTCCCAGATCGCCGCGCTCACGCACCCCTGACCTCCTCCTGTGGAGCGCCCGGTCCTTGTTCGAGCGCCGCTCGTTGACGACCTGCGCTCCGGCGGCTCCGCGTGCCTGGTTCAGACCATCCTTGAAGACCAACGGCGGAGGTAGTCCAGAGCCGTGCTCGTGCTCCCTGCACGCCAACGGATGACACCGGCAGGAAGCGCCCGGGGTAACCGTGCTGCAGCGGAGCGGGGACCCGCGGTCGAAGCCAGGTCGGTTCGCCCCCAGAGGTTCAGGTCGGGTCGGCCAGGAACGGGCTACCACCGCCAGGACGTCTCCCGGGCACGGCCGGCGGGCTTGGGCAGGTGCTCGATCGGGACGCGGATGACAGCGCTGGACACGATCGGGGCTCGATCAAGCCCTGCCCGGTGCGCGAGGGTTCAGCATGGGGTGTTGGTGCGACCAGGCCCGGATGACCACCGGGCCGTCGTCCTGCTCATCGCGGACCAGCCCGCTGCTCAGACGCCGGCTCGCCGCCGAAGCGCCGGCCATAGCAACGAGGGCGGCTGATGGCGCCGGCCCGGCGCAAGGTCGGGCCGTCGGAGGGGACCCTGATTGCCCTGGCCCAAAACCGGGATCGTCACCCGATCATCACGCAGCACGAGCTCCAGAGCGACGGGACGTTGCCAGCGTCGCAGACGAGGAGCGGAACGGGAGCCCTGTCATCCGGTTATTGGAGCACCTCGCGGACCCGGGCGACGGTGGCTGGGACGCGGCCCTCGCAGGGATGGAGCCCCCCGGCTCACCCAATCGTGGGCACCCGCACACCACGTGCTGGGCTCGAAGCCCCTGAGCGACCCCCGTTGGGCCGTCGACAACCCAGGCCGGGTGACCTCCGCACAACGAAGGCCGGGGTGTGAGCCCCGGCGAAACCTGGTCTGGGACGCGACCAGCCAGTGGGAGTTGGTCTCCGCTCAATCGCCCTGGGTTCGATGGAGGCTCCATCTCTTGGGAGGCATGGAGTCCATGCCAGGAAGACATCAGCTTACGTACCCCGCGGAGGTACGTGAGCGGCAGTCCGGATGGCCCTCGAGACATACTCCGAACGTAGCGAGTGGTTCGGTGTGGTCACCAACATCGCCCGCCAACTCGGGATCGGCGTCGAGTCGCTTCAGAACGGGGTGAAGCAGGCAGAGATCGACGATGGCCAGCGCGCCGGCACCAGCAGCGTCGACGAGCAGCGGATCGCGGAGCTGGAGCGGGAGAACCGGGAGCTGCGGCGAGCCAACGAGATCCTGAAGGCGGCGTCGGCTTTCTTCACGCGGGAGCTCGACCCGCGACCACCGAGGTCGTGAAGTTCATCACCAGCCGGCGCTGCCGTTTCGGGGTCGAGCCGATCTGCCAGGCCCTGGAGGTCGCCCCGTCCACTGACTACGCGGCGGTCGGCCGTGCCGCCCCGGCCAGGCGACAGGAGGACAAGCGTCTGAAGTCGGAGGTACGCCGGGTGCACGCCCAGAACCTCGACATCGATGGCACCCGGAAGGTCTGGCACCAGATGCGCCGGGAGGGGTTCAGGGTAGGTCGCGACCGCATCGCTCGGCTGATGCGCGAGCTCCACCTGGCCGGTGCCCGGCGAGGCAAGAAGAAGTAGCGGACGACGTTCCCCGACACCGCCGCTGCACGGCAGGCGGATCTGGTCAACCGCCAGTTCACGGCCAGCGCCCCAAACCGGCTCTGGGTGGCCGACCTGACCTACGTCAGCACTTGGCAGGCAGTCTGCTACGCGGCCTTCATCGTGAACGTCTTCAGCCGCTACCTCGTGGGCTGGCGGGTGGCGGTCAGCCTCCGCACCGATCTGGTGCTGGACGCCCTCGAGCAGGTGGTCCGGGTGCGCAGCGCCTACGACCTGAGCGGACTCGTGCATCATTCGGACCGCGGCAGCCGGTACCTGTCGATTCGCTACACGGAGCACCTCGCCGACCTCCAGGCCTTGGTCTCGGTCGGCTCCCACGGCGACTCCTACGACAACGCGCTCGCCGAGAGCGTGATTGAACTCTTCAAGGCAGAGGTGGTGAAGAAGAGGAAAGCACCGTGGCGGACGGTCGACGAGCTCGAGCTGGCGACCGAGCGCCGGGTCGAATGGTGGAACCAGAGCCGCCTCCACGGCTCGCTCGGCGACCTACCGCTGGCCGAGTTCGAGGCGACCTACCATGCCCAACGGGACGGCGATGCCGTCGCGTGAATCCAAGCCGCAGAGTCACCAAGAAACTCAGGGTGGTTCAGACCGCCGCCATCGCCCACCTCCGCCCCAGGTGAGCTGACGACCAGCTCAGCTCTGCTCCGGCCGGAAGCTGGCCCAACTACCGGAGCTGGTCGCTGTTGCGACCCCTCTCTCGCTCTGGGCTGCGCTCGCTATCGCCAGCCTCGCCAAGGGCGCTGACCTCAGCCCTCACTGCATCTCGACCGCGCCCTGCAGCAAGCCCCAGAGCCGGTCGGAGTGGGCCTCGAGATGCTCACGGACCCGGTGCTGGGGGTCCATCCTGGGCGTGGCTGTCGTCATCTCAGCGGACTGGCTCACTCTCTCCTCGTCCATCACACCCGTGGACGCTAACGCGGGATGGCCCCTACAACTTCGCGCGGCCGCTGCGCTCACGGAACCCTGGCAGGTTCCGGTTTCAATCCCCTACCTCACGGGGCGACCTCTGCAACGAGGAGTGGTCGAAGGTCCAGGGCGAGTTCAACCAGCGTTTCAATCCCCTACCTCACGGGGCGACCTCTGCAACAGGGCGTCGCAGATCAGCGACGCCTCCCTCTCGCTGGTTGTTTCAATCCCCTACCTCACGGGGCGACCTCTGCAACTGGCCTGCTAGTGGCCTACGGTGGCTGCGGGGTCCTGTTTCAATCCCCTACCTCACGGGGCGACCTCTGCAACATCTCTGCCTGCATCGCGCGCTCGAGGACGCGGTCAGGTTTCAATCCCCTACCTCACGGGGCGACCTCTGCAACTGGCCGCCGGTGGCGATCGACCACTGGTGAGAGGCCCCGGGTTTCAATCCCCTACCTCACGGGGCGACCTCTGCAACCGGCGATGAGGGTGACGTTCCGAGACCGGCCTCTCTGCGTTTCAATCCCCTACCTCACGGCGACCTCTGCAACTCATTGCAC
>DATGLL010000215.1:0-5855 GCA_035294145.1 Candidatus Dormiibacterota bacterium | reverse complement strand
AGCCTGGAGGAAGGTGTCGCAGGAGTGGCGCAGGTCGTGGAACCTCATCCGGCGCAGCCCTGCTCCCTCCAGCACCCGCTGGAAGGCATGGGTGACGACGGCGCCGTTCAACGGATCGCCCCGCACCGTGGTGAAGACCAGGCCGAGGTCATTGCCCCAACGCGCACCGGCGGCCGCCCGCTCTTGCTCCTGCCGAGCCCGATGCACCTGCAGACGCTCGACCACCATCCTTGGCATGGCCAGCTCCCGCCGGCTCAGTCGCGTCTTCACGTCGAGGAGCCGGTAGCGACCCTCCACCCGCTGGAGCGTCCGCCGCACCTGTAGCATCCCCGCCTCCAGATCGACGTCCCCCCAGGTCAGGCCGAGGATCTCCGCCTGCCGCAGACCCAGCGCCAGTGCTACCACGTAGAGCGCCTCCAGGCGATGCCCGCGGATCGCCACCAGGAAGCGCCGTGCTTCCTCCACCGTCATCGGCTGCGCCTCGTACACCGTACGGCTCCGGGGAGGATCCACCAGTGCCGCCGCGTTCCGCCCGACCATCCCCCATCGGACCGCCTGGTTCAGCGCCGCCCGGAGCGTTCCGCGCATGTAGCGCACCGACTTCGGCGACAAGCCAGCCTCCAACCGCCCGTTCATCCATCGCTGGACGTGCTGCGGCGTTAGCGCGGTCAAGCGCAGTCGCCCCAGCTCTGGCACGATGTGCACCCGGACGTGGACTTCGTACCCGCGATAGGTCCACGGCTGAACGTTCGGCCTCACGGTGTCGCGCAGCCACCGCTCCAGGAACTCGCGCACGGTCACCCGGTCGTCCGCCACCACGCCCACGTCGCGCGCCCGCCGCGCCTCCGCCAGTCGCCGCACCGCCTCAGCCTGCGTCTTGGCGTAGAGGAACTTCCGGCGCCCTCCTTCTACCGTGAGCACGGCCGCCCACCGACCGTCCTTGCGTTTGTAGATGGTCCCCTCGCCATGAGCGCGCTTGCTCATGCTCGGACCCCGTTCTCGTCACCCACCGTGTGCGCCTCGATCCACGCGAGCAGGCGTCGACGTGGCACCCGCACCGAACGACCAATGCGCACCACCGGCAACTCGCCTCGCGCCAGCAGCTGGTAGACCTTCGTGCGGCCCACCCGCAGCAGCTCTGCCACCTCCTCCACCCGCAACAGCTCCACCGTGATCACCTCCCCACCACACTCGAGATGGGCCGCCCCCGCCCAAGGGGCGACCATGGCGGACGGTCGCGCCTCGCGGTCAAGGCCACGGCCGCTCCGCGGTGGCCCTCCGGGCCAGCCTTGACCGCGCGCGCCCGTCCCGCCCCCCATCGCCTGGGCGGGCGCGGCCCTCACGCCACCGCCTCGTAGGCGGCCCGGAACTCCACGATCGCCGCCCGGTGCCGGGCCGAGAGATAAGGCCGGGCCGACTCCACCCAGCCCGCCAGCAGCCGCCAGCCCTGCTCGCGGTAGCACTCCACCACCATGGCCAGGCTGGGCAACACCTGCCGGTCCGGCCAGCCCAGGGTCCGGTCCACGCTCAGCCGCTGGCGCCAGTCCACCACCAGCCGGCCCAGCCGCTCCGCCCAGCCCACGAAGGCCGCCCACCACCGTCGGCGACCACAAACTCATGCTCCGGTGGCCAATGGCCCGCCACAGTCACCGGCCCCGTGGACACCTTGTGGACCGACCCCAATCGGGGCCGCCACGGCTAGGCAACCTCCGGCTCGGAGAGCGGGTCCGTCGCTGCCGCCGAGTGGACCCGGGCCATCGACCGGCGGCGCGGACACCGGTATGAACTCGACCCATCCTGGCTGCCCCTGGCTGGCCAGCGACGACTGCCTGGTCGTCAGGCTCGCCCGCCGCGGTCGCGAGCCCGGCAGGGAGATCGGTCAGCTTGATCAAGCGCTGGCCGACCTCGTCAGGGCCCCCGGCATGCCGGGCCTCGGACGGTTGCCTCGAAGCGGTCGTACGCCGCCGGCACCCTTCGCCCAACCTCCCATCCAGGGAGCGCCGGGAGCCCGCTGACCGAGCGCTGCCTCAGCTGATGCAAGAAAACCGACTGGTCCGTTTATAATCGACCAGTGCCCCGGATTAGCCAGGTGCGGAAGGACGAACAGCGCCAGCGCTTCGTCGAAGCGGCGTGGCGGTGCGCGGCGCGAAAGGGTTACCGCGACATCACGGTGGACGACGTCTGCGCGGAGGCGGGTCTGAGCAAGGGGGCCTTCTACGGGTACTTCGACCACAAGCGCAGCCTGCTCCTGGCCATGCTCGAGCAGGACTCCCTGTCCATGGACGCGCTCATGGACTCCCTGTCCCGCGCCGAGCCCAGCAGCGCCAGGCGCGTGCGGCGATTCACCCAGGCGATCCTCGAGCGGGCGGCCGACCCGGCCCAGGTCCAGGTGCGCGCCGACCTGTGGACGATCATGTCCGCTGAGCCAGCCGTCCGCGATCGCTTCGTGGAGGCGGTGGAACGTCGGCGAGGCGTGCTACGCGGATGGATCGAGGAGGGCGTGCGCTCGGGTGAGCTGGTCGAGATCCCGGCCAACGCCTTCGCTTCCCTTCTGCTGGCGCTGGGAGATGGCCTCCTCCTCCATCGCGGCCTCCAGCCGACCGCCTTCCGTTGGTCGAACATCCGGAAGGCGGTCGACGTGTTGCTGGCCGGGATCACCCGGCCATGACACGCGTGCCCGAGGCCGCGGTCGAGACGTGGGCCCACGCCGTGGCCTGGCTCCGCAGCGCCCGCCTCGGTCTCCTGGTCATGGCCCTTCTGGTGGGTCTGGGAGCAGGGGCCGGGGCGGTCGTCTTCCGCTACCTGATCTTCGCGTTCACCTGGCTCTTCACCGGATCGGCGGACTTCGGCGTCCAGGGCCATGTGCCCAGTCCCCACTTCCCGGGGCTCGGCATCTGGTTCATCGTCCTGACGCCCATCCTGGGCGGGCTCATCTTCGGTCCCATCATCCACTTCTTCGCCCGCGAGGCGAGGGGCCACGGCGTGCCCGAGGTGATGATCGCGGTGGCCGAGAACGGCGGCCGCATCCGTCCCCAGGTCACCATCGTCAAGGCCTTCGCCTCGGCCCTCTGCATCGGCTCCGGCGGCTCGGTGGGCCGCGAGGGCCCCATCGTGCAGATCGGCTCAGCGCTGGCCTCGACCCTCGGCCAGCTGGTGCGCATGAGTGAGGGGCGGCTCCGGATCCTCGTCGCCTGCGGCGCTGCGGGCGGGATCAGCGCGACCTTCAACGCGCCCCTGGCAGGGGTGTTCTTCGGGCTGGAGCTGATCCTTCGCGAGGTCTCCCTGGAAGCCTTCGTGGCCGTCCTCGTGGCCTCGATGACGGCCGATACCGTCGGCCAGGCCGCCTTCGGCTCCCATCCCTTCTTCTCGGGCCTGCCCATGGCCGGCTTCCCCAGCCCGCTCGACGACGCGCTGTGCGCCGGGCTGGGCTTGCTCGGGGGCCTGGTCGGGGTCGGGTTCAAGGCTGCCCTCTACCATGTCGAGGACCTGTGCGATCGCCTCTGGCGAGAGAAGCCGGAGTGGCTCCGGCCCGCGGTCGGTGGCCTGCCCCTCGGCCTCCTGCTCCTGGCCGTGCCACAGATGTACGGCGTCGGGTACCCGGTGATGGACCGGGTGATCACCGGGGGATACGTCTTCTGGTTCCTGCTCGTGCTGATCGTGGCCAAGGTCCTGGCCGCCAGCCTGACCATCGGCGTCGGCGGCTCCGGCGGTGTCTTCGCCCCCTCCCTGTTCGTCGGTGCCACCCTGGGGACTGCCTATGGGCTCCTCCTTCATCAACTCCTCGGGGCCGCCGCCGGGCCGATCGCTGCCTACGGCATGGTCGGGATGGGCGCGGTCTTCGCCGGTGCCGCCAGGGCGCCGCTCACCTCGACCTCCAGCGTGCTTGAGATGACGGGAGATTTCGGCATCGTGCTCCCGGTGATGCTGGCGACGGCGCTGGCGGCAGCGCTGAGCGCCAGGCTCAGCTACGGCACCATCTACACCACCAAGCTGCTCCGCAGGGGCACCGACATCGAGCGTCCCAAACCCTCGACCCTCCTGCAGGTGCTGACGGCGGCCGACGCCATGGTCCCGCTGCCGGGCCGGCTGGCCCAGCCCGGCCCGCTCCATCACCTGGTGGCGCAGCTGGCCCCTGAGGCCGCCGCCGGCCACAGGGGGGAGGCGACCGAGCGGACGACGGCGCCCCACTTCGTCTTCGCCAACGAGCCCCTCCAGCAAGCGCTGCGTCAGCTCGTCCTCTACGGCCACCAGGGTCTGCCGGTCCTGGCCGAGAATGGTGAGGCGGTGGTGGGCTGGCTCACCAACCGCGATGTCATGCGCGCCTTCGCGCGGCGGCTGGGGACCAGCATCAAGGAGATCGAGGAGGGAGCGCAGGCGGCGCAGTTCGCAGAGGACGAGCCGGCGATTTCCATCCATGAGTCCCCTGCGCCCCTGCTCGACTACCGCCTGGTCGCGGTGAGCGTGCCGGAGGGTGTTCGCCGCCTGCGCATTGCCGACATCGGCTGGCCAGAGGGCTCGCTGGTAGTGGCGATCGGCCGCGACGGGAAGAGTTTCACGCCCAGCGGGAAGACCGAGTTACGAGCCGGCGATCGCCTGAGCGTGCTCACTCCCGTCGACCGGGCGGCGGCGGTCACGGAGGCCCTGGCGCACCTGCCGTCCCCGGCCGGCGATGAGGACCAAGCTGGAGACCAGGCTGTAGATGCTCGCCGGGAGGGACATCCAGAGGCTCCCGCACCGGCTCGGTCAGGCACCGATACCCTCCCCGGGCCGCAGGCGACGGCGGACGCCGGGGCAGGGCTCCAGGAGACCGGCTTGCCCGGGGGCCGACCGGTCCCGGTCCGCTCCTCGGGCGGCGATCGTGCCCCGGCGGTCGAGGGCTCCGGTGACGAGCACCCGGCCGGCAACGGATCGTCAGATGCGGAGGTTCCATGAATCGTTCGGACCGCCTGCCTCGGGTCCGGTCACCGGACACCCAGGCCGTGCTTTGCGATCTTCTGCAAGTTGGTCGTCGTCTGGACCAGGTGTGGATCAGGTGTCCGGGCGGGGATACGATCGTGCGGGTCTACCATCGCGGAGCCGAATGACGATCGTGCCGGCGACGCCCACCACCGGTTCCTGCGGACGGGTTTGGAGCCCAGAACACCTCGAGAAACCCTGGCAATGGTGCTGGCGGAGGCTCTCTGTCTCCAGGGCAAGCTGCACCTGGCGGTGGACACACGATCTCCTGGAAGTGGGGCAGGCGAGGCAGAGGGGGCCGGCAGGTCCAAGCTCCGGTACGCTCCCTGGTCCTCGAGAGCGGGTCGGAGGCGCCCGGGGCGAGTTCGATTTCCGCCCGTCCCCGTCAGGGATGACCTCTGGAAAACAGCTCGATCACCCATGTCCAGCACCACTCACCACCCCCCGGCACGGTTCGACTTGTTGCGTTCGTGTTGCACGGGTCGCCTGACGACCTCCCCGAGACGGTCAGCGGCAGCCCGGTCCAGCCCCGGCAGCAGGTGGCCGTAGGTCCTCAGGGCCAGGGTCTCGTCCGCGTGCCCCAGTCGGGCCGCCGGCTTCAGGTCCTTGGTCTCGTGCAGCACCAGGGTGGCCATCGTGTGGCGCAGGGCGTCGAGCACCACCCGCCGCACCCCGGCCCGCTCCAGCGCTCGGTAGAAGTGACGCCGCACCCGATCCAGCGCTTGCCTGAGCCTCCAGTCCTGCAGCAGCTCCACCAGGACCGGCGGCATCGCCACCGGCCGCCGCGAGCGGTGGGTCTTCGTCGGCCCGAACCGGAAGCCCTCCACCCGCCGGCCCAGGTGCTCGCTCACCTGGTCCCGGCGCACCCGCTGGACCGACTGCACCACCCGTAGCTCCCC
>DATGLL010000214.1:0-14552 GCA_035294145.1 Candidatus Dormiibacterota bacterium | reverse complement strand
AGGCAGGCTCGAGGCACGGAGGATGACCGCACCCTCGCCGGCCTTGCCACACCGGCCATGGGGGACCTCCCCCACCGTCCCCCGCCATCCGGCGCCCGACCGGGCCGGCCCGGTCGACGGCAGGCTCGCCCGGACTCGACGCGACGGGGAGCGCCTCCCACCCCAGGACCGGTACCGCGAGAGGCCGACATGCAGCCGGTGACACGACCGAAGGTCGCGCCGCCCATCGACGAGTGGGGAGGGCGCGTCGGCCCCTCCCTCGCCACCGATGTGCACGCCGCGGATCAGTGCGGTGCGAGGTGATGGAGGCACGCCCCATCGTCTCCCCCGAGGAGGCCAGCGACCCGCTCCACCGCTCCATGATGGAGGAGTTCCAGCAGCACCGAGCCGACCCGCCCATCGCCATCGCCTACGACCGCAGGCCGGGGTGATCGCCCTTGTCGTCGGCGACGACGGCACCCCTGCCCCACGGCGGATCGAGCCGCAGGTTGGCCCCGGACAGGGGCGCCGACTCGGGCCCGGCCAGCCACGCCACGACCCGAGCCACCTCCTCCGGCTCCAGGGCCGGCTCGCGAGGCGCGCCGCTGAGCAGCAGCATGGGGGTCCGGATCGCGCCCGGGCTCACGGCGTTGACCCGGATGCCCAACGGACGCCCCTCGACCGCGAGCGCCTCGGTCAGGCCGGCGAGACCCGACTTCGCCGCCACGTAGGCGGCCATGCGAGGGAACTTCTCGGCCCCAGCCACCCCGGAGAGGCTGGAGACGTTGACGATGGCTCCGCCCGGCCTCATGCGCCGGAAGGCCGCCCGGCTGCACAGGAAGGCGCTGCGCAGTCCCGCCCGCAGCGTCTCATCCCACTCGGCGGCGCTCATCCCCACCACCGGGCGCGGGATCAACACGGCGGCGGCGTTGATCAGGGCATCCCAACGCGGCAGGCGGGCGGCGGCACGCTCCACCTGGGCCTCGTCGGCGGCGTCGACGCCGTCGCGACGGCTCCACGAGACCGCCTCCCACCCGCGCCCCCGGAGCTCGGCCACGATCGCCCGTCCGACCGCCCCCGATCCCCCCGTGACCACAGCCAACGGACGGTCCACCCTCCCGGGATCGGCCGGCACCGCCTCGCTCACTGGTGCACCGGCTCCTGGTCAGTGGCCACAACGGGATGGAGACCGACGCCCCCGAGATGCCAGCGGGCCATCGCCCCGCTCGCTGGACGCCGTGAGGGGTGAACTCTGCGAGATCCGGTGGTTGCACGGGACGCGCCGACCGTCGGCAGGGCTGAGCACCTCCGAGCGCCGAACCGTGAGCGAACTGGCAACCGCGTCCCAGCACCGCGAGGCGGCGGTCTCCCCGCTGGGATGAGCAGCGAGGAGGCTGAGCTGCAGCACGCCTCACCACACCCCCCTCCGGCCGTCGGGCCGGGCCATCGGGCAGCCGGTGCGGACCGGGCTCGCGATGACCACGTGGGCACCGTCGTGGACACCGGCGGCCGGGCGGTCGGGCGGTTCGCCGTTGCCCACACCGCCGCCGGCGGCCGCGAGGTCGCCATCGAGCGGCCCGAGGGCCCGGTGGTGGAGGCACGCCTTGGGCCCGGCATGACCGGGATCGTCACCAGACCGACCGGACGCGGCTCAGGCCTCTGGTGCCCGACTCCCCAGCCACCGTGACCCCGAGGTCCGCCTGCCGGGCCCGCAAGGACCTGGTCGCGCACCGGGCCGCCATCGCCAACCAGCCGCGCGCTCACCCCCAGCGCGTCTCCCCCGGCGCTGTCGGCCTCTTCGCCGAGACCGATCGCCCCATCAGTCGCCAGGGGCGGTCGGAGATCGCCGCGCCCGCTCCCCCACCTCGGCGTCCCTGGCCTGCCTCGCGGGCGTCGCCCCCAGCACGCGCCAGCCCGGCGAGCACCGTGCCGTCGGCTTCTCTCGGGCCGCTGCTCGGGAGCACGCCCCCCCACGCCGCCCGTCTCCTCGCCCGAGCCTGGCCCTCCGTCACCTGGCGCCGCTGGTAGCGCGGCACCGCCTATGACCCCTCCCAGCGCCACGCCCTCCAAGCCCTTCTCCATCCCATCCATCGGCGGACGGCCTGCCATGGGGCTGCCTCACCGTCCTCCCGCCAGCGCGGCCAGCGCCTCTTCGTAGGCGACGGCGACCGGGCCGATGTCCAGGCGCTCCCGCGCCGCTCGCCGCACCGACGGGCGGTCCAGGCGCCGTGCCCGCTCGACGGCGGCGGCCAGCGCCTCCTCGTCGCCCGGCTCGACCAGGAAGCCGCCCACGCCCTCTGTCACCACCTCTGGCAACCCCCCTCTCCGGTAGCCGACCACGGGGCAGCCGGCCATCTGGGACTCGGCCGCCACCAGGCCGAAGGGCTCGTCCCACTCGACCGGCATCAGCGTCACCGCCGACGCCGCCATCAGGCGCCAGAGCTCCGGCCTGGCCACCGATCGCACCGGGACGCAGACCTGACCCCGCCAGTACTCACGGTCGTAGACGCTGCCCACCACCAGCGGCTCGAGGCCCACCCGACGGGCCACCCGGATCGCGCTCGCGGTGCCCTTCTCCGGCGACACGCGGCCCGCGACCATGGCCCGGGCCGCGACCGGCAGCTCGGGGACCTCGAAGACCGGGACGCCGTTCGGGATCACCTGCACCTCGTCGAGCCCGGCCGTCGACCAGGCCCGGCGCATGGCCTGGGACACGGTCACGAACCGCACCCGGGGACGGCCCCTGGCCGACAGCACCGCCCGCATCACGGCGGGGACGAGCGGCGGCAGGTGGAGCGTGTGCAGCACCGGCAGCTCCCCACCCACGGCCTCCTCCAGGGCCTCGGCATCGAAGGCGTGCAGGGAGACCACGTCGCCCCCCCAGGCGCGCACCCGGGCGAAGAGCTCGGCGAAGGCGAGGCGCAGGCCGGGGAGGGGAGGCGGTGGACGCCCGGCGGGCATGACCAGGGCCCGCTCCACACCGGCGGGCGCCGGCACCGTCTCCAGGCGCAGGCCGCCGAGGTCCGAGCCCGCGGCGCAGAAGAGGGCCACCTCGTGGCCACGTGAGGCCAAGGCCCGGGCCAGGTCGGTCTGGAACGCCTGCGCCCCGCCCAGCTGAGCCTCGCGCAGGGGGCTCACCAGCGAGGCCACCATCGCCACCCGCACGGCCCTCTCACCTGGGCGAACGCCCGCGGTCGGCGGCATGGTCCCGCACCGCGCAGGGGGCTCGCACCCGACGCCGGCATGGCCGACCTTCCGCGATCACGGATCTTCCTCCCTCACCCGACCCCATCCTCGGCCCCGGGCCGGCAGCCTCGGGCGCCTGTCGCCACCGGCCAACCCGCCTCCGGCGAGGGCCTCAAGGGCGCGTCCGCAGCAGCGCCAGCACCTCGGCCCGGCTCCGGGCATCGGTCCGAAAGCAGCCGAGCATGCAGGAGGTCACGGTCTGGCTCCCCACCTTCTCGACCCCACGCATCTCCATGCACAGGTGTCGTGCCTCCACCACCACCGCCACCCCGCCGGGCTGGACCACCTCCTCCAGGGACTCAGCGATCTGGCGCGTCATGCGCTCCTGGAGCTGCAGCCGGTGGGCATGGAGATCGACCAGGCGTGGGATCTTGCTGAGGCCCACCACCCGGCCTCGGGGAAGGTAGGCCACGTGCGCCGCCCCGAAAAAGGGCAGGAGGTGGTGCTCACAGAGGGAGTAGAACGGGATGTCGCGGACGGCCACGATCTCGTCATAGTCCTGCTCGAAGAGCGCGTTACCGACCGCGTCGCGGACGTCCATGTCGTAGCCCTCGGTCAGGTAGCGCAGGGATCTGGCCACACGCTCCGGCGTCCCCAACAGCCCCTCCCGGGCAGGGTCCTCGCCCAGCCGACGCAGGACCTCCTCCACCAGCCGAGGCAGGTCATCACCGACCTGGGGAACGATGCTCATCGGGCGATCTCCACCGTGTTGTTCTCCGACTCGATCAGGCGCAGCCTCCGCAGTCGACAGGGATGAGGCAGCCGTGCCAGCGCGACCTCCAGCTGCGACCAGAAGGCGAGGGCGAGGTTCTCCGCGGTGGGGATCACGCCCTCGAGGAAGGGCACATCCCGATTCAGGTGGCGATGATCGACCTGGAGGATCACCGCCTCGCGAACGATCCGGTCCAGGTCCCTGAGGTTCACCACCATGCCGGTGACCGGGTCCGGCGTGCCGCTCACCGACACCTCCACCACGTAGTTGTGTCCGTGGTCGCCAGCGCAGGGGCCGAAGACCTGCCGGTTGCGATCCTCGTCCCACTCCATACGCCGCAGCACATGGGCCGCGGCGAAGGTGAGGCGTCGGGTGAGCAACACCTCGGTCGGCGTCTCCCTCCCCGACCCCGGCCCCTGCTCGGGGCGCACATCGCGCATGTCGATCCAACATATACTGACACCTGGTGCGCGACGCAGGTGGCAGCGGCCGAGCGCCGGCTGGCTGCCAGCGCTTTCGGGCGGTCGACGTTGCCCGACTGGGCCGTACCACCTTGAACCTGCTGTTCGCCCCCGGCCAGGCCGGTCCCCTGCTGGACGAGGCGGCGGTCGCGCTCGGCGAGGAGCCGCAGGCGGTGGCCACGATCGCGACCCGGCTTCCCTCCCACCTCGGCCGGCGGCTGCTGCGGCTCAGCCGGCGGCCGCTCCCAGCCCGGGATCGAGAGGCGGCAGGAAGACGGCTGGTGGCGGCCGCCTTCTGGTACCTGGTGTACGAGCTGGAGCCCGAGCTGTGGGACCGCCTGGCCTCAGCCGAGCCGATCTCGCCACAGTTGCTGGCCAACCTGCCCGCGGACGGCAGCCGGGTGGTGGACGTGGGCGCCGGCAGCGGCCGACTGACCGTCGCCCTCGCACCCCGGGCCGCGGTCCTGGTGGCGGTGGAGCCCTGCCCCCCGCTGCGGCGGCTGCTGCGCTCCCGCTGTCCGGGGGTGCACGTGGTCGCCGGTGTCGGGCATCGGCTGCCGATCCGGAGCCGCTGGGCGGACCTGGTGGTCTCCTGCGCGACCTTCGGCGCCCGTGGGCCGTGCGGCGGCGAGCCGGTGCGCTCGGAGCTGGAGCGCTGCGCCCGGCCGGGCGGCAGCGTCGCCCTGATCTCCCCCAAGTCACCGGCCTGGTGGCGACGCCAAGGCTATCGCCAGACCCTCTACCCCGCGCCCCCGGTGCGCCTGGAGGCGGACCTGGAGTCGTTCTTCGGCCCGCCCGACCCGCCCCGTCTCTTGCTCCTGAAGCGCCTGCCCGGCTGAGCCGTCACCCACGGCGTCACCGTGCGGTACGTTCGTCTCGGGCCCGGGGCAGCCCCGCCCCGACGGCCACGCAGCACCCGGAGTCCGAGGAGGAGTTTGCCATGGCCCAGATCGGGGTGATGATCGAGGCCCAGGAAGGGCTGAACTGGGAGCGCTGGCGACGCGTCGTGCGCGACGCCGAGCGACTCGGGTTCGCCTCGCTGCGGACCAGCGACCACTGCTGGTCGGTGTTCGGCGTCGAGGGGCGTGAGTCCCTGTCGGCGTGGCCGGCGCTGACCGCCGCCGCGGCCTGGACCGAGCGGATCCAGATCGGGCCCATGGTCAGCCCCATCACCTTCTACGTTCCCGCCGTGCTCGGCCGGATGGCCCGCGCCGTCGACGAGCTCTCCGGCGGCCGGTTGATCCTCGGGCTGGGGACGGGCTGGAACCAGGCCGAGCACGAGCGATTCGGCATCCCCTTCCCCAGCTGGAGGCGCCGCTTCGACGCCCTGGAGGCGGGCATCGAGCGCGTCCGGCAGACGTTCGGCGAGCGTCCGATCCCACTGCTGATCGGCGGTGGGGGCGAGCGACGCACCATCCCCTTGGCCGCCCGGGTGGCGTCGGAGTGGAACCTGAACCTCGGGGACCCGGACGACTTCCGCGCTCGATCCGCCCTCCTCGACCAGCACTGCCGGGCGATCGGGCGCGACCCCGCCCAGATCCGACGCTCGGTGATGCGCCCCTACCTGATCGGTCGCGACCCCGAGGAGCTGGGGCGCCGGGCGGCCCGGCTGGCCGAGGTCATCCCCGGCCTGCGCGACCTCCCGCCCGGGGATGTTCTCCGGGCGCTGCGCGAGCGCGGCGCCCTGGTCGGCACCCCCCAGGAGGTGATCGAGCTGATGCGACCGCTGGCCGAGGCCGGGGCCGAGCTGTTCATGCTGCAGCATTTCCTGCTCGACGACCCCGATCACCTGGAGCTCCTGGCCTCCGAGGTGCTGCCCGCCGTGGCCGAGATGCGACCGGCGGCGTAGCCCCCGCCGGCCCCGACGGCCGAGCCAGGAGCCGACCATGACGCCGGGCCCTCTGGTAGCGTCGATGCGGTCATGGACGCCGACCTGGTCGTGATCGGCGCGGGACCGGTCGGCGCGACGCTGGCCATGCTCTCGGCGCGCACAGGGCGGAAGGTGGCGTTGCTCGATCGCGCCACCTTCCCTCGGGACAAGGCCTGCGGCGAGGGGCTCCTGCCGAGCGGGGTCCGGGTGCTCCAGGACCTCGGCATCGACCTCGCCGGCCTGGGCTTCCCCGAGCTCCGTGGGGTGCGCTACCGCTTGGCCTGCGGCCGCTCGGCCGCGGCCGCCTTCCCGGGCAGCCCGGGGCGGGGCGTGCGCCGGGTGGTTCTGGACGCGGCCCTCGTCCAGCGCGCGGCGGCCACCCCCGGCGTCCGCTTCCACCCCGGTTGCCCG
Organism: Candidatus Dormiibacterota bacterium; assembly: GCA_035294145.1. Classification (GTDB taxonomy): domain Bacteria; phylum Chloroflexota; class Dormibacteria; order Dormibacterales; family Dormibacteraceae; genus CADDZO01. Next base: position 7,873 of record DATGLL010000214.1, on the reverse strand, counting down.
CTCGTCGCCCTCGTCCCGAGCCGGCGCGGGATCGAGGTCCACACCGGCCTCGGCCAGCTGCGGGCGTGGACGTTGGTAGGCGCCGACGGCCTGCACTCGACCACCGCCCGCCTGCTCGGCCGAGCACGCCCGCCCCGCAGGCCAGCCCGCTACGGCGTGGTCGGCCACCTGGCCTGCGACCGGCTCCCGCAGGAGGTGGTGGTGACCCTGCTCGACGAGGCCGAGGTGTACGTGGCGCCGGTAGCGCGGGACGAGCTGCTGGTGGCGGTGCTGGGGGGTCGGCAGAGCCTGCTCCGGGCCGGCGGCCGGCTCCTGGACCGCTTCCGGGCGCTCGTCGAGCGGGCGCATCCCGAGCTGGCCGGGGCGCCACTGCGGGGTCGCCTCCGGGGAGCGGGCCCCTTTGGGGTCAGGGCCCTGCCCGTGGCTGCGGACGGCGTCTTCCTGGTCGGGGACGCGGCCGGCTTCGCGGACCCCCTGACCGGAGACGGCATCGCCGCCGGCCTGGCCCAGGCCGAGGCCCTGGCCACGCTGCTGGCGCCCACGAACGTGGACCTGGCCGACCGTCGCCAGCTGGCCGTCGCCGCCGCTCGCTACCGGGGCTGGTGGCGACAGCAGTGGTGGCGCCGGCGGCTGCTGGCCGGCCTCGCGTTGAGGCTGGGCGGGTCGGCGGCGCTGGCCCGCCGGGCACTGGAGGGCATGGCCCGGAGGCCGGAGGCGCTGGCTGCGCTGCTGGAGGTCGACGACGGCGGGCGCAGCCTCCGCTCCCTGCGCCTGCGCGACTGGGCGACCCTGGCGGGTCTCTGAGCATGGGCCCCCCACGCCGAGGCGGAGGCGAGCCCCCCTGCCTCGCCGGCGGCCAGCGCTCGATGGCCATGAGCGACCAGCCGATGGCATCGCCGCCCCCGGCGTCGAAGCCGTCTGCCGCGCGCCCCGCTCCCAGCGCCTTCCTGGGCTTCGGCACCGCCCTCCCCGAGCACCGGCTCGACGCCGAGACCGGGATCGCGGCCCTGCGTCAGCTCTGGCCGCGGCTGCGGGGGGCACGGCCAGAGCCGGTCACCCGCTACCTCATCCGGCCACTGGAGTGGTTGCTGACGCCACGGTCGCTGGAGGAGACGATGCGCACCTACGCGGAGCAAGCCGCCCGGCTGGCCGAGGTGGCCAGCGGCCGCGCGCTCGACGCCGCTGGCGTCGAGCCGGAGGAGATCGACCTTGTGGTCACGGTCTCCTGCACCGGGTACTTGCTGCCATCGCTCGACGTGCGGCTCGCCGCCGACCTCGGCCTGCGTCCCGACGTCATCCGGCTCCCCCTCACCGAGCTGGGCTGCTCAGGGGGAGCCGCCGGGGTCGCCGTCGCCCACCGCCACCTCGCCGCCTACCCCCGCGATCGCGTGCTGGTGATCGCGGTCGAGCTGCCCTCGCTCACCTTCCAGCGCCAGGACCGATCCCTGGACAACCTGACCGCGGCCATGGTGTTCGGAGACGGGGCCGCCGCCGCCGTGATGGGCGGCGCGGGCAGGCAGGGAGGAGGCGAGCTGCAGGTGCTGGGCGCCGGCTCCTGGCTGCTGCCGCGGAGCGCCTGGGCCCTCGGCTTCGACCTCCGCGATGGGGGCTTCCACGTCGTCCTCGACCGTCGCCTCCCGGACCTGGTGCGGACGGGCCTGGGCCCAGCCGTGACCGCTTTTCGACGCCGGCGAGGGCTGGAGCGGGTCGACTTCTATGCCGTCCACGCCGGGGGGCCCCGCATCCTCGACGCCGTCGCCGAGGCCCTTCAGCTGGAGCCCGCTCAGCTCGCCCTCTCCCGTCGGGTCTTCCGGGAGGTGGGGAACCTCTCCTCGGCCTCGATCCTGTTCGTGCTGGCCCAGGCCTCCGACGTCGCCGGCGACGGGCTGGCCATCGCCCTCGGCCCGGGGGTGACCATCGAGCTGCTCCACCTGCGGGCCGACCGTGGCACGCCCGGGCCAGCCGGCTGAGGCGGACCGGGCCGGGGCAGCGATCAGGGCAGGGAGGGCTCGACGGCGGCCGGGGCGCACTCCTCGAGGGCGCGACGCGCCGAGGCGGCGTCACCCGGGCGAGTCACCAGCACGCGAACGATGGCCAGGTCGAGGCCCTCGGCCAGGGCCTGGAAGCGCGGCCGGACCGCGCCCGGGATGCCGCAGGCGCCGACCGAGGACAGGAAACGATCGGAGGGGTCACCACCCCCCTCCTCGAGGCGGCGCAGCTCGGCCCCGAAGCCCATGCGCTCGAAGTGCCGCCGGTAGGCGGGGATGCCCAACGCGTACGAGAGGACGGCCTCGGACAGGGTGGAGCGAGCGAGGGCGGCGTCCGGGTCGACGCAGGTGCGGATGTAGGAGACGACCACGGGCGCCGTCCGCCCGGCCGCGGCCGCGGCCGCGAGCACCCGCTCGCGCGACCAGCGGACGTGCTCGGGGGAGCACCAGTTGAGGGCCACCCCGTCCGCCAGCTCCCCCGCCAGCCGCAGCATCACCGGCCCGAGCGCGGCGACGTAGACGGGCAGGCCGTGGGGTAGCCCCTGGGCCAGCTCGGCCAGGTAGCGGCGCATCCCCTCGCCCGGGCGCTCCATGCGACCACTGCCCACCCCCAGCACGAAGGCCCCGCCCGTGGCCTCCCAGGCCCGACGGGCGTGCTCGGCGTAGAACGCCGCCGGCCGGCCCGAGGCGGGCACCACCGAGATGCCGGTGGCCAGGCCGGAGGCCCGATGCCAGGCGATGCAGCGATCGAACGCCGCCTCGTCCGGCCCGGCTGGTGTCCAGGCCGAGGCGTACCCCAGCCGGGCGCCCAGGCGAACCAGGTCGAGCTCGTCGGCCTCGGCCAGCCCCTGTCGTGGATCGATGCTGAACCCCACCTGCATCCTCTTGCGCTCCATCTCCATCGTCGATCGCGTGGCTCGGTCCGGACCAGACCGAGCCCTTCCCGGCGTCCCGAACGCCGGTCGGCGCGGGCCGCGCGGCTCAGAGCACCCCGGGCAGGAAGCGGGCCTTCCCCCGGAAAGCCTCATCGTAGCCGGGGACGGCCATCAACAGCCGCTCCTCGGCCCGGATGCGAGGCCAGAGCACGAGCGCGTCGAGCAAGGACAGGATCATGGCGCTGCGCCAGGCCCCGCCGGCCATGGGAAGCGCCCACATCTCCAGGGCCACCGCCAGGTAGTTGGGATGGCGGACGAACCGGTACGGACCGGAGGTCACCGGGCGTAGGTCATCGGGGACCACCGCCCGCACGTTCCAGCTCGGCCCCAGCTCGTGGATGCTCCACCAGCGCAAGGCGGTCGCCGCCCCCAGGAGCCCCACCCAGAGGACGGGCCTCCGCGCCCGGCGGCCCGTCCAGGCCACCTCCAGCGGGGGGAGGAGGAAGAGGGCCACATGGAGCGCCACCATCAACGGGAAGGTGCGAGGGGCGGCCTGTGGTCCCGACGCCCGGCGCTGGTTGCGACGGGAGCGCGCCAGCTCGCGCAGCCGCTGCGCCCCGGTCAGCCCGACCAACAGCAGGTACCAGGCCGGCGGCCGCAAGCGCCGGCGGGGGCGGCTCAGGAGCGGTCCTCCTCGCGCACCTTGAGCACCACCTTGCCGATCGCCTGGCGGCCCTCGAGCAGGCGGAGCGCATCGGCGGCCTGTGCCAGCGGGAACTCGGCCCCCACCAGCGGGGAGAGCCGGCCCGCCTCCACCAGGCGCACCAGCTCGGCATGCGTCCGGGCGGGGAGATCCGGATGACGGTCCACAAAGGCGCCCCAGGCCGCCCCCACCACGTCGATGTTGCGGAAGAGCACCCGGTTGATGGCCAGCCGGGGGATGGCCCCACCGGCGAACCCGATCACGACCAAGCGCCCCTCGACCGCCAGGGCCCGCACGGTGTCGTCGAAGCGGTCACCGGTGACGGGGTCGAAGGCCACGTCCACCCCGCCGCCGCTCAGCCGTCGCACCTCCTCCAGCCAGCCCGCGTCGGCGAGGACGACGTGGTCCGCGCCTAGACGGGAGACGGCGGCCGCCTTGCGCTGATCGGAGACGACGGCGATCACCGTCGCCCCCGCCGCCTTGCCCAGCTCGACCGCGGCGCTCCCGACCCCCCCGGCCGCGCCGTGGACCAGCAGCGTCTCGCCGGCCCGCAGCCGGCCCCGTCGGATCAGCCCGAAGTGCGCCGTGTGGTAGTTCATCAGCAGCGCCACCCCTTGAGCGAGGGTGAGGCGCTCCGGCACCGGGAAGACGCGGTCGGGAGGGACAACGACCGCCTCCGCCCAGCTCTCCCAGGCGCTCGCCACCACGCGCTGGCCCGGCTCAAGACCGCTCCCAGGCGGGGCCGACACCACCGTGCCGGCCGCCTCCACGCCGAGCACGAAGGGCGGCTCCCGACGGATCTGATACTGGCCACGGGAGAGCAGCAGGTCAGGGAAGGAGACCCCGGCGGCGTGCACGGCGATCAGGACGGCGCCGTCCGGCCTGGGCTCTGGCCGCTCCGCGATCACCAGGCCGTCGGGCCCCTCCAGGCGCTCGACGACGACCGCCTTCACCGCGCCCGCCTCCCCGGGCGCCTCGGTCGGCATCGCTCGGTGAACGGTGGAAGGTCACGGTCCATCCTCACCATGGTGACGGAGCGGGCGCCCTCCTGGGGGCCCGAGCCCCCCTCGGGCGAAGGGAGATCGGCCTTCCCCGACCGCCGTCCCTCAAGTACAGTCGAGGCATGGATTTCGACCTGAGCCCCGCCGAGCGCGCCTTCCGGGATGAGCTCCGGGCTTGGCTGCGAGCCCATCGACCGGCGTGGGCGGACGAGGAGGACGAGCCCAGCCGGAGCGGTTGGCTCGAGCGGCAGGTCGCCTGGCAGCGCACGCTGTACGAGGCGGGCTACCTGGGGCTGGCGTGGCCACGGGAGTACGGTGGCCGCGGGGCCACCCTGATGGAGCAGGTCATCTTCAGCCAGGAGATGGTCGAGGCTCGAGCGCCCGACCCGATCAACGTGATCGGGCTGGGGATGGCCGGGCCCACGATCATCGCCTGGGGAACCGAGGACCAGAAGCGGCGCTACCTGAGCAAGATCCTGAACGCCGAGGAGATCTGGTGTCAGGGCTTCAGCGAGCCCAACGCCGGGAGCGACCTCTCCGCCCTCCAGACCCGGGCGATCGATCGCGGCGACCACTACGAGGTGAGCGGCCAGAAGGTCTGGACCAGCCTCGCCCATGTCGCCCGCTGGTGCCTGCTGCTGACGCGGGAACGCGACGAGGCGAACCCACGTCACGGCCTCACCTACCTGATCGTGGACATGCACAGCCCGGGCATCGAGGTCCGCCCGCTGCGCCAGATGACCGGGGAGGCCGAGTTCAACGAGGTCTTCTTCGACCGGGTTCGCGTGCCCAAGGCCCAGGTCCTGGGCCGACCCGGAGAGGGCTGGGCGGTCGCCATCACCACCCTCCTCCACGAGCGGGGGACGCTGGGGATGGCGCTCGCCACCAGGGCCGGCATCACCGCCCAGGAGGTGATCGAGCTGGCCCGCGCCAGCGGGCGTGGCCACGACCGCCTGCTGCGCCAGCGCGTGGCCCAGCACTACATCGAGGCACGGGCCCTCCAGCTCAACGGCTACCGCGCCATCACCAGGATGGAGAAGACCGGCATCCCCGGCCCCGAGGGCTCGATCATGAAGCTCTTCTGGTCGGAGCTGAACCAGCGCATGCAGGAGACGGCGATGGAGATCCTGGGGCTGGCGGGGGCGGGGAGCGCCGGGCGGTGGCGGTACGGGTTCCTGCGCTCACGCGGGAACACGATCGAGGCCGGCACCTCGGAGATCCTGCGCAACACCCTGGCGGAGCGGGTCCTGGGGCTGCCCCGCAGCCGCTGAGGGCCCAGGCTAGGACAGGCCCGGCTCGGAGGGCGGGGTGGGCGGCAGCTCTCCCTTGGTCGCCTGACGGGACCGCGTCCGCAGCCACAAGGAGAGAGCGCGGGCGCCCCACAGGCCCAGGCTGAGGCAGAGCAGGTCCACCGAGAGGACGTTCAGAGAGCCGCCGCTCGCGTTGGGCGACCCGAGCCCGCCGCTCACGCTGCCGACGGTCAGGAAGCGGACAGCGAACCGGAGCACGATGGTGCCCACCAGGATGATGGCGAACAGCGCCCCGCCCTGCATCCAGATCTGGCCCGTGGCCGGGTCGGCCCAGAACCGCATGGTCCGGACCAAGAGCGCGCCCAGGGCCACGCCCACCCCCAGCGAGACCGGAACCAGGGCCAGGCCGAGCGGGGAGGACAGGAGCAGGTGCCCGCCGGTGCCCACGATGCTCACGCCGATCAGGACCACGATGATCCCGAAACTCACCAGGATCCGGCCCATGCGTACCGGCTGCGGCCGCATGCGCCGACGGACCCCGAAGCTCACCATCGCCAGCACGACCAGCAGCACGAGCAGCTGGTTCGCCGTCGCATTAGTGGATGTGGCCAGATGCACCATCGAACGCCTCCAATCCCTCTAACGCTGCAGCCGGGGGCCCTGCTCGCAGCCGCAGCCCGGCGAAGCGTACCGCAGCCCATGACCGTATGGACACCGGCACCGTGCACCCTCCAGACTTGAGCCGATGGATTTCGCCTTCTCGGAGGAGCAGGAGATGCTGCGGGCCTCGGCCCGCGAGTTCCTGGCCCGTGAGTGCCCGTCGTCGTACGTGCGCCAGGTGGCGGAGACCGAGGACGCCTGGGACGGGACGATGTGGGAGCGCATGGCCGCGATGGGATGGACGGGCCTGGGCATTCCCGAGCGGCTCGGGGGAGCGGGCGGGTTCCTGGACCTGGTCGTGGTCCTGGAGGAGACCGGCCGGGCCCTGCTCCCCGGCCCGTACTTCAGCACCATGGGCCTCGCCCTGCCGGTGTTGCTGGAGACGAGCGGCGGAGCCGCTGAGGAAGCGATGTCTGGGATCGCGGCCGGTCAGGCGCGGGCGACCCTGGCGCTGACCGAGCCCTCCGGCCGCTGGGACGCCGAGGGCATCACCCTGTCGGCCAGGCGCTCCGGGCCGGCATGGCGCCTAGAGGGGACGAAGCTCTTCGTGCCCGACGCCGGCGTGGCCGACCACCTGGTGGTGGCGGCGCGCACCGGGGGCGTGGGCGAGGACGGGATCACGCTCTTCCTCGTCTCCGGACGGCCGGCCGGGATGACGGTGCGGGCCATGGACGGCCTCGACCTGACCCGTCGCTGGTACGAGGTGCGCCTCGATGGCGTGGAGCTGCCGGAGGAGAGCGTCCTGGGGGAGGTCGACCGCGGCTGGGGCCCGCTGGCACGGGCCCTGGAGTGGGCCACCGCCGGGCTATGCGCCGAGATGGTGGGCGGCTCCCAACGGGTCCTGGAGATGTCGGTCGAGTACGCCAAGACCCGGCACCAGTTCGGCAAGCCGATCGGGGTCTACCAGGCGGTCTCCCACAAGCTGGCCGACATGCTGCTCGAGACCGAGAGTGCACGCTCGGCGACCTACTACGCCGCCTGGGCGGTGGACGCCGACGCCCCCGACCGGAGCCTGGCCGTCTCCATGGCCAAGGCCTATACCTCGGACGCCTACCGACGGGCGACCGGGAACGGGATCCAGGTGCACGGCGGCATTGGCTTCACCTGGGAGCACGACATGCACCTGTACTTCCGACGGGCCAAGGCGGCCGAGGTCATGCTGGGGGACGCGACCTACCATCGGGAGCTGGTGGCCCGCGCCCTCGATCTCTGAGCCTTGCGGCCCCCTCTCCGCCCACGCCCTCTCCCGACCGGGGGCGGGGTTAACAACAGCTGACGCGCCTATACACTACAATCCACTTCCATGAACTTGAAGCAGTGGGCGCGCGAGCAAGGCATCCACCCCGTGACCGCCTACCGCTGGTTCCAGTCGGGCAAGCTCCCCGTCCCGGCCCGG
>DATGLL010000213.1:0-51809 GCA_035294145.1 Candidatus Dormiibacterota bacterium | reverse complement strand
CGTCCACCAAGATCAGGTGACCAACTCGCCGGGCCGGGACGGGGAGCTTGCCCGACTGGAACCAGCGGTAGGCGGTCACGGGATGGATGCCTTGCTCGCGCGCCCACTGCTTCAAGTTCATGGAAGTGGATTGTAGTGTATGGGCGAGTCAGCTGTTGTTAACCCCCCGTCGGTTCCCCGATCTCGGCGCCGGCGAGGCCCGAGGGCCGATGGCGCCTCGCCAGGCCCTCCGGGCCCCAGGTCGGCCTGCCGGTCAGCGGAGGGGACCCGTGCCCGGCCTCCGGCGGGGCGGGGCATCGACGAGGAGCAGACGGCTTGCGCGCCTCACCGCGGGAACGCCGGCGGGTTGGCGCTTAGAACGGGAAGCGAGCCAGGTCGGGGCCAGCCTTGGGGCGTTTGGCGGGACCTGAGATCACCATCCGCGGCCGGGTGCGGACGCACTCCGTCGGGTGGACCTCTGGGCGCAGCCCATCGAAGATCGGGAAGCGGAGCGTGCCCTCCGGCGACCACTCGGAGTAGCGAATCCTGACCACCAGCTCCGGTCGACACCAGCGGACCGGGGCGGTCACCACGGGAGTGGGCTGGAGCGGGGAGGTAGGGGTCTCCAACTCCGTCAGCCGGCGGGCGACCTCCTCGGCCGTTTCCTCGTCGAAGCCTCCCGCCACCGATCCGCACGGCTGAAGGCGGCCGTCCTCGTAGCAGGCGATGAGCAGGGCTCCGAAGGGCTGGCTCGGTCCTCCCGGGGTGGCGCCGATGACCACGAAGTCGTCGCGGCGGACGGCCTCGACCTTGAGCCAGAAGGGGCTGTGCTGTCCGGGGACGTAGATGGAGTCCCGGTGCTTGGCCACCACCCCCTCCAGGCCGCGTTCCAGGCAAGCATCGAAGAACTCCAGGCCGTCCTCCTCGATGTGCGGGGGCACGGCAAGGCTGGCGGCCGTGGTCACCGTGCGGAGCAGACGTTCCCGGCGGCGGTGGAGCGGTTGGCGGAGCAATGGACGGCCGTGGAGGTACAGGAGATCAAAGGCGAGGTAGGTGAGAGGGATGGCCCGTAGCAGGGCAGGGCCGCCTGCCAGCCGGCGTCGAAGCGCCTGACGGTTGGGGCGCCCTTGGGCATCGGTGGCCACCAACTCGCCGTCGAGCACGGTCTCGGGAGGGACCTGGGTGCCGGCCCGCCAGAGCTCGGGCACCATGGGGGTAACATCGCGCAGCGCCCGGTCCTGGATCTGGATCCTGCCCTCGCGGTCGACGAACAGCAGGCATCGCAATCCGTCCCACTTGACCTCGAAGAGGTAATCGCTGGAGCTGAAGGGCGCGACGGCCGGCACAGCCCACATCGGCCTGATGGCGGTTGGGAGGCGATTGACCTCCAGGGCCAAGTGGTCGGTGACCATGTCTCGGAAAGCGTAGGCGGCCGGCCCCCTCCTCAGCTAGTCCGTAAGGGGGGAACGCTGGGCTCCCCGCTCGTTCGAGGACGGCCGGGGGGCCCAAGGGTAGAGGTGACGTCAGCCCACCCTCGCCGCTTTCCGACGGCCACCTGCCTTGCGTGTCGCACGGCCGCGCTCCGCCCGTTGCTGCTTGGCCGCCTTCACGGAGGCCTGCAAGGCCTCCATCAGATCCATCACCCTTGACGCGGTCTCGATCTCGGGCGCCGCGGCCGCCCCCTCGCTCCCGACCTTCGCCCCGACCATCCGCATGAGGGCCTCGTGGTACTGGTCGCGGTACCGTCCCGGGTCGAAACGCTCCTCGGCCAGGCTCTGCACCAGGTTCTTGGCCATCTGCAGCTCGTGGGGGTCGACCTCGACCTGGGCCGTCCGGCCCTGGACCTCCTCGATGGGCCGGATCTCGTCCGGCCAGTACAGGGTGTTGAGCAGCAGCAGGTTGTCGACCGGACGGAGGGTGCAGAGGTATTCCCGCTCCCGAAGGGCGATCTTGGCCACCGCGGCGGTGTTGGTCTCTCTCAGGGCCTGGAGCAGCAGTCGGTACGCCTTGAGCCCGGCCGGCTCAGGCTCGGTGTAGTACGCGGACCGGAAGTACAGGCCGCCCTCGATGCCACGATCGGAGACGAACTCCTGGATCTCGATCGCGCGGGCCGTGGCCAGGGGCAGGCGGTCCAGCTCAGAATCCTCCACCACCACGTACCGGTCCGGGCTGACCTCGAACCCGCGCACGATGTCGGCGTAGGAGACCTCGTGGTCGCCGCCGGGACACCAGCGTCGGAGCTGGACGGGGGTCAGGTGCTCCCGGCAGAGCTGACGGAACGAGGTCGTGTGGGGTTCGGTCGCGACGTAGAGCCGGATCGGGATGGTGACCATCCCGAACCCGATCGTGCCCCGCCAGACCGACCGTGCCATGGCAAGCTCGATGTTAACCGATCGATGATGTTCTCTGTCTGATTCGATAGTTGATGTTCTGAGCGTATCGATGTGATTGACGCCGGTGGGTGGGCTCCATCGGTACCTTCCAGGCCATGCAGCTGGGTGACTTCGAGCTCCACCTGGTCGTGGCCGGAGGCTGGCATCCGGACGGTGGGACCTTCTTCGGGGTCGTCCCTAAGGTCCTCTGGGAGCGGCGGAAGCCGGCCGACGAGCGCAACTTGATTCGGGCCGCATGCGTGGGGGTGGTGGTACGGCACCGCGGTCGGGTGATTGTGTGCGAGACCGGGATCGGCACCAAGCTCGACGAGCGGAGGGCTCGGCAGCTTGGGACCTGGGAGCCGGACGGGCTGCTCGGCTCGCTGCGCCGGCTTGGCGTCCGGCCGGACGAGGTCGATGTGGTCGTGACCACCCACCTGCACTGGGACCACGCCGGGGGCCTGACGCGCCGTGCCCCTGACGGACGGCTGGAGCTGACCTTCCCCCGCGCCCGTCACGTCGTGCAGCGGGCGGAATGGGACTTCGCTCTCCATCCCGACCCCCGGTCCCGTGCCGCCTACCTGGAAGAGGACCTCCTGCCCGTGGCCGAGGCCGGGCTCCTGGAGGTGGTGGAGGGTGAGGCCGAGGTCGTGCCTGGTCTGGTGGTGAGGCCGACCGGTGGCCACACCCCCGGGCACCAGCTGGTCCTGTTCCGCCCCTCGTCGGATCTGGCCTGCGTGGTGACCGGGGACCTGGTCGGCCTCCAGGCGCACCTGCGACCGGCTTGGAACTCGTCGGCCGACCTGGACGTGCTCCGGGTGATCGAGGAGAAGACCCGCCTCCTCGAGGAGGCGGCCAGCCATCGCTGGCTGCTCGTGCTCGGTCATGAGGTCGACGGCCCGGCCGGGTACGTCGACGCCGAGGGGGGCTGGACACCAGAGCCGACCCTCAACGAGGAGGTCAGGGAGGAGCTAACGGGAGACCAGGGCGTCGGTTGAGGAGCGGGGAAGGCCACGGCTGGCCACCGATTGGCCGGCGGGGCCGGGGGGTGGGGACGGGTTCGCCCAGACGCGGAACATCGCGGCGCCGTGGCTTGGGACGTTGGCGATGATCTGGCCCGTGCTGCTGGTGGTGGTGTGCGCCCAGAGGTCGCGCACCGTGTAGGAGGGGGCGTGGGACAGGCCCAGGTCGGTGGCGGTGATGCCCAGGGTCTGGGGGTGGTCGGCCGTGTTGAGCAGGACGACCGCCCGGGAGCCGTCGGCCAGGGGCCGCACCCATACTTGCTCGCCGGGTGTGTCGAGGATGCGGACGCCCTCCTCGCCTAGTGGGTCCTGGTCGACGGCGATGACCTCCAGGTTGGAGACGATCCGCTCGGTCTCGGGGGTCATGTGGAGCAGGTCGTTCCCCAGCATCAGCGGCGCCGCCAGGATGGCCCAGAGGCTGAAGATGGCCTGATCCTCGGTCGGGGTGGTGCCACCGTTCCCGATCTGGAGCATGTCGGGGTCGTTCCAACCTCCCGGGCCGGCATAGGCGGCGAGTCCGTCCTGTTCGTCGACCGCGGTCATGATGCTGTCGCGGCCGCGGCCGTGGGGGCGGCCGCTCCAGAAGTCACCGACGTCGTCGGTGGTCCGCCAGGAGATGCCGACCCCGGGCCCCCACAGCCATGGCCGAGCGATCCCATACTCGGAGATGCTCAGCTCCATGGGACGTCCCGTCTGGCGGATGGCGTCCGCCATCCGCTGGTAGGCGGCCCGGATCATGTCCTCGAAGGAGGTGGGGTCGGAGAAGGTCAGGCTGTTCGCCCCTGCCTTGAGCTGCACCTGCACGTCCACGGAGCCGAGCGTTCCCCATGCCGTGACCAATCCCTCCGGCGTGGTCGGGACCGGGTACCAGGTCGGGATGGGGTGGCCTCCGTCGATGCTCAGCAACGCCATCCGCCGACGGCGCAGGGGGAGGAAGACGGGGGCGCTGCTGTGGTCGACGTTGACGTACGTGATCACCAGGCGGTAGGGACCCGATGACGGCACCGTCACCCCGTTGATCTGGAGGGCCCCGTCCTCGAGCCCGATCCCGGTCACGTCGTGGCCGCCCGGGCAACGGGGGCAGACCCCGACCCTGGCCCCACCCTCGAGGAGGTTGGCTGGCGAGGCCGCCTCGTAGTGCCCGATGACGGTGTTGCCGCGCTCGACCATCACCTCGGCCAGGTCGGGCGCTCCGGGCGTGGCGTCGGGTGGGAACCGGTAGTGACAGAGGTCGTACTTGATGAAGTCCACGCCCCAGGCGGCGAAGGTGCTGGCGTCCTGGAACTCCCCACCGGGGGCGCTCTGTGTGCCCGGCATCCGGCCGGGGCAGTCGGTCAGGCCCACCGCCTGGTGGATGCCGAACTTGAGCCCGAGGCGATGGACGTAAGCCGCGACCGCGGCGATGCCCTCGGGAAACTTGGCCGGGTCCGGTTGCAGGTCGCCGTGGGCATCGCGGGTGGGAAGACCCCAGCCGCCGTCCACCACCACGATGTCGTACCCGGCCTGCCGCAGCCCGGAGGTCACCAGCGCTCGGGCCTCGGCCTCGATCAGGGCGGCGTTGATGTTGGGGCCGAAGGCATTCCAGCTGTTCCAGCCCATGGGAGGGGCCTCGTCCTGCACCTCGGCCGGCTCGACGGACGGCGAGGGGGCAGGGGCCCTCAGCGGCCGCAGCGTCGGGCGCGCCACCGGGGCACTGCTTCCCAGCTGCAGCAGGACGCTGAGGAGCACCGTGAGGAGCAGCCAGGAGGTCATGCCCCAGCGCCTGCCGAGCCGCCGGCGGATCGAGTCGGCGTGTCCACCCCCCATCGCGCTACATCATGCCCGGTATGCCCGGTCGTCGTGGGCCGGCGCGGGGACGGGGGCGGAGGCATCTCGATGCCCAGGGGCCGGTGCCCCGATCCGCGACTCTCGCTCGCCCTATGCTTCCCCAGTGATGACCGGATCACCGGGCGCCGCTGCTCGTCCCGTGGTCGTGCTCGGACGGGGTCGGGTCGGTCGATCGTTGGCCGGCGCGCTGCAGGCCGCCGGTCGGCCGGTGCGCCTGGAGTCGGCGCGAGCGTGGCGGGCGAGGCAGGGGCGGAGCCAGCCGGATGCGTCGCCGGGCGGGCTCGTCTTCCTTGCCGTTCCCGACCAGGTCCTGGCTCCCATGGCGCAGGAGGTCGCGGCCGACCTCCCCGATGCCGTGGCCGCCTTCGCCCATCTCAGCGGCGCCCTCGAGCTGGACGTCCTCGCTCCCCTGGCCGAGCGTGGGTGCGCCGTGGGGTCCTTCCACCCCTTACAGCCCTTCCCGGTGGAGCGCCCGCCGCAGGCGTTTCGGGGCAGCCTGGTGGCGGTGGACGCCTCCGACCCCTGGCTGGTCGCGGAGCTGGAGGGGCTGGCCCGGACCCTCGGTGCCCGGCCGCTTCGGGTGGGTCGCGGCCAACGCCCCCTGTACCACGCCGGGGCGGCCATGGCCGCCAACCTGACGGTTGCCCTTGCGGCTCAGTCCGCGTCCGTCTTCGAGGCCGTGGGCTGGAGGAAGGAGGACGCACATGCGGCGGTGCTCTCGTTGATGCGGGGGGCCCTGGAGATGATCGCCGAGGTCGGCCTGCCGTGCGGGCTGAGCGGGCCGATCCGGCGCGGCGAGGTCGACACCGTCACTCGTCACCTGGCCGCCCTCGAGGCCATCCCCGGCTCGGGCACGACGGTGAGGCCGGTCGACGTCTATCGGACGCTGAGCCTGGCCGCCCTCGACCTGGCGGCGGCCAACGGCCTTGACACGGCGCTGAGGGCGCGGCTGGCCTCTATCCTCGCCGATCGGATGGATGGGCAGGGAGGCTGAGCCATGGTCACGGTGATGGATTTGCAGCGGTTCAAGGCCGAGCACCGCCGCTTCGCCATGCTGACCGCCTACGACTACCCCACCGCTCGCCTGGCCGAGGAGGCCGGGATCCCCGTCCTCCTGGTGGGTGACAGCCTGGGGAACGTCGTCTTGGGCCATCCGACCACCCTGCCGGTGACGCTCGACGACATCCTCCACCACGCACGCGCGGTGGCGCGTGGCGCCTCGAACGCGTTGCTGGTAGGAGACCTTCCCTTCATGTCCTACCAGCCCTCCCTGGAGCATGCCATCCGGTCCGCGGGCCGGCTGCTCCAGGAGGGGGGGATGCACGCGGTCAAGCTTGAGGGGGCGGGCCCAGCGCTGGAGGTTGTGCAGCGCCTGAGCCATATCGGCATCCCAGTGATGGCGCACCTCGGGCTCACCCCCCAGTCGGTGCATGCCCTGGGCGGCTTCCGGGTCCAGGCCAAGACCGCCGAGGCCGCCGAGCGCCTCCTTCAGGATGCCTGCGAGCTGGAGAAGGCGGGAGCGTTCAGCCTGGTCCTTGAGGCGGTGCCCGCCGAGGTGGCGGCCCAGGTCACGGCTGCGCTCCGCATCCCCACGATTGGGATCGGCGCCGGGCCCCACTGCGATGGCCAGGTGCTGGTCGTCCATGACCTTCTCGGCCTGACCCGGGGGCGCACCCCGCGGTTCGTCAAGCGCTACGCCGACCTCGGCACCCAGGCGGTCGAGGCCATGCAGGCCTTCGCCCGTGAGGTCGCCGAGGGGACCTTTCCGGGGCCGGAGCACTCGTATCGGAGCGAGACCGGAAGGGCGGCGGACGATGGCGGCTGAACGGCTGGCGGTGATCACCGACGTCCCCGACCTGCGGTCGACGACCGAGGCCTGGCGCTGCGCGGGCGAGCAGGTCGGGTTGGTCCCGACCATGGGCGCCCTCCACGCCGGCCATCTGAGCCTCATCGCCCGATGCCGGGAGGAATGCGACCGCACCGTGGTCAGCATCTTCGTGAACCCGTTGCAGTTCGGCCCCGGGGAGGACTACGAGCGCTATCCGCGGCGGCTGGAGGACGATCTGGCGATGCTGCGCGCGGAACGGGTGGATGCGGCCTTCGTGCCCTCGGTGGAGGCCATGTACCCGCCCGGGGCTACCACGCGGGTGCGGGTGCGGGGGATCGACGAGCCCCTCGAGGGCGAGCACCGCCCGGGCCATTTCGAGGGCGTGGCGACCGTGGTGCTCAAGCTCTTCAACGCGGCGCGCCCGCATCGCGCCTACTTCGGCCAGAAGGACGCGCAGCAGGCGGCGTTGGTGGGACGCCTGGCCCGGGACCTGGACACCGGGGTCGAGGTCGTCGTCTGCCCCACCGTGCGTGAGCCCGACGGGCTGGCTTTGAGCTCGCGTAACGCCTACCTGCGGGGCGAGGAACGGATCGCGGCCGGTTGCCTGTTCCGGGCCCTGCGCGCGGCCAACCAGCGCTACCTGCTTGGCGAGCGGGATCCCGAGGGGCTGCGCCAAGCGATGCTAGAGGTGCTCCAGGCCGAGCCGCTGGCGCGGGTGGACTACGCCGAGATCGTGGACGAGCAGACCTTCCGGCCCCCCGGGCGGTTGGCGGTCCTAGCGGTGCGGATCGGCGAGACCCGCCTCATCGACAACCACCGCCTGGGTGAGCCGTTGGCCTAGCCGGCTCGTCCCAGCCCTGGGCCGAAGCCGGACGCCCGAGCCACCCCTGGTGGGGGTGAGACCGTCGGGGAGGTCGCCTCGGGCGCGGGCGGATCAGCCGGCCTCCCCCTGCCTGCCGGGCCGCCTGCTCCGTCCGGACCCAGGGTGGGCTTCCCGGCTTGCGCACCGGGATGGTCGCCTCGGGGTCGGCCGCCGCCGTCATCCGGGCCTTGAGGCGACCGAGCCGGGCCGTGACGATAGGTCGGGTGACGTCGTCTCGGGCCCGGGCGACGGCGGCGGCTGCGCCATGGGGCGGGGCTGGTCCAGAATGCGCGAGACGTGGTGGAGTTGCAAGGTTCGACGGGAGTGGTGGACGATCTTCCACGGCGGCCGGGCAGCCGTCCGATGGGTGCCGGCGCGCCTGCTCGGGCTCCCGCCGCCTCCGGCGGTCGCCCGTCCGGTCCTGCCACGGAGGGAAGACGTGGTTCGGCGTCGACGGGACGGCTACCTTGAAGGGTGCAGCGCCGGGCGCGCGATGGGGAATGCATCGGGCTGGCGCGGGGTAGGAGTGCTGACGTGGCAGAGGGTCTGATCATTGTCGAGTCGCCCGCCAAGGCCAGGACGTTGAAGCGCTTCTTGGGGAGCCGCTTTGACGTGCGTGCCTCGATGGGGCACGTCCGGGACCTGCCGGAGAGGGAGCTGGCGGTGGACGTCGACCGCGATTTCCAGCCCCGTTACGAGATCGTCGAGGGCCGCAGGCAGACCATCAACGAGCTCAAGAAGGCGGTCAAGGAGCACCAAGACGTGATCCTGGCCTCCGACCCGGATCGGGAGGGGGAGGCCATCGCCTGGCACTTGGCCGAGGTCCTGCAGCTGCAACGGCCGAAGCGCATCGAGTTCCACGAGATCACCGACGACGCCGTGCAGCGGGCCTTGCAGAACCCGCGCGGGATCGACATGCGCCTGGTCAACGCCCAGCAGGCGCGTCGCGTGGTGGACCGCTTGGTGGGCTATCGGCTCAGCCCGTTCCTGTGGAGCAAGGTCCAAAAGGGCATCGGCGCCGGCCGGGTGCAGTCGGTGGCCCTGCGCCTCGTCGTCGACCGCGAGGAGGAGATTCGCCGCTTCGTCCCCGAGGAGTCGTGGACGGTCGACGCGCTCCTCTCCCGGCACGATGACGAGCGGCGCTTCAAAGCTCGACTGGTACGTCGCCTCGCCGAGCCGGATGCCCGGCTGGAGCTTCGGACCGAGGCCGACGCCCAGGCGGCCATGGCCGAGCTCGAGGGCGCCACCTACCGGGTGGCCTCGGTCGAGAAACGGAGACGCACCAAGAGCGCGCCGCCGCCCTACATCACCTCGACGCTCCAGCAGGACGCATCCAGCCGCCTCCGCTTCTCGCCGAAGAAGACCATGCGGTTGGCCCAGGATCTGTACGAGGGCATCGAGCTGGGCGACGAGGGGCCGATCGGCCTGATCACGTACATGCGCACGGACTCCACGCGGGTGTCGGCCGAGGCCGAGGCCAAGGTGCAGGAATGGATCCGGGCCAACCTGGGGGATCGCTACCTGGGCGGGCCGCGGAAGGAGAAGGCCCGGCCAGGCGCCCAGGATGCCCACGAGGCGATTCGACCGACCGATCCTTCGCGTCGGCCGGAGGACCTCCGCTCGTACCTGACCCCGGACCAGCACCGGCTGTACGAGCTCATCTGGCGGCGCTTTGTGGCCAGCCGCATGGCGCCGGCGGAGTACGCAGGCACGGTTGTTGACGTTGAGGCGGGCCCCTTCGGCCTGCGGGCCAGTGGGTCGGTCCTGACCTTCGACGGCTTCTATCGGATTTGGGAGCGGGAGGAGGAGCGCGAGGAGGAGCTGCCCGAGCTCCAGCCGGGCGAGCTCCTGGACTTCCATGGCCTGGAGCCCGAGCAGCACTTCACCCAGCCCCCGCCGCGCTACACCGAGGCGACGTTGATCCAGGAGCTGGAGAAACGTGGCATCGGGCGTCCCTCCACCTACGCCACGATCGTGGGGACGATCCAGGATCACCACTACGTCGAGCAGCGGGAGCGCAGGTTGCATCCGACGCCGCTCGGCGAGGCGGTGAACGAGATCATGGTCCGCCACTTCCCCGACATCGTCGACGATGGCTACACCGCGGCGATGGAAGAACGGCTCGACGAGGTGGAGCAGGGTCGCGTGGAGTGGGTGCCGGTGGTCGGGGATTTCTACGCCCCCTTGGAGCGGATGCTGAGTGCCGCCGCGGCGGCGATGCCGGCGGAGACCGGGGAGCCCTGCCCGGAGTGCGGCGAGGGCGAGTTGGTGCTGAGGGCCAGCCGTTTCGGTCCCTTCAAAGGATGCTCGCGCTACCCGGCCTGCCGCTATCGCCAGGCCGTGTTGCCCAACGGCGACCAGCCCAGGCTGCTGGACGAGGCGTGCCCGGAGTGCGGGCGCCAGCTCCAGGTGCGACGGGGTCGCTACGGCGAGTTCGTCGGCTGCTCGGGGTACCCTGAGTGCCGGTACGTCCGCCGCGATCCCTCGGCCTCGGAGGAGGTCCCTACCGGCCAGACCTGCCCGGAGTGCGGCCAGGGGGAACTGGTCGAGCGCAAGGGGCGCTACGGCCCGTTCATCGCCTGCAACCGCTATCCCGAGTGTCGCTACCGGGCCAATCGCTCCCGCCACGCCAAGGAGGCCTCCGAGCCGAGGCCCCTGGACGAGGTCTGCCCTGCGTGCGGGAAGCCGATGGTGGAGCGCGTGGGACGGTACGGGCCCTTTAAGTCATGCAGCGACTATCCCCGCTGTCGGGGCCATCGGCAGTCGGGCCGGAGCCGCCAGCGCCCCCGGGCCTCGGCCGGCTGAACGAGTGGCCACGGCCCGGGGGCTCCCTGGTGGCGAGCGACGTTGCCGTCACGTCCCGGGGCGCCGGCCCCGGCACGGGCCTGCCGGGGGAGGGTACAATGCCAGAGCCAGCGTGGCCGGTGGGTCGCGCTGAATACGCACGTCCGGAGCACGTGACCCTGTCCCGCGACGCGGGCCGAGCGCCGGGCGGAGGACATGAACAGGGAGGCAGGCTACCGTCGTGTCGCAAGTCACGCTGAAACAACTCCTTGAGGCTGGTGTCCACTTTGGCCACCAGACCAGCCGCTGGAATCCGAAGATGCGCCCCTACATCTTCACCGCGCGCAACGGCATCCACATCATCGATCTTCAGAAGACGGTGAAGCTCTTGGACGAGGCGCTGGAGTTCGTGAAGAACGTTGCCGCCAGCGGCAAACCGGTGCTCTTTGTCGGAACCAAGAAGCAAGCCCAGGAGACCATCCAGACGGAGGCTGCCCGCTGCGGGATGTACTTCGTCAACCGTCGCTGGATGGGAGGGATGCTGACCAACTTCACCACGGTGAAGAAGCGCATCGAGCGGCTCCAAGAGCTGCGCAAGATGCAGCAGAGCGGTCAGTTCGAGCAGCTGCCGAAGAAGGAGGCGAAGAAGCTTCAGGACGAACTCGACCGTCTCATGTACCACTTCGATGGCATCGCGGACATGAGGCGACTGCCGGGGGCGGTGTACGTGGTCGATCCCCGCAAGGAGCACATCGCGGTCACCGAGGCCAACCGGTTGGGGATTCCGGTGGTGGCGATCACCGACTCCAACTGCGACCCCGACCTGATCCAGTACGTGATCCCGGGCAACGACGACGCGATCAGGGCCGTCAAGCTGCTCACTGGCAAGGTCGCCGATGCCTGCCTGGAGGGTCGTCAGATGGCGCTTGAGCGTGGCGAGGTGCTGCCGGCCATGGAGGAGCGTGAGTTCCTGGAGACGCCACGCTACGACCTCATCGAGGAGTACCTGGAGGACGAAGAGGACTATCTGCCGGATGTGTCCGAGGATGAGTTCCTCGGCCGTGGTGGCGAGGAGGAGATGCGCTAGTGGCGGAGACGAAGGCGGTCGCGCTCGAGCGGGTGAAGCAGCTCCGTGACATGACCGGCGCCGGGATGATGGACTGCCGGACGGCGTTGGAGGATGCGGAGGGTGACCTGGATCGGGCCGTCCAGCTCCTGCGCGAGCGTGGGGTGGCCAAGGCCGCGAAGCGCGCTGGCCGGGAGACCAGCAACGGGGTGGTCGAAGCCTACCTGCACCGGACCAGCGAGGACTACCCGCCCCAGGTGGGGGCGCTGGTGGAGCTCAACTGCGAGAGCGACTTCGTGGCCAAGGGGGAGGACTTCCGCCGCCTGGCTCACGAGCTCGCCCTCCACATCGCCGCGGCCAGCCCCCGCTGGGTGAGCGTGGAGGAGGTGCCGCCGGAGGTGGTGGAGCAGGAACGTGAGCTCTACCGGCGCCAGGCGGAACAGGAGGGGCGGCCCCCGGCCGTGGTCGACCGCATCGTCGAGAACAAGGTGGCCCGTTTCTACGAGGAGCACTGCCTGCTGGAGCAGCCTTTCGTCCGGGACCCGGCGATCCGGGTCAGGGACCTCATCGCCCAGACGGTGGCGAAGGTCCAGGAGAACATCACCGTGCGTCGGTTCAGTCGGTTCAGCATCAGGGAGGCGTAGGTCGGCGGTTGGAGAGGGAGCCTCGCTATCGGCGGATCCTGCTCAAGCTGAGCGGCGAGGCCTTGGGCGGATCGCGCGATTACGGCATCGACTTCGCGGTCGTGCAGGACGTGGTCCGGCAGGTCAAGCGGGTCCACGAGCTCGGGGTGCAGGTCCTGCTCGTCGTCGGCGGTGGCAACATCTTCCGTGGCCGCGATGCGGCCAAGGGGGGCCTCGACCGTGCCACGGGCGACTACATGGGCATGCTGGGCACGGTGATCAACGCCCTGGCCCTGCAGGACGGGCTGGAGAAGCTCGGGGTCGCGGCCCGGACCATGACCGCGATCCAGATGAACCAGGTGGCGGAGCCCTACATCCGACGCCGGGCGGTGCGCCACCTGGAGAAGGGCCGGGTGGTCATCCTGGCCGGCGGCAACGGCGATCCCTACTTCACCACGGACACCACCGCTGCGCTTCGGGCCGTGGAGCTGGAGTGCGATGTGCTGATGAAGGCCACCAAGGTGGATGGGGTCTACACCGCCGACCCCGTCCGGGACCCCACCGCCACCAAGCTGCGCCGGCTGGACTACATGGAAGTGCTGAATCGTGGCATCGACGTGATGGACAACACCGCGCTGACCTTGTGCATGGACAACGAGATGCCGATCGTCGTCTTCGACCTGCTCAAGGAGGGGAACCTGGAGCGGGTGGTGCTCGGTGACGAGATCGGCACATTGGTGGCCACCCCGGCATGAGCGTCGACAGCATCCTCGCCGAGGCCGAGTCCAGGATGAGCAAGTCGATCCAGCACCTGGAGCAGGAGCTGGCGACGATCCGAACCGGCCGTGCCAATCCCGCCCTGATCGAGCGTGTGATGGTGCCGTACTACGGCACCCCCACGCCGCTCAACCAGTTGGCCCAGATCACCGCCCCCGAGCCGCGCCTGCTGGTCGTGCAGGTCTACGATCGCGGCCAGATGGGCGTCATCGAGAGGGCCATCCGCGACGCCGGCCTGGGCCTCAACCCGAGCAACGACGGGCAGGTGATCAGGGTCCCCGTCCCGCCGTTGACCGAGGAGCGGCGCCGCGAGTACGTCAAGCTGGTCCGCCAGCGGGCCGAGGAGGCTCGGGTGGCCATCCGCAACGTCCGTCGTGACGAGCTGCATCGCATCCAGCAACAGGAGCGGGCAGGGGAGGTTCCCGAGGACCAGGCCCGCCGCGCCGGGGAGCAGCTTCAACGGATCACCGACAGCCACATCGGCCGCATCGACGCCATCGCCAGCCGCAAGGAGGCCGAGGTGATGGAGGTGTCGTGACCGGGATCTGGTCCTTCGTCCGACCCTCGAGCTTGGTGGAGGCGGCCTGGAGCCCACGGTCGCCTCGGTCTCGGCGGGCAGGGGCCACGGCCCAGGTGCCGGCTGCCTGGGCCCCCCCGCGCCTGGCCGGGGCGAGGGAGGGGAGGAGGGCGCGATGACAGCCCAGCCGCTTCCGGCCGTCGCGCCGGCAGGGCCGCAGGCCGGGAGGGTCCCGCATCACGTGGCGATCATCATGGACGGGAACGGGCGCTGGGCTCGCCTGCGCGGGCGACCGCACACCTTCGGCCACCGGGCGGGGGTGCGGGCGATCAAGCGGGTGATGTACGGCTGCGAGGAGCTGGGGGTCAAGATCCTCAGCGTCTACGCCTTCTCGACTGAGAACTGGTCGCGGCCCAGGGCCGAGGTGCGAGCGTTGATGCGCCTCTTCCACGAGACCCTCCGCCGCGAGTTCGACGAGCTCAACGCCCGCGGCATCCGGATCGTGGTCAGTGGGCGGCGCGCCGACCTGCCGAGGGAGATCCGTCGCCAGATCGCCGAGGCCGAGGAGCGGACGGCCGCCAACGCCAACGGCGTGCTCAACGTCTGCCTCAACTACGGCGGCCGCGCCGAGCTGGTGGACGCGGTGCGCTCGCTGATCGCTGCCGGGGTCCGGCCGGAGGAGGTCGACGAGCGGGCGCTCGCGGCGCATCTGTACCACCCTGAGCTGCCCGACCCCGACCTGATCATCCGGACCGCCGGCGAGAGTCGGATCAGCAACTTCCTGCTCTGGCAGTCGGCCTACGCGGAGATCCATGTCACCGAGACCCTGTGGCCCGATTTCGACGTCGAGGACCTGAAGCGGGCGATCGCGGACTACCAACGGCGGGTGCGCCGCTTCGGAGGGAGGCCGGAGGAAGCCGTCTCCGTAGGCTGACCGTCCGGCACCTGCCGCCGCTCGTGGTCAGGATCGTCAGCGGAGCGGTCCTCCTTGTTGCCCTCGTGGGCTTGCTCTTGGCGGGCCGGGTGGGCATCTCGATCGTGGTGGTGGTGGTGGCCGTGCTCGCGCTCTGGGAGTTCCGCAGCCTCTCCGGGCGCATGGGCCTGCTCCCTCCGGCCTGGCTGATCTACCCGCTGGGCGTGTACTTCACCTTCGCCGGCACCCTGCTCAAGGTGGTGCCGGTGGAGCTGGTCCTCTCCGCCGCCCTCGTCCTCGGCCTGTCGGCCTTCCTGGTCCTGCGCGATCGGCACATGGTGCTCGGGCGCTGGGCGATGGCGCTGGCCGGCGCCGTCTACGTCGGGGTGCCGCTCGATGCCTACCTGCTGCTCTACCAATCCGCCCCCGGTCGACGGGCGCTCTTCTGGGTCCTGACCGTTATCCTGACGGTGGTGGTCAGCGACTCGTCCGCGCTGCTGGTGGGCCAGCGCTTCGGACGGCATCCCTTCTTCCCCACCATCAGCCCCAAGAAGACCGTCGAGGGGGCGCTCGCTGGGTTGGGGTGCTGCCTGCCGGTGATGTCCCTGGGTGGGGTCCTCCTGCTCGACCTGCCGGTCTGGCACGCGGTCCTCCTGGCGGTCATGGTCGGGGTCGCCGCCCAGGCGGGTGACCTGGTGGAGTCCCAGATGAAGCGGCTGGCCGGGGTCAAGGACTCGTCCCACCTCATCCCCGGCCACGGCGGGGTGCTGGACCGCCTGGACTCGTTGCTCTTCCCGCCGATTGTCGTGTACCTCTATGCCCTCTACCTCCACTTGCTGTAGCTCACGAGAGGAGATGGAACCCAGTCTCACCGACCGGTCCAAGGCAGCGCTCCCGGAGGGATGGCCCTCCCCCGGCCCGCGGGCCGAGGCGGGGAGAGGGGCGGGCCGGCCCCTGCGTGTCGCGCTCCTGGGTGCCACCGGCTCGATCGGCACCCAGGCCCTGGACGTGATCGACCGCTTCCCGGAGCGGTTCGAGGTCTTCGCCTTGGTCTCCGGGCGCCGCCTGCCGGCCCGGGCCGCGCGCTACCAGCTTCGATCCGAGGACCCCGACTTCGAAGCCCGACTGGAGGAGGTGGTGACCCACCCCGACTGTGACCTGGTCCTGGTGGCGATCCCCGGGGCGCGCGCCCTGGCGCCCACCCTCGCCGCCCTGCGGGCGGGCAAGAAGGTGGCGATCGCGACCAAGGAGGTTCTGGTCATGGCCGGGGAGCTGGTCGTGGGCAGCGCCGCCCCGGGCGCCATCCGGCCGGTCGACTCGGAGCACTCGGCCATCTGGCAATGTCTGTGGGGGGAAAGCCCGGAGAGCGTGGCCAGGCTTGTCCTCACGGCCAGCGGCGGCCCCTTCTGGGGCCGTCCCGAGCTGGACCTGGGGACGGTGACCGTGGCCGAGGCCCTGAACCATCCCCGCTGGTCGATGGGGCCCAAGGTGACCGTCGACTGCGCCACCTTGATGAACAAGGGGCTGGAGACCATCGAGGCCCACCATCTGTTCCAGATCCCACTCGATCGCATCGACGTGGTGGTCCACCCCCAGAGCGTCATCCACTCGCTGGTCGAGTTCGTGGATGGCTCGGCCAAGGCCCAGCTGGGCAACCCGGACATGCGCCTGCCCATCGGCCTCGCCCTCGCCTACCCGACGCGGCTGCCGGGGGTAGTCCCCTCGACCTCGTTCCAGGACCTGGGGGCGTTGGAGCTGTACCCCCTCGACCGTCGGCGCTTCCCCAGCGTGGACCTGGCTCGGGAGGCGGCGCGGCAGGGGGGATGCTATCCGGCGGTCCTGAACGCCGCCAACGAGGAGGCGGTGGCGGCGTTCTTGGACGGGCAGATCCGCTTCGTCGACATCGTGCCGCTGGTCGAGTCGGCGCTTGCCGCCTTCCAGGGGCGGGGAGGGGAGCAGGTGGGCCGCCCCGGGGCCGGCGGGGGAGGATCCCGGCGGGTGGGCCTGGACGAGATCCTGGCCGCCGACGCCGACGCCCGCGCCCACGTGCGCTCCAAGGTCGGTAAGGTCGGGGCATGAGCATGCCGGATCTGACGGGCTCGGCGATCACCCTCGCCCACCTGGCCGCCATCGTGGGCATCTTCCTGCTCTTGGTGATCCCCCACGAGGCCGGTCACTTCCTGCTCGCCAAGCGGTTCCGGGTGCCGGTCTACGAGTTCTCGGTCGGGATGGGGCCGAGGGTCGTCTCCTGGGCACGTGGCGGGACGGTCTACGCCCTGCGGTTGATCCCGCTCGGCGGCTTCGTGCGCCTGGCTGGCCTCGAGCCCGAGGATCCGAACCCGGACAGCTTCCACTCCAAGCCTGCTCGCCAGCGCTTGCTCATCCTGTTCGCCGGCCCGGCGGTCAACTTCCTGGTCGCCACGCTCCTCATGACCGGCGTGAGCCTGGCCCAGGTCAACTCCGACCCTGGGCGGGTGGTGGGTGTGCAGCGAGGCGGGCCGGCCTACGCGCAGGGGATCCGGCCGGGGGACAGCATCCAGTCCGTCGACGGGCAGCAGGTGACCCACGCCAACGACATCCTGCGGGCCGAGCAAACCGGCCGGGGCCAGCCTCTGCAGGTGGTCGTCAGACGCCCCGACGGATCCACCTTCGCCCGGACCGTCAGGCCACGTTACGACGCGAGCTCCCATCGCTATCTGATCGGGATCGAGACGGAGGCGGTGGTCACGCCCCTCCAGGCTTTGGGCACCGGCCTCGCCTTTCCAGTGGTCTCGACCGTCGCCATCGGCGAGGGGATCTACCAGGTGGTGAGCGGACAGATCCCCGGTGGCCTGTTCGGGCCGGCCGGGCTGTCGGGCCCGGTCGGTTTCGGCTGGATCGCCTACCAGGCGGCGACGCAGGGGCTGCTCCAGTACCTGGGCATCGCTGCCATCCTCTCCATGGCTCTGGGCCTCACCAACTTGCTCCCCATCCCGGCCCTGGACGGCGCCCGCATGCTGGTCGTGGGCCTGGAGAAGCTGCGCGGGCATCCCTTCGATCGCGAGCGCGAGATGGCAGTGCAACGCCTGGGCCTGTACGCCCTGCTAGCCTTGATGGCGTTCATCACGATCCTGGACGTCCAGCGGATCGCCAGCGGCCAGTTTGGTTTGAGATGACACAGATCGGTCTTCCCGTGACAGAGCAGGATCCCTCCCGGAACGGGCTGCCGGCCCGGCGCAGGTCGATCCCGGTGCGCGTCGGTGAGGTGGTGGTGGGGGGAGCCGCGCCCATCGCTGTCCAGACGATGACCAAGACGGACACCCGCGATGTGCGCGCCACCCTGGAGCAGATCGCGGCCCTCAAGGACGCGGGCTGCGAGATCGTGCGGCCGGCCGTGCCCGACCGTCACGCGGCGGAGGCCCTGAAGGAGATCGTCCGCAAGTCGCCCCTGCCGATCATCGCTGACATCCACTACAACCACGAGCTGGCCCTGATGGCGATCGAGGCCGGGGTCCACGGCCTGCGCTTGAACCCGGGCAACATCCCCGACCGGGAGAAGGTGGTGCGGGTGGTGAAGGCGGCCCGGGAGCGCGACATCCCCTTCCGGATCGGGGTGAACGCTGGCTCCCTTCCCGAGGAGGTGCACCGGAACCTGCGCGAGCAGCAGGCCGTCAACCGCGACGATCGGCTGCGCACCGCGCAACGGATGGTGGAGGTTGCGCTCGGCCACTGCAAGATCCTGGAGGACCTGGACTACGGGCCGGGCCACATCAAGGTCAGCCTCAAGGCGACCGACGTCTGGACCAACGTGCTGGCCAACCGCCTCTTCGCCCAGGCCCGCCCCTATCCGATCCATCTCGGGGTGACCGAGTCCGGGCCGGTCCAGGCCGGCAGCATTCGCAGCGCCGTCGGCCTGGGCATCCTCTTGGCCGAGGGCATCGGTGACACGATCCGCGTCTCGCTGGCCACGGACGACCCGGTTGAGGAGGTCCGGGTCGCCTACGAGATCTTGAAGTCGCTCGACTATCGCCGGGAGGGGGCGACGCTGGTCGCCTGCCCCACCTGCGGCCGGCTCGAGTACGACATGGTGCCGACGGTGAAAGCGGTGGAGGCCCACCTGGCCAAGCTCCGCGTGCCGATCACGGTGGCCGTGATGGGCTGCGTGGTCAACGGGCCGGCCGAGGCTCGTCACGCCGACATCGGGGTGACGGGGGGGCGTGGCAAGGGCGTGATCTTTCGCAAGGGCAAGCTCTACAAGACGGTTCCCCAAGAGGAGCTCCTGCCGGTCCTGCTGCGGGAGATCGACCAGATCGCGGCTGAGCGCGGCGCCTCGGAGGGATCGGCATCTCGCTGACCTCGGCTGCCAGCGGCGATGGCCGCTGCCGTCCTCGGTCGTGGTCGCGCATAATCGGTGGTCACACGTCGCCGCGGCCGCGTCTCAGGTCGCCTGAGGTCCTGGGCGTGGCCGGCAGCCTGGCCGAGCGATGAGGAGCACATGTGACCCAGGGCCGAGGAGGCAGCGGGCACCGCGCTGAGGGTGCCCGGCCGGGCGGACTCGAAAAGGCAGGGAAGGCGAGGGGGGAGGCGGATGGCGGGAGGCCCTCCGGCCCGCGCCTCCCGGTGGCGCGCCTAGGGTCCGCGCCGGGCCGCTGGTTCACCGTGCCCGATGGACCGACAACCCACCGCCGAGGGAGCCTCACAGGATGGCAGAGATCGTCGAGAACGCGGAGACGCAAGCGTTCGTCAAGGACATCACCCGGATGTCCGTCGACTTCGACCGTTGGTACACGGATGTGGTCCGGAAGGCCGAGCTGGCCGACTACACCCCGGTCCGTGGCTGCATGGTCATCCGTCCCTACGGCTACGCCCTGTGGGAGCACATCCAGCACGCCTTCGACGGCATGATCAAGGCGACCGGGCATGAGAACTGGTACTTCCCGCTCCTCATCCCGGAGGACCTCCTGATGAAGGAGGCCGAGCACGTGGAGGGCTTCACCCCCGAGGTGGCGTGGGTGACCGAGGCGGGGAGCCATGGCCGCCTCGACCAGCGCCTCGCCATCCGGCCCACCAGCGAGACGATCATCGGCACCCTCATCCGTCGCTACATCCACTCCCACCGCGATCTTCCCCAGCTCACCAACCAGTGGTGCAACGTGCTGCGCTGGGAGTTGCGGACCCGGCTCTTCTTGCGCACGGCCGAGTTCCTGTGGCAGGAAGGGCACACCTTCCACGCCACCGCCGAGGAGGCCCAGCAGGAGGTGGACCTGATCCTGGATCTCTATCGGCGCCTGGCCGAGGACTGGCTGGCGATGCCGGTGGTGGCGGGGCTCAAGAGCCGAGCCGAGACCTTCGCCGGCGCGGTCTACACCAAGAGCATCGAGGCCATGATGCTCGACGGCCTGGCCCTCCAGGCCGGCACCTCCCACTACTTCGGGCAGAACTTCAGCCGCGCCTACGACATCACCTTCACCAACCAGGAGAACCAACGTGAGCACTGCTACTCGACCTCCTGGGGGATCTCCACCCGCCTGATCGGCGGCGTGATCATGACCCATGGGGACGACACCGGGCTGATCCTGCCCCCGAAGGTGGCGCCGGTGCAGGTGGTCGTGGTCCCCATCTTCCGCGACGAGGAGACGCGGCAGCGCGTGCGCTCGGCGATCGAGGCCTGGCGCCCCGCGGTCGAGGGCGCTGGCCTGCGGCTCAAGGTCGACTGGAGCGAGGAGCGGCCGGGGGAGAAGTTCAACCGCTGGGAGCTGAAGGGGGTGCCGTTGCGGGTCGAGGTTGGGCCGCGTGACCTCGAGGCGGACCAGGTCACGGTCGTCGATCGCCTGACCCGGGAGCGACGACAGGCACCCGCGGCCGGCCTCGACCGTCGCTTGAGGGACGAGCTGGAGGGGTTCCAGCGGCGGCTCTTCCAGCGGGCCCTGGAGTTCCGGGCCCAGCACACGTACGAGCTGACGAGCCTGGCCGAGGTCGTGGAGCATTTCCGGCAGGGCACCGGCTTTGTGTGGACCGCCTGGTGCGAGGACCCGGCCTGCGAGGCGCGGGTCAAGGAGGAGACCCACGGGGTGACCATCCGGAACTATGACCCTGACCAGCCGGCGGGCGGCGACTGCCTGGTGTGCGGGCGGCGGGGGCGCCGCCGGGTGGTGCTGGCTCGATCCTACTGAGCGATCGGAGGCCGAGACGGAACGATTCGGGCTCGTACCCTGTTGGTACATCACACGTGAGAGCGCTTGGGGATGAGCATCTCTGAGCTCCTGCGTATCGTCGGTCACCTGGCTCCCCAGGAACGGGAGCTGGTCCAGCGCGCCTACGAGCGCGCCTCCGAGGCCCACGTCGGGCAGCGTCGCCTCTCCGGCGAGGACTACGTCGAGCATCCCTTGCAGGTGGCGGCCATCCTGGCCGAGCTGCGCCTCGACGCGCCCACCCTGGCCGCCGCCCTCCTGCACGACACCGTCGAGGACACCGACCTCACCCTGGAGGAGGTCGAGGCCGCTTTCGGGCCGGTGGTGGCCCGGCTGGTGGAGGGGGTGACCAAGCTCAGTCGGATCGAGTTCCGCTCTGATCAGCAGCGCCATGCCGAGAACATCCGCCGCATGCTCCTGGCCATGGCCGACGACATCCGGGTCGTCCTCATCAAGCTGGCGGATCGCCTCCACAACATGCGCACCCTGGATGCGCTGCCGGAGCCCAAACGTCGCCGGATCGCCCGAGAGACGTTGGACATCTACGCCCCGCTGGCCCATCGTCTCGGGATCGGCCAGCTCAAGTGGGAGCTGGAGGACCTGGCCTTTCGCCAGCTCGAGCCCGAGGCGTACCAGGACATCGTGCGGCGGGTCAACCGCAAGCGACGGGAACGTGAGCAGCTGGTCCAGGAGCTGGGGGAGATCCTGGCCCGCGAGCTGGAGAAGATCGAGATCGCGGCCGAGATCTCGGGGCGGCCCAAGCACATCTACTCGATCTGGCAGAAGATGATCCGCGACCACAAGGACTTCTCCCAGATCTACGATCTGCTCGCGCTCCGCGTCCTGGTGGAGACGGTCAAGGACTGCTACGGGGTCCTGGGCGTCGTCCACTCGCTCTGGAAGCCTCTCCCCGGCCGCTTCAAGGACTACGTGGCGATGCCCAAGTCCAACGGCTACCAGTCCCTTCACACCACGGTGATCAGCCACACCGGTGAGCCCATCGAGATCCAGATCCGGACCCATGAGATGCACCGGGTGGCGGACTTCGGCGTGGCCGCCCATTGGGCCTACAAGGAGGGCGCCAGCGATCCTCGTTTCGACCAGAAGCTCAGCTGGCTGCGCCTGCTCATGGAGTGGCAGAAGGAGGTGACCGATGCCGAGTCCTTCGTGAACGCGGTCAAGGTCGACATCTTCCAGGACGAGGTCTTCGTCTTCTCGCCCAAGGGTGACGTCATCAACCTGCCCGCGGGCTCCACCCCGGTGGACTTCGCCTACCGCATCCACACCGAGGTCGGGCATCGCTGCATCGGGGCCAAGGTCAACGGCCGCATGGTGCCGCTCGACTACCAGCTCGAGAACGGCGAGATCGTCGAGATCCTGACCTCGAAAGGCCCGCACGGCCCCAGCCGTGACTGGCTGAACTTCGTCAAGAGCGCCTCCGCCAAGGAGCGGATCCGCAAGTGGTTCAAGAGCCAGCGCCGCGAGGAGAACGTGGCCAAGGGACGGGACCTGCTGGAGCGGGAGCTCCACCGGATGCACCGGCTGACCCTGGCCCAGCTGCCCGAGGGCAAGCTGGAGGAGATCGCGGCCCAGTACTCGTACCAGTCGGCCGAGGACTTCCTGGCCGCCCTGGGCTACGGCGATCTGTCGCCGCGCGCGGTCGTGATGCGCATGGCCCTGGCCCGTGGGGAGGGTGGCGATGACCTCCGCTCCATCCCGCTCATCCCCCAGGCGAGGCCGACGCCTCGGGTGCTGGTGCGGGGGGAGCGGGGCATCCTCACCCGGATCGCGCCCTGCTGCCAGCCCGTCCCCGGCGATGCCATCACCGGCTACACGACCAGGGGCAGGGGGGTCAGCGTCCATCGGGTCGACTGCATCAACGCCATCAACAGCCCGGACGCCGAGCGGGTCGTGCCTGTGGACTGGGACATCGAGGTCTCTCAGCTGTACCCGGTCTCGATCAAGATCGAGGCGTGGGACCGGACGGGGTTGCTCCGTGACATCGCCACCGTGGTCGCCGAGCAGCGGGTCAACATGTCGGCGGCCTCGGTGCAGGTCTACGACGATCGGACGGCGGTGGTCTCGGCCACGGTCGAGATCGACTCCCTCTCCCAGCTCTCCAGGCTGATGGAGAAGCTGGAGCAGGTCCGCGACGTCCACATGGTGGCGCGCGAGACGGCGAGCTGATGGGGGTGGGCTGCGGTCCGCGATGAGCCAGCGAGAGCAACGCATCCACGTCGAGGCCACGGCCGATCGCCAGTTCGGCGCCAACTCCTACCTCGTGGAGGATGAGGAGACCCACGACGCCGCGATCGTCGACGCCAACCTGGAGCCCGAGCTGATGGTGGACCTGGTGCGCCGGCGAGGGGCGCGGGTCCGGGCCATCCTTCTCACCCACACCGACATCGACCATGTGGCCGGCCTGGGGCGCCTGCGCGAGGCCTTCGGGGACGTCCCCATCGCCGTCCACGACGCCGAGCGCGCCACGATCACCCAGGGGAGGCCGATGCGGCGGGAGTTCCCGCACGAGCTCCCCGCCTTCGACAACGTCGAGGCTTTGCGGCCCGGCGAGGTCTATCGCGCCGGGTCGTTGGCCTTCGAGGTGCTCCACACGCCAGGGCATAGCCCGGGTGGGGTCACCCTCAAGATCGGCAACGCGCTGTTCACCGGCGATGCCCTGTTCGCCGGGTCGATCGGCCGGTCCGACTTCTCGAACAGCGATGGCCAGGAGCTGCTGCGCAGCATCCGCGATCGGCTCCTGACCCAACCTGATGAGTGCCTCGTGTTCAGCGGGCACGGCCCGGTGACCACGATCGGGCAAGAGCGGCGCTACAACCCCTTCCTGTAGCCGCCGGGGCCAGCGGCCGGGGTCGGTGGACTCTCCCTATACTCGGCGGGTACCGATGCCTCCCTCATCGCTTCAGTCCGCCCGCGGCGTCCGGGACGTGCTACCTCCCGAGCGCGCCACCTGGGACCTGGTTGAACGTGCCGCCCGCCGGGTGGCACGGGGGTTCGGCTACCAGGAGATCGAGGTCCCGATCATCGAGCCGCTCGAGCTGGTCGAGCGGGGGATCGGAGGCGACACCGACGTCGTCAGCAAGGAGATCTACCTGGTGCACTCGCGCGCTGAGCCCGACTCCCGTCTCGTCCTCCGGCCCGAGGCGACGGCCGGGGTCGTGCGTGCCTACTTCCAGAACCGGCTCGACGCCGAGCCGCAACCGCAGCGGCTGTACACGCTCGGCCCCATGTTCCGTCACGATCGGCCCCAGGCCGGCCGCTATCGGGAGTTCCACCAGTTCGACCTCGAGGCCTTCGGCTCGGGCGCCGCGGCCCTGGACGCCGAGGTGATCGAGGTGGCGGTGAGCTGGTTGGCGGCGTTGGGGGTGCGGGGGTTCACGGTCGAGCTCAACAGCATCGGCGACGCCGCCTGTCGCCCCCGCTACCTGGAGCGGCTGAGGGCCTACTACCGGCCGTTGAGGGAGCGGCTCGACCCCGAGTGCCAGCGTCGTCTCGAGGTCAACCCGTTGCGCCTGTTGGACTGCAAGGCCCCCCAGTGCCAGCCCCTCAAGGCGAACGCGCCTCGGATCGCCGACCATCTCTGCCCGGCCTGTCAGGAGGCCTTCTCCGAGGTGCGACGGTTGCTGGACGCGGGTGGCATCGAGTACCGGCTCAACCCCTACCTGGTGCGTGGCCTCGACTACTACACGCGGACGGTCTTCGAGGTGTCGCACGAGGCCCTGGGTGGGGCCCAGAGCTCGCTCGGCGGAGGAGGCCGCTACGACGGCCTGGCCGCCGCGCTTGGTTACGCGGACACGCCCGCCACCGGCTTCGCCGCCGGCCTGGAGCGTGTCATCTTGGTCCTCGAGCGGCAGCGCCTGGCGCCCCCGCCGTCGCCTCCCGCCGAGCTGGCGGTGCTCCCCGACGGGGAGGGCCTGGCCGGGGCCGCCGCCAGCGTGGGCCGGATCGCGCGTCGCTCGGTGCGGGTGGCGGTCGACTACTCCACGCGGAGCCTGAGGGCCAAGATGCGTGCCGCCCATCGGGCTGGCTACCCGTGGGTGGCGATCATGAACTCGGCGGAGGCCAACCGTGAGGTCGTGCAGCTCCGCCACATGGCCAGCGGTGACCAACGAGAGGTGGCCTGGCGGGATCTTCCCGATGTCCTGCGGGCACCCCGGGGGGGCGCGTCGCCGGAGGCTCCCACGCCAGCGCTCGACCCGGCGGCGAGGGACGGTGGGGTCGAGGCGTGAGCGGGTTCAAGGCTCCGCCTTGTGGGTCGCTGCGGGCGGCCGATGCAGGCCGGGAGGTCGAGCTCTACGGATGGGTGAGCCGGAGGAGAGATCACGGCGGCCTGATCTTCGTCGACCTGCGCGACCGCTGGGGGACGGTCCAGGTGGTCTTCAGCCCGGCCGTGCCCGAGGCGCACCGGGTGGCCGAGACCTTGCGCGCCGAGTACGTGATCCGGGTGCGAGGAACGGTCGGACGTCGACCTCATGGCGCGGAGAACCCTGCCCTCCCCACCGGGGAGGTGGAGATCGTGGCCCAGGAGCTCGAGATCCTGAGCCGGAGCAAGACCCCTCCCTTCCCCATCGAGGGCGAGCAGGAGGCGGATGAGACCGTCCGCCTGCGGCACCGCTACCTGGACCTGCGGCGGCCGCGGATGCAGCGGATCCTGGAGATCCGGCATCGGGTGAACAAGATCACCCACGCCTACTTCGACGAGCAGGGGTTCTGGGAGGTGGAGACCCCGGTCCTGACCAAGGCCACCCCGGAGGGGGCGCGGGACTTCCTGGTCCCCAGCCGTCTGCACCCCGGTCGGTTCTACGCCCTGCCCCAGTCCCCTCAGCAGATGAAGCAGCTGCTGATGGTGGCCGGGGTGCAGCGGTACTACCAGATTGCCCGCTGCCTGCGCGACGAGGACCTGCGGGCCGATCGGGCACCCGAGTTCACGCAGCTCGATCTCGAGATGTCGTTCTGCGACGAGGAGGACATCTTCGAGGTGGTGGAGGGCTGGATCGGTCGCCTTTGGAAGGAGATCCTCGACGTCGAGCTCCCCAGGCCCTGGCCCCGGCTCAGCATGCAGGAGGCGCTCCTGCGCTATGGGACCGACAAGCCCGACCTCCGCTATGGGCTCGAGATCGCCGACCTGAGCGAGGTCCTGGCCGGGACCCAAGCCCGGGTGTTCCGAGCCGCGCTTGAGGCCAACGGCGTGGTGCGAGGCCTTGCCGTCCCCGGCGGCCGGGACATGGCCCGACGGGAGCTCGATGAGCTGGTGGCGCTGGCCAAGGGGGCGGGGGGATCCGGCCTGGCCTGGTTTCCCGGGGGGCCGCTGGACAAGTTCCTCTCCGAGACCGAGCAAGCCGGGATCCGCCGCCTCACCGGAGCCGGCCCCGACGACGTGGTCCTGATCGCCGCCGGCCGTCGGCGGCGGGTGGAGACGGTGATGGGCCTGGTCCGTCAGGAGGTGGCGCACCGGCGTGGGCTGGTCTGCGACGGGCAGTGGCGGTTCGTCTGGATCTACCCGATGTTCCTCTTCGAGGAGGACGCCGAGGGCAACCTCACCTACGGCCACCACCCCTTCACCCGGCCGGTCGAGGAGGACCTGCCGCTCATCGACGAGCGGCCGTACGAGGTCCGGGCCCACGCCTACGATTTCGTCTGCAACGGCTACGAGCTGGCCAGCGGCAGCCTCCGGATCTACGACCGAGCCATGCAGGAGCGGGTGTTCCGGATCCTGGGGCTGGATCCCGACACCATCCAGGCCCGCTTCGGGCATCTCCTGGAGGCGTTCGAGTACGGGGTGCCCCCCCATGGGGGGATCGCGCCGGGGTTGGATCGCATCGTCATGCTGCTCGCGGGCACCGACAACATCCGTGACGTGATTGCCTTCCCCAAGACCCAGAGCATGGTCGACCTCATGATGGAGGCCCCCAGCGAGGTGGACGAGGCCCAGCTCCGGGAGCTGCACATCCGGGTCGAGCCGCCGGCTCGGGATGGAGGTGGGCCTGGGTCGGTAGGATGATGGTGCCCCGCCGGGGACGAGGGCTCATATGCGCGTTGCCCAACAGCCATGACATCGGGACCCCGGGGTCGCCGGTGTGGCCCAGATGCCCGCATCTCCGGAGCTTCCACCCGGGGGTGTCCGTTCGGGACCTGGAAGACGCCGGGCAGGGGACCCACCTGAGCCGTCTCAGGACAACCGAACGCCCTCGCCCTCGCGGGCGCACCCTCGGGCACTGAGGGTGCCGTGGTGCTCGGCGGCGCGACGGCGACGCTCGTCGTCAGCCTGCTGCTGGCCTTGATCGCCGCCCAGTGCTTCCACACCTTCTGGCCCGCCGGCTCCCGTCGCTACCCGGCGGTGCTGACCGCGAGCCTGGCCGGCGTGATGGCCGGCCAGGTCTGGGCGTGGCTGGGGCTGCCCGGGGTCGCCCTCGGTCCCAGCAACCTCCTGCCGGCGCTGATCTTCGCCGCTTTGCTGCAGCCTCTGGCAAGGTACATCCGCCTACCATTGCCCTAGCGCTACCGTGGCCGGTCCGTCCGGGTCAGTGGAGGCGGATGTGGACGGGTTTGACCGGGCTGTCGCTGAGGGTAGGTGATACATGGGTTTTCTGGAGTTCCTCTGGCTTGCGCTCGGGATCAGCTCGCTGCTGGTGGCGGCGGCCTTATGCCTGGTGCTGCGCCGGCTGCACCGAGTGCTGGTGGTGCTGGAGGACACCCTGCTCGCAGCGGACGAGGCGATTCGAGAGGTGACCCCGGAGGTGCGTGACAGCCTGGGCAACGTGAACGACATCACAGGAGGGGTGAGCCTGGCCCTCCAAATCGGGGGTGAGGGGGTCGCCCGGCTGGGCCGGGCGACGGCGGCCTCCTGGCAAGAGGCCTCACGCTCCACCCTGGCTGCCCTGCACGGGGTGAAGGTCGGCGTCCGGAGTCTGGCACGCGCGCTGCTCGCAGGCCCCGAGGAACGACCGACAGGAGGTCTGCCCGATGGCAAATAGAAAGGACGATGGATTCGGGTGGGGGGTGATCGTCGGCTTCGCCCTGGGGTTGGTGGCGGGGGCGTACCTCGCCTCAGGGCCTGGCCGGGATCGCGTGGAGCACCTCCGCACGCGCACGATCGAGCTCACCAGCTCGGCGCGACGCGTCGCCGGCGGGGCAGAGGGGCCGCTACGGCGAGCGCTGGCGGAGGGGGTTGAGGCGGCTCGGCGGCGACGTCGCGAGCTGGCCGAGGCTCCCGCCGAGACGATGCCGCGTCGGGAGGGGGACGATGCCTGAGGTGGTCTACTCCGAGCTCGCCGAGCTCAAGATCCCGGCCCGGGACGAGTACATCGGCGTCGCCAAGCGGGTGGCCACATCCCTGGGCGGTCAGCTCGGGTTCGGTCTGGACGAGATCGACGAGCTGGCGATCGCGGTGGTGCAGGCCTGCGCCAACGTGATCGAGACGGCGGAGGAGACCTGGGGGGACGGTGCCACCGTCAAGGTGACGTTCTCTCCCACCGATCGGGGGCTGGCGGTCGAGGTCGAGGCGATCGCGCCCAACGCTCGCGACGGGCTCCCGGTGGAGCGGGTGGCCCCGGAGATCGGTCCCTCGCCGACCCGGAGGCTGCCGCCCCCGACCGGAGCGGAGTTGGAGGAGGCGACCCGCGCCCTGGCCCGGGACATGATTCGGCTCTTCGTCGATGATTTCCGCCACCAGGTGGATGCCGGGAGCCGCCACATCCGTTATCGAATGGTGAAGTACTTGATCAGTTGAGCCGAGTGGGAACCCAACCTGCGCGGGAAGACCAGGTCGTCCACACGACCGGCGCCTTGTCCCGGGACGAGCTGCGTCGCCTCCACCAGCGCTACCGCGAGTCCGACGACCCCGAGGAGCGCGACCGTATCCGGGGGCAGCTGGTCGCTGCCTACGAGAGCCTGGTCCACTTCCTCGCCCGGCGCTTCCAGAACCGGGGCGAGCCGCTGGAGGACATCGTCCAGGTCGGGTTCTTGGGCCTGATCAAGGCCATCGATCGCTTCGAGCCTAGCCTGGGGAACGAGTTCACGACCTTCGCCACCCCCACCATCCTGGGCGAGATCCGTCGCTACTTCCGGGATAAGGGCTGGGCCATGCGCTTCCCCCGCCGCCTCCAGGAGCTGCACCAGCAGGTCGTCCGGCTCAACGAGGAGATGAAGAACGAGCTCGGCCGACAGCCCACCGTGGCCGAGGTGGCCCGACGGCTGGGGGTGCTGCCGGACGAGGTCCTGGAGGCGATGGAGATGAGCACGGCCTTGACCCCGCTCTCCATCGACGCCGCCATGGGCGGCGATGAGGAGAACGGCCGTCAGCTCGGCGAGGCGGTCGGGGAGGAGGACCCGAACCTGGATCGCGTGGAGATGCGCGAGGTGCTGGCCCGGGCCATGCAGCACCTGAACGAGCGCGAGCGCCGGATCATGATCATGCGGTTCTTCGACGAGATGTCCCAGTCGGAGGTGGCCAAGCGACTGGGCATCAGCCAGATGCACGTCTCCCGGCTCCAGCGGGCCGCGCTCGAGCACCTCCGGGAGTCGCTGGGCCCGGAGTAGGCCGCGGTCGGCGCTTCCCTTCGCCCAGGCTCTAAACTGTGCCAGATCCGGTGACCGGACACGAGATCAGACGACGTTTCCTGCGCTACTTCCAGGACCGGGACCACCTCGTGCTGGAGAGCGCGCCGCTGGTGCCGGCGGACGACCCGACCACCCTTTTCATCTCCGCGGGCATGCAGCCCCTGCAGCCCTACTACCAGGGCCTGCGGCCACCGCCGCATCCCCGCCTCGCCTCATGCCAGCGGTGCCTGCGCACCGGTGACCTGGAGCAGGTCGGTCGCACCGACCGGCACATGACCTTCTTCGAGATGCTGGGGAACTTCGCCCCCACCGGTGCCTACTTCAAGGAGCGGGCCATCCCCTGGGCGTGGGAGCTGGTGACCGACGGCCGCCTGGGGCTCGGCTTGCCCCCGGAGCGGATCAGGGTGACGACCCATCCCAGCGACGAGGAGGCGCGGGAGATCTGGCGACGGGAGACCGGGGTGCGGGCGGAGTGGATCTACCAGCGGGAGGACAACTGGTGGGGGCTCGACCTCGGCCCCTGCGGCCCCGACTCGGAGCTCTGGTGGGACCGGGGGCCGGACCATGGGTGCGGCCGGGAGGACTGCCAGCCGGACCACTGCGACCGCTTCCTGGAGTTCTGGAACCTGGTCTTCCCCCAGTTCGACCGCCAGCCCGACGGCAGCCTGCCCCCGCTGGCCCGGCCCGGCATCGACACCGGGATGGGGCTGGAGCGGATCGCGGCCATCCTGCAGGGGGTGGGGAGCGTGTTCGAGACCGATCTCTTCCTCCCCCTGCTGAGCTTCATCCGGGACGCCTCCAGCCAGCGCTCGACGGTCTCGGAGCGGGTGATCGCCGATCACCTGCGTGCCGCCACCTTCGTGCTCGCCGACGGCGTGCACCCCGCCAACGAGGGGCGCGGCTACGTGCTGCGACGGATGATCCGCCGAGCCGCCCTTCACGCCCGGCGAATCGGCCTGACGAGGCCGCTGGCCGACGGCGTGGCGATGGTGGTGGAGGCGATGCGGGACCGGTATCCCTACCTGACCGCCCGGGAGGCCGACGTCCGGGCCGGGATCGCGGCCGAGCAGGAGGCCTTCAGCCGCACCCTGGAGCGAGGCATGGAGCTGTTCGAGCAGCTGGCCGCCCGCGCCACGGGAGAGCTCCCCGGGGCGGAGGCCTTCCGGCTGCACGACACCTTCGGCTTCCCGCTGGAGATGACTCGGGAACTGGCCGCGGAGCGAGGGCTCACCGTGGACGAGGAGGGGTTCGCGGCGGCCATGGCCGAGCAACGGGAGCGCTCGCGCCGCGGGCGCCGGTTCCACTGGGCCGATGTGCGTTCCCTGCCAACGTCGGAGTTCGTGGGCTACGAGCAGCTGGAGGCGGAGGCCACGGTCCTGGCCCTGCGGCGGGACGGTCAGCCCGTGGACGAGGTGGCGGAGGGCGACGAGGTGGAGGCCTACCTCGACCGAACGCCCTTCTACGCCGAGTCGGGCGGCCAGATCGGGGACGCTGGCCGGCTGACCGGCCCCCGGGGCGAGATCCGGGTCGAGGACACCCAGCGACCGCTGGAGGGGGTGGTGGCGCACCTGGGCCGGGTGACGGTCGGCCGTCTCCGCGTCGGCGATCGGGTGGCGGCGGCGGTCGACGCCGCCCGTCGACGCCAGATCGCCCGGCACCACACGGCCACCCACCTGCTCAACCGCGCACTCGAGGAGCTGCTCGGGCGCCGCAACCTGCAGCGGGGCTCGTGGGTGGGGCCGGATCGCACCACCTTCGATTTCCCGCTCGAGCGCCCGTTGCGTCCGGAGGAGCTCGAGCGGCTCTCGGCCCGGGTGAACGAGCAGGTGCGGGCGGCGCTTCCTTTCCATGCCCAGGTGCTGCCGTACGAGCAGGCGGTGGCGACGGGCGCGACCCACCTGTTCGACGAGAGGTACGGGGACCAGGTGCGCGTGGTCTGCTTCGGGGACTGGAGCTGCGAGTTCTGCGGCGGCACCCACTGCCCCACCACCGCCGACGTCGGGTTGGCCCTGATCACCTCGGAGACCAGCGTTGGCCAGGGGTTGCGGCGGATCGAGATGGTGGTCGGGGAAGCGGCCGAGCGCCTGCTCCGACGCCGTCTTGGCCTGCTGGACGAGCTGGCCCGCTCGTTGGGGGTGGCGCCGGAGCAGGTCGGGGAGCGGGTCGCCGAACTGCGTCGGCAGCTGAGGGAGGCGGAGCGCCAGGCGGAGCGGTTGCGCGACGAGCTTCGCCTGAGCCGCATCCGTGGGGCCGGCGTGCGGCGGCGTCCGGCGAGCGTGCCCTTGGTGGCCGAGGAGGTCCCGGCGCAGGGGATGGAGGATCTGCGTGGCTGGGCAGACCGGTACCTGGAGACACTGGGCGGGAGCGGGGTGGTCGCCGTCGCCGGCGACTCCAACTTCGTGGTCAAGGTCTCCCGGGACCTGGCCCCGCGCCACCCCGCCCACCAGCTGGCCAGGGTGCTGGGTCGGGGCGGCGGTCGGCCCGAGCTCGCCCAGGGCCGGCTGACCAGGCCGGCGGCCGAGGCCTTCCAGGAGCTGGAGGCGGCCCTGCGGTGACCCAGTTCAGGTTCCTCAGGACCCGGGATGACTACTACCGCCACTTCACCGTTCTCGACATCGGCACCGATCTGGTCAAGGCCCTGGTGGTTCGCCGGGAGGCGACGCACGGGGTGATCCTGGGGGTGAGCCGGGAGCCTCAACACCCTGACGCGCTCGTGGGCGGGGTGATCGCTGACGTGGGCTTGGTGATCGAGGCTTGCAATCGCGCCCTGGAGGCGGCCGAGGACATGGCGGGGACGGTGCCGGGGCAGGCCGTGGTCGGCATCGCCGGCGAGCTGGTCAGGGGCTTCTCCTCCTCGATCACCTACCCCCGAGAGCGCCCTGCCGAGCGGGTCCGGGAGGCGGAGCTGAAGAGCATGCTCCAGCTGGTGGAGCACCGGGCGCTGCGTGAGGCCCAGCACCTGCTGGAGATGGAGCGCGCCTACGGTGAGGTGGGCGAGGTGCGCCTTGTCCAGTCGGCGATCACCCAGGTCCGGATCGATGGCTACCCCGTGACCAGCCCGGTCGGCTTCCAAGGGCGCAACCTGGAGCTGACGGTGTTCAACACCTTTGCCCCGGCTTCGCACGTGCGTGCCATCGAGGCGGTCGCTCGGGAGCTCGACCTGGAGCTGGCGGCGGTCGTCTCCCAGCCCTATGCCCTCGCCAGGGCGACGGCCGACGATGAGCTGTGGGAGCGGGGTGGGATCTTCGTCGACATCGGCGGCGGCACCACCAACGTCGCGTTGCTCCGTGGCGGCGGGGTGGAGGGCGTTCGCATGTTCAACCTGGGCGGTCAGACCTTCACCCGTCGGTTGGGGGCCGAGATGGGCCTGAGCTACCAGGAGGCGGAGGCGCGCAAGCTCCGTCACTCGGAGGGCCTGCTCGCCCCGGACGAGGAGTACGTGGTGACCCAGCTGCTGATGGCCGACGTGGAGGTGCTGCTCCAGGCGCTCGCCCTGTGCCTGCGCGAGCTGGCTCGAGGGGAGCTCCTGCCCCCGGACCTCTACGTCTGCGGCGGGGGGAGCCTGGTCCCCGAGCTGATGGAGGAGCTGGGCAGGGCGGTCTGGGCGGAGGGGCTTCCCTTCGACCAGCAGCCGCGCGCCTACCTGCTCGGCCCGACGGACGTGCGCGGGGTGGTGGACACGACCGGCCAGCTGACCTCACCTCAGGACGTCGGTCCCATGGGCCTGGCCAGCCATGCCCTCCGGGTGGAGGCCGAGGAGCGGGATCAGGTCAGCTCGGTCATGCGGGGCGTCCTGAAGGGGATGAGGGTGTCATGAAGGGCCAGCTCGGGCCGGCAGCTCGTCCCTGGCGCCGTCACCGTGCCGGTGCCCGGGTCCTTCGGCGGCATGGCCCGGCCCCGGCACGGCGCCCGACCCGGGAGGTCGGGCCTCGGGCGTTCCGCCGCTGGACCGCCGCCCGTCCCCCTCGCTCGGCCGGGACCCATGCCTGGCGTCGCCAGGGTGCGTCGAGCGTCGCCCGACGCCCCGACGTCCTCGCCGGCTGGGACCCCGGCATCTCCGGAGGCACGTGGTGAACGCGCGAGGCCGGCCGGATGCGGATGGCCTCGGGGTGGGCGCTCCCGCCGGGGTGCCCCCTCGACCGTCGGCGCCCGTGGGGCCGCGGCGGCCCGGGCCTCGGCTGGGAGGTGAGTCAGACCGATGACGGTGGACTCGATCGTCGTCGAGGCGGACGAGGACGTCCCCAACGTCGTCGAGCGTCTTCGCCAAGTGGCATCCGAGGACGTGGAGCTGGTGCTGCCCTCGCGTTGTCGTTTCGCCCAGAGCCGCTTCAACTTCCAGCTCCTCCGTCAGTACGCCACCCGCCTTGGGAAGCGGGTGACGGTTCGATCCGCGGACCCCGCCGTGCTGCGGATGGCGGAGGAGGGCGGGTTCACCGTCCGGGCGATGCCCTCCGCAGAGCGCCCGCTCCGCCCCCTGGGCCAGGCGGGGACGAGGCCAGCGGCCGCGGCCCCGGGCAACCGGCCGGCCACGCCTGGCCCCCGGGTGGTTGGCCTGGCGGGGGCGGCCCCAGGACGGCCGGCGGTGGTGCCGGCGGCCGGCGTGCGGGCGGAGGAGGCGGCGCTCCCTGGCGCCCGGCTGGCCGACATGGTGGGGCGGCTCGCGGGCCGGGCGAAGTCGATCTCGCCGTCGGTGCCGCTGGGGCCGCGGGTCCGAGTCGCCGCTCCCCAGCGGGTTCCGGTGATGGCGGCCGCCCGCCTCTCCTTGCCCCCCCTCACCCTCTACGCCGGCTCGGTGGTGCTGTTGGTGCTGGGGCTGCTGGGCACCGTCTTCCTCATGCCCTCCGCGGACGTGGTGTTGGTGGCTGATACCCGCCCCATCTCCAGCAACTTGGAGATCCACGCCCAGCCGGGGTCG
Organism: Candidatus Dormiibacterota bacterium; assembly: GCA_035294145.1. Taxonomy (GTDB): domain Bacteria; phylum Chloroflexota; class Dormibacteria; order Dormibacterales; family Dormibacteraceae; genus CADDZO01. The sequence goes on along the minus strand of DATGLL010000213.1, from coordinate 17,577 downwards.
GGACCGATCGCGGTTCGGGTGGTGACCCTGGACAAGACACGGTCCACCACCGCCCAGGCCACTGGCCAGCAGGTGACCAGGGGCGCGCTGGCCCAGGGAGAGTTCACCTACGAGAACTCCTGCCCCTTCACCCTCGACATCCCGGCCGGGGAACGCCTGCGGACCAGCGACGGCGTCGAGTTCGCCCAGGTGGGCGATGCGACCGTCGAGTCCGACTCGACGGCCACGGTCCCGATCGTCGCCACCCAGCCCGGCCAGCGCGGGAACGTGGGCGCCGGGCAGATCACCCAGATCGAGGACAACCAGTTCGGATGCCTCCAAGGGGCCAACGCCTCGCCCACCAGCGGCGGTGTCGACGAGCAGACGAAGACCGTCATCCAGCAGTACGACCTGGACATGGCCCGTTCGCTGCTGCGCCAGCAGCTGGAGCAGGACCTGCTCGACGAGCTCGGCCAGCAGACCCGGCAGGGAGAGCGGTTCGCCAGCCCGCCGATCTTCACCGTCGCCCAGTTCACCACCGACCACAACGTGAACGACGCGGTGCCGAGCTTCACCGCCACCATGACCCTCAAGGTCGAGGGTGACTTCTACTCGGTCCAGGACGTGCAACGGGCCTTCGCCGCCCAGCTCGCCCAGCGGGTGCCGAAGGGCGAGCAGCTCACCAGCGACGCCGTCCGGACCCAGTACACGGTCACGCCCTCCGGCGGTGGGCATCTGGACTTCACCGGGACCGCCAGCGGTTTCGTGGCCCCGCGGCTGGACCCGGCCGCGGTTGCGGGGGAGGTGGCGGGCAAGCCGGTGTCGGCGGCTCAGCAGCAGCTCCTCCGCACCCTCCACGTCCGCTCGGTGAACATCCGTCAGTATCCCTTCCCCCTGCCGGTGCTGCCCCTGCTCGGCTCTCGAATCGACGTGAAGTACGAGGAGGTGGTCGTGCAGGGGGCCCAGGCGTGAAGGAGGGGCCCGGAGGGCCGACGGAGGCCAGCCGGCCAGCGGTGGCGCGGGCCCATCGGCCCCGGCTGGCGACGTCGGGGTCGCGCCGGTCGCCCCGGTGAGGATCTGACGTGCGGGTCATGGCTGTGGACCCGGGCAGCCGCCGCGTCGGGGTGGCGGTCAGCGACCCGACCGGGACCATCGCCCAGCCGCTGACCGCCGTCCCCGCCCAGCCCGAGGCCACCCTGGCGGCCCGGCTGGCGACCCTGGCCCACACGCTGGAGGCGAGGTGCGTGGTCGTGGGGCTACCCCGGCGTCTGGACGGTGGCCTCGGCCCGGAGGCGCGGGCGGCCATGGCGCTGGCCGAGCGGCTCCACGAGCTCAGCGGCTTGCCCACCGAGCTCGTGGACGAGCGGCTGACGAGCGTGGCGGCGGAGCGAGCGCTGGTGACGGCCGACGTGAGGAGGGCCCGGCGCCGCCGTCTGACGGATCAGGTGGCGGCCGCGCTCATCCTCCAGGCCTACCTGGATCGCGGTCGGGGGAGGGCGGATGGAGCCTGAGCCCGAGGTCGAGCTGCTGGACGAGTCCGGGGCCGAGCGCAGGTTCCGCGTGCACGATGCCGTCGAGGAGGGCGGCACCACCTACTATCTGGTTGAGGCCCTGGACGGAGGAGACGAGGTCATGATCTTGAAGGAGCGGTCAGGGGTGCTTGAGACGGTGGAGGAGGACGAGGTCGAGCTGGTCCTCACGCTGTTCGAGAGCGAGCCCTGACCCGGTCCCCGACAGGCGCGAATGCGACCACCAGCCCAACACTTGGTCCTGAGGCCCGACCTGGCCCACCCCCTGCCGGCCCCTGAGCCGGCCCAGGGGCGACGTCGCCCTCGGCGCCGACGGCTGGCCGTCCTGGCCCTCCTGACGCTGGTCGTGGGGGGGATCGGTGGGGGCTCGGTGTGGTTCCGCCAGCAGCTGCGGCCGCCGGGCTCGGCCTCGGAGTCGGTGGCCTTCCAGGTGCGCCCCGGGGAGAGCTCGGTGCAGGTGGCCCAGGCCCTGTACGAGAAGGGGCTGATTCGCGACCCCCGGGTCTTCCTGGTCTACCTGCGCTACCTGCAGTATCGAGGCCAGGATGCCCGGATCGAGGCCGGACATTTCGTCCTCAACCGGGGCATGACGGTGTCCCAGGTCGTGCAGGCGTTGGGGCACGGTCGGGCGGCTCAGGTGGTGGTGAGCCTCCCTGAGGGCGAGACCATGGCCCAGATGGCGGAGGTGGCCCAGCGAGCCGGGGTTGGGACGGCGCAGCAGTACCTGGCCGCGGCCCAGGACGTGGCCGCATGGAGCCAGCAGTTCCCCTTCCTGCAAGGCCGTCCGCAGGGGGCACCCGACAACCTCGAGGGCTTCCTGTATCCAGACACCTACGACCTCGACCGCGGGGCGCCGCCTCGAGACCTCATCCAGCGTCAGCTGGAGCGCTTCCAGCAGCTGGTCGCCTCGCCGATGATGGCGGCCATCGCCCAGCCGGCCCCCGGTCGTCCGGCGGAGACGCTGTTCAACATCGTGGTCCTGGCCTCGATCGTGGAGCGCGAGGTCGTGACCCCCAGGGATCGAGCCCTGGTGTGCGGCATCTTCTACAACCGCCTCGCGGCCGGCATGCCGCTGCAGGACGACGTCACCGTGATGTATGGGCTGGGCATGACCCAGGATCAGCTCACCCAGGCCGACCTGCGCAAGGACACCCCCTACAACACCTACCTCCACCCGGGGCTGCCGGCAGGCCCGATCTCCAACCCGGGCCTGAGCAGCATCCAGGCCTGCGTCCAGCCCCAGAAGAGCGATTACCTGTTCTTCTTCGCCGACAAGGGAGGGGTCGTTCATTACGCACGAACCTACGCGGAGTTCCAGCGGGAGCAGCAGCAGTTTGGGCTCGGTCCCTGAGCCGCCCTCGGAGGGGGGGCGTCGGGTCGTCCTCCTCGGTCGGGGCATTTCCTACTCGGCCAGCCCGGCCATGCAGACAGCCGCCTTCCGGGCGGCGGGGCTCGCCTGGAGCTATGAGCTCCTCGACATCCCCCCCGACCGGCTCGCCGAGGCGGTGGCCGCCCTGCGGGGGCCGGGGTTCGCCGGTGCCAACGTCACCATCCCCTACAAGGTCGCGGTCATGCCGCTCCTGGACAGGGTGGAGGGTGAGGCCGTGGAGGCCGGGGCGGTGAACACCATCCGCAACCAGGGCGGCCGCTTGATCGGCTCGAACACCGACGTGGAAGGGGTCCGTGCCGCCCTGGAGGCGGTGGGGGTGGAGGTGAGCGGCGCGCGGGCGGTGGTGCTGGGCGTGGGAGGGTCGGCTCGGGCGGCGGCGGTGGCGCTGCGAGGGGCCCGAGTGACCTTCGTCGCCCGCCGCCCCGAGGCGGCGGCGGGCCTGGATGGGGACGTGGTCGATTGGTCGGACCCGAGCTGGCCCGCATTGGTCCGGCAGGGGAACCTGCTCATCAATGCCACCCCGCTCGGACGGGGCGGGGAGATGCCGGTGCGCCCCGCCGACCTGCCGCCCCGGGGGGCCGTGATCGACCTGGTCTACGTGAGCGGCGGGACCCCGTTGGTCAGGATGGCGCGCCGGCTTGGCCTCCGCTGCGCCGACGGCTGGGGCGTGCTCCTGGCCCAGGGGGCGGCGGCCTTCCGAGCCTGGACGTCGCTGTCGCCCCCGCTCGACGCCATGCGGGCCGCGCTGCCCACGTGAGTTGGCCGCTGTTGCCCCTGCTGGTGGCCGGATGGGGCGTGCTGGGCGTCGCGGTCGGGGTCCTGGTACGACGTGGCTCGGTCTGGTTGGCCAGGCGGGAGGGGTTGTCCCCTGGAGGCCGTCCCTGGCAGGTGGTCGGGCCGGTGGTGACGAGCGCGGCGCTGTTCGCGCTCTTCGCGTGGCGGTTCGGGCCACAGCCGGTGTTGCTGATCAAGAGCCTCTGGGTGGCGGTCTTGGTCCAGGTCATCTTCTTCGATGCCGAGCACCGGTTGATCCTGGACCGGGTGGTGGTGCCCGCCGCCGCGGCGGCCCTGGCGCTGAGCGTCATCACCCCTGGCCTGGGGGTGATCCCGGCCCTGGCCGGAGGGATCGGGGCGGGCCTGGTCTTCCTGGCCTTGGCGCTGCTCGGCTCCTGGCTCTTCAAGACCGAGGCCATGGGGCTTGGCGACGTGAAGCTGGCCGCCCTGCTGGGGCTGCTGCTGGGCGGCGGCACCGTGACCGCGGTCTCGATCGGCGTGATCCTGGCCGGGGCGGTGGCGTTGACCCTGCTCCTGCTTCGCCTGCGGACCATGCGCGACGCGATCCCGTACGGTCCTTTCCTTGCCACCGGCGCCCTGGTCGCGCTCTTGGCCCGATGAAGTTGGGGAGGCCGGCCCGTGCCTGGGGGTGGGGCCGGAGCCGTAGAATCGCCCCGCGCAATGCCCAAGCAGCTCCTGTCCAGCGAGAGCATGGTCCTGCCGCCGATCCACCGGCACTGGATCTGGCCGGTCAGCAAGGTGGCGCCGCTGACGGTGGCGCTGGTGGTCGTCACCCTCATCGTGGACACGGTCGGTGCGGTCGTGCTCCCGGCCGTGCCCCGGTTGCTGATCACGCTGGTCCTCCTGGGCGTGATCGGGGGCTGGGCGATCGGGGCTTGGGCGCAGTGGGCGGCCGCCTCGCTGACCGTCACCGACCAGCGCGTGATCTTGGAGGAGGGGATCCTGATCCGCCGCAGCAAGGTGGTCCCGCTCGACCGCATCCAGGACATCCAGACCACCCAGACGCTGCTGGGCCGGCTGCTCGACTACGGGACCATCGAGATCAACGTCGCCGCCACCCAGGGCACGGAGACCTTCCAGTACCTGCGCTCCCCGGAGCTGCTCCGGGACCAGGTGTACGTGCTCTCCGAGCAGGCACGCAAGTAGGGGCTGGACGCCGACGAGGGGGATGGCTATGCCCAGGGTGACGGTGAAGGTCCCGGGTCGACCCTATCCGGTGCTGATCGGCCAGGGGGCGCTCCAGGAGCTGCCACGGGTGGTGCGCGAGCTCGGTGCCTCGGCGGCGGCGGTGGTGACCGACCTGACGGTGGGCGAGCGCTGGGGGGAGGTGGTTCGCGAGGCGCTGGGCGGCCTTGGCGTCCACACCTCGCTCCTGGCCGTCGAGCCGGGCGAGCAGGCCAAGAGCTTGGACGGCTTGGCCCGGGTGCTGGGGTTCCTGGAGGAGGTGGCCCTCGACCGCCAGGGGGTGGTGGTGGCGCTAGGGGGAGGGACGGTGGGCGACCTGGCCGGGTTCGCGGCCGCGGTCTGGTTGCGGGGCGTCCGCTACGTCCAGGTGCCCACCACGCTGCTGGCCATGGTCGACTCCAGCGTGGGCGGCAAGACCGGCGTGGACACGGCCCGGGTCAAGAACGCCGTCGGTGCCATCTGGCAGCCCTCGGCCGTGGTCAGCGACCTGGCCACGCTCGCCACCCTCCCCGAGAGCGAGTACCTGGCGGCCTTCGGCGAGGTCGTCAAGTACGCCGTGGCCATGGACCGGGAGCTGGTGCGCTCCCTCGAGCGGAGCCGGGAGGGGCTGCTGGCGAGGTCGCCCGGGGTGCTGGAGCCGGTGATCGCCCGGTGCGTCGAGCTCAAGGCTGGGGTGGTGGCCAAGGACGAGCGTGAGGCGGGGCCGCGGGCCATCCTGAACTACGGCCACACCATCGGTCACGCCCTGGAGAGCGCGAGCGGCTATCGGGCCGTGCACGGGCGGGCGGTGGCCTTCGGGATGCGCGCGGAGGCACGGATCGCGGCCCGCATCGGTCGTTGCGCCCCTGACCTGATCCTCCGGCAGGACGAGCTGCTGGCGGCCTTCGGGCTGCCGGGGGCGTTGCCCCCGGTCGCCCCCTCCGACCTCCTGGCGGCGATCCCGCGCGACAAGAAGCGTCGGGCAGGGCGGGTGCGTTGGGTGCTGCCCGAGGAGCTCGGACGTGCTCGGGTCGGGCTGGAGGTCGCGGACGACGTGGTTGCCGAGGTGGTGGGAGAGCTGGTGCCCTAAGGGACGAGCCCACCGGTCGTGCAGAGTTTGGGTATCGTGCGGGGACGGGCCGGCGCTCCTGGGCGGGTCGCGGCCGTTGCTGGCCTCATGCGTCGAGATGCTCCCCGTGCCCGCGGCGCGGGCGTCGGGATGACGAGATCACGCACGGCGATGGAGTTGCTTCGGTGATCGAGACGAATGACTTCCGAGTTGGCACGGCGTTCGAGATGGACGGCAAGCTGCTCAGCATCCTAGAGGTGCAGCACATCAAGCTGGCACGGGGAAGCGCCGTCATCAAGGCCAAGCTCCGCAACCTCCAGGACGGGTCCATCTTCGAGCAGAGCTTCCGCAGCGGTGAGAAGTACAAGGAGGTCAGGATCGAGCGGTCCGAGGCCACCTACCTCTACAACGAGGGTGACCTCTTCTACTTCATGGATGCGGCCACCTATGAGCAGATCCCGCTCGACCGCTCGCAGGTCGAGGAGGTCCTGCCCTTCCTCAAGGAGGGGAACTCGGTGTCACTGCTCCGCTACGAGGACTCCGTGATCGGGGTCGAGCTGCCGATCACCGTCGACCTCGAGGTGGCGGACACTGAGCCTGGCGTCCGAGGCGACACCGTGTCGGGCGCGACCAAGCCGGCCCGCCTGGAGACGGGCGCCACCATCCAGGTGCCGCTGTTCGTCAACCAGGGCGACCGGATCCGGGTGGACACCCGCACGCGGAGCTACGTGGAACGGCTCTCGTGAGGCTCGTCCCCGCTGGCACACCTCCTAATATCCAGGTGATGGAGCACGGAGCCCCTGCCGGCAGCGTCCGGGTGGCCAACGAGGTCATCGCCAGCATCGCCGCCATGGCCGCCCGCGAGGTCGACGGGGTGGCCGGCCTGGACGAGGCGAACGCCCGTCACTTCGGCGACTGGATCAAGCGTGAGACCGCCCACCGTGGCGTGCGAGTGTTGCTCGACGGCGAGCGTAGGATTCACCTGGAGGTCTTCCTGACCGTGGACTCGGACGCGGTGCTGCGCGAGGTGGCCGAGAGGGTCCAGGACAACGTGATCGAGGCAGTCCAGCGCATGCTCGGCTTGGAGGTGGCCGAGGTCAACGTGTTCGTGTCCAGCATCGCCTTCGCCGGCTGACGGTCGGAGATGCCCGGGCCGCGCCGTCGGGCGAGGGAGCTGGCCTTGAAGGTGCTCTTCCAGCTCGAGCACAGTCCGGAGGATGACCCTGGGGAGGTGCTCGCCTACCACGCCCAGGAGGTCGGGGCGGGTCGGCAGGAGATCGCCTTCGCCGACGAGCTGGTGCGGGGGGTGATCGCGCACCGGCGCCAGCTCGACGACACCATTCGCAGCGCCGCCATCAACTGGAAGCTGGAGCAGATGGGACGGGTGGACCGGATCGTCCTCCGCCTCGCCGTCTACGAGATCACCGTCGCCCGCAACGTCCCCGTCAAGGCGGCCATCAACGAGTCCATCGAGCTGGCCAAGACCTTCTCCGGGGAGGAGTCCGGGCGGTTCGTGAACGGGGTCCTGGGGCGGGTGGTGGAGTTCGCCACGCGGTGAGCCGATGATGCCGGGGTCGAGGGTGCGCGGGGCGGGGGGAGGTCGGTGGCCGGGGGACCTGGTGGTCGCGGCCCGGGCGGCGATCGCCGCGGCGGGCCGCTCGGTTGTCCGTGGGGGGCGGCCGGCCCCACCGGTCGTGCCCAACGATCCAGAGTGACGGCTTGCGGTACCTCCTGCCCGCGTTCGTGGCCTGGGCGATCGCCCAGGCCTTGAAGGTGATCGTCAGCTCGGCCCGGCAGCGGCGGCTGAACCTCCGGGTGCTGGCCGAGATGGGCGGCATGCCCAGCTCGCATTCAGCCCTGGTGATGGGGCTGACGACCGCGGTGGGCCGGGGGCAGGGCGTCGGCTCGGCCGCCTTCGCCATCGCGCTCATCTTCTCTTTCGTGGTCATGTACGACGCGCAGGGGGTTCGTCGGGCGGTGGGCCGCCAGGCCGCGCTGCTGAACCGGCTGGTCGAGGACATGGTGACCATGCGTGGCATCCAGGAGGCGCGGCTGCGGGAGCTGCTCGGGCACACGCCGGTCGAGGTGCTGGTCGGGGCTGCGCTCGGGATCGCGGTGGGCTTCCTCTTCTCGGGTTGAGGGGTGACGGTGCAAGCCGGCCGTGGAGGCGGTGCGTTGGGCATCATGGGCTGTCGGTGGGCGCACCATGTCGGGGCAGGGAGGAGCGGATGCGTGGGGGCCGGGCGGTGAGCTCGGGGCGGCCCGGTCGGGCTGAGCCGACGTCCGGTGGCGGCCGGCGCGACCCGGGATCGCACGGCGGCCGACGGATGCGCCTCGACGTGGCCCTGACCGAGGCGGGCCTGGCCGAGTCGCGGACCCAGGCCCAGGCGCTGGTCATGGCGGGCAGGGTCCGGATCGGGGGCGAGACCGTGCGCGAGCCGGGACGTCTGGTCCCACCTCGTGCCCACCTCGAGGTGGTCGCGCCGCCTCGGTACGTGAGCCGTGGCGGGGAGAAGCTGGCGCCGGCGCTTGACCACTTCGGCGTCCGGGTGGAGGGAAAGGTGTGCGCCGACGTTGGCGCCTCCACCGGTGGCTTCACCGACGTCCTGCTCCAGCGCGGGGCGGCGCGCGTCTACGCCGTCGACGTCGGACGTGCCCTCCTCCACTGGCGGCTGCGCCAGGACCCGCGGGTGGTGGTCATGGAGGGGGTCAACGCCAGGTACCTCACCGCCTTCCCCGAGCCGGTCTCGCTGATCACGGTCGACGTCTCCTTCATCGGGCTGGAGAAGGTGCTCCCGGCGCTGGGGCGGGCCGCCCCGGGGGCGGATCTGGTGGTGCTCTTCAAGCCCCAGTTCCAGGTGGAGAGAGGGCAGGTGGGCAAGCGGGGGGTGGTGCGCGACCAGGTGGCGGTGGCGGCGGCCTTGGACCGCTTCCGCGCCTGGTCGGCGGAGCATGGCTTCCGCCTCCGGGGCGAGCTGCCATCGCCGCTGCCGGGCCCGGAGGGCAATCGTGAGATCTTGATCTGGCTCCACGCCCCGGACCCGGCGCCGTGATCACCTTCCTGCTCCACCCCTACGTCGACCCTGCCTTGCCCGCGCTGAGCGCGGCCCGGCGCCTGCTCCTCGAGGCCGGGGTGGAGTGCTCGCTGCTCACCCGCGATCGCCGGCGGGCGGTGCCCAGGGCGACCCGGCTGCTGGTGACGCTCGGGGGCGATGGGACCTTGCTCCACGCTGCCCGGCTGGCGGCGCCCCGGGGGATCCCGGTGCTGGGGATCAACCTGGGCCGGCTGGGCTTCCTCACCGAGCTCGAGGCGGACGGCCTGGAGGATGGCCTGAGGCGCTTCCTGGCCGGTGAGTACCGGCTCGACGAGCGGATGCTGATCGAGGTCACCGCTCTGCGAGGCGAGCGTCGGCTGGGACGCGCGCTAGGTCTCAACGAGCTGGTCGTGCAGCGAGCCGCGGAGGAGGGGCTGGTGCGTCTCCGCCTCATGGTGGACGGCCAGGAGGTGGGGATCATCGATGCCGATGGGGCGATCGTCGCCACCGCGACCGGCTCGACCGCCTACGCCTTGGCCGCCGGGGGACCGATCCTCGAGCCCACCGTCGAGGACCTGTTGCTGGTGCCGATGAGCCCGTTTGCCTTGACCGTGCGCCCGATCGTCTTCCCTCCCCATCAAGCGCTCACCATCGAGCTCCCCCGCAGCTCGGCCATGGCCTCCATCGATGGGCTCCTCGCCTGGCGCCTGCGCCCTGGCGATCGGGTTCGGGTCGCCGGGTTCGGCCGTCGCCTCCGGATGGTGCGCTTCTCGCCCCCGGAGCGGTTCTACGCCCTGCTGCGCCAGAAGCTGAACTGGGGGCTCCCCTTGGTCCCGATCCCGGCACGGCCGAGGGCCGAGCAGCCGGGGGGCCAGGCGCGGGCGCTCACGGAGCGGATCGATGCTTAAGGCGCTCGAGGTCCAGGACCTGGCCTTGGTCGAGCGGGCGCGGGTGGCGTTCGGCCCTGGCCTCAACCTCTTGACCGGCGAGACCGGCAGCGGCAAGTCCTTGATCGTCGACGCCCTGGGGCTGGCCCTGGGGGCGAGGGCGACCCTGGACCAGGTCCGCGCCGGGGCGGAGCGGGCCCGGGTTGAGGCCGTCTTCGACCTCGAGGACGCCCCGGCCGCTCAACGGGCGCTGGGCGATCTGGGCCACGCGGGGAGCACCGAGCTGGTCCTGTCCCGGGAGATCGGTCGGCGGAGCGTGACCCGGATCAACGGGCGGCCGGCGACCCCCGGCCAGCTCCGAGAGCTGGGCAGGCTGCTGGTCGGCATCCACGGCCAGCACGAGCAGCGCTTGCTCCTGGATCAGGACGCGCAGACCTCGCTCTTGGACGGGTTCGCCTCGGCGCTCCCCGCCCGCGAGGCGGTGGCCGCGGCCCATGCCGGTTGGATGGCGGCGGTGGCTCGGCTCGAGGAGCTCGAGCGGCTCCAGGCCCGGAGCCGGCGCGAGGAGGAGTACCTGCGCTGGCAGCTGCAGGAGCTGCGCTCGGCCAACCTGCGGGTGGGTGAGGACGAGGAGCTGGTGGCGGAGCGGGCGGTCGTCCGTCATGCGGCCCGCCTGGCCGAGCTGGTCGGGGGGGCGATCGAGGCCCTCCAGGGCGACGAGGGCCTGCCCTCGGCGACGGTGGCCGTGCGTCAGGGGGCGGAGCTGGACCCTCGCCTGCGCGAGGCGGCCGAGCGGCTGGAGGCGATGGCCACCGAGGTCTCCGACCTGAGCGCGCAGCTCCGGCGCTACCTCGAGGGGATCGATGCCGATCCCGGCCGGCTGGAGGCGATCGAGTCACGGCTGGCGCTGCTGGAGCAGCTGAAGCGTCGCCACGGCGGCAGCCTGGAGGCGGCGATCGCGGAGCGGGACCGGTTGCAGGCGCAGCTGGCGACGCTGGAGGACTTGGGCGGCGCCATCGAGCGGGCGCGCGCGGAGGCGGCCTCCGCACGCGCCGCCCTGGAGGCGGCGGCGGCCACCCTCACCGCGCTCAGGACCGATGCCGCCGCCCGGTTGAGCCGGGCGGTCACATCGGAGCTGGCCGGCCTTCGGCTGGAGGGGGCCATCTTCGAGGTGCGCCTGCTCCCCCGGGCCGAGATCGGCGCTGAGGGGGCCGAGGCGGCGGAGATGCGGTTCTCGGCCAACCCTGGCGAGGCGCCCGGGCCGTTGGCCCGGGTGGCATCGGGGGGCGAGCTGTCACGGGTCATGCTGGCGCTGCGCACGGCCGGGGCCGAGGCCGACCGGCTCCCCACCCTGGTCTTCGACGAGGTCGACACCGGGATTGGAGGTGAGACCGCCGTCCAGGTGGGCCTGCGCCTCAAGGCGCTGGGCGCGCGCCGGCAGGTGCTGGTGGTCACCCACCTGGCCCAGATCGCCTGCTTCGCCGACCACCACCTGGTGGTGGAGAAGGTCCCTGGCCCCGGGGGGCGCAACGTCGTCCAGGTCCAGGAGCTGGGCGAGGGCCGGGAGCGTGCCCGCGAGCTGGCCCGGATGATGAGCGGTGGGGTGACGGAGAAGGCGCTGGCGCGCGCCCACGAGCTGTTGGAGGAGGCCGAGCGCGCGTCGGGGGTCGGGTGAAGGGGGGCGCCCGGAGCGACCGGTCGCAGGCCGGCGCCCTCCGCCCCCGGTTGGCTGGGGCCGGCCTCGCTCGCGGCGGGGAGACGGTCGGAGGTCGCCATGGGGCTGGCTATGATTGCCGCCGATGGAGCAGCCCGGCGCGATCCGGCCGCGCCTGGAGGTGACGACTCCGGTCTTCGAGGGGCCGCTGGAGCTGCTGCTGGCGCTCGCGGAGCGAGAGGAGATCGACATCTTCCAGGTCTCATTGGCCAGCCTGACCGAGGCCTACCTGGCCGAGATTGCCCAGCTCGAGCGCAAGGACCCTCGGGAGATGGCGGAGTTCCTGTGGCTTGCCGCCCGCCTGCTGCTCCTGAAGTCGATCCGGCTCCTCCCCGGAGAGCAGCCGGACGACGAGGAGGAGGAGCTGCTGGGCTGGGAGGAGGAGGTTCGGGCGCGGCTCCGCGAGTACCAGGTCTATCGCGAGATGGCCGAGCGGCTCATGGAGCGGGCCGCCGTCGAGCCGTTCAGCTTCGCCCCACCTCCGCGCCCGGTCCCGGTCCCGGGACAGGAGGAGCCGCTGCGGCTGGACGCGCTGGTGGCGGCCTTCCAGGCGGTGCTCTCCCGCCTGCCCCCCCGACCGCTGGTTTACGTCGGGACCGGCTGGACGCTCGACGACAAGCTGGAGGCAGTGGAGCGACGGCTGGCCTCGGGCCCCTTCGACCTCGTGGACATGATCATGGAGTGCGCCGATCGGCTCGAGGCGGTGGTGACCTTCGTGGCCGTGCTTGAGCTTCTGCGCCGTGGGCGCATCCGGGTGTACCAGCCGCACAACTTCGGCCGGATCAGGGTGGAGGCGGCATGAACGAGCTGGCCGCAGCGATCGAGGCCATCCTCTTCACCTCGAACCGACCGCTCAAGCTCCGCGAGCTCCAGCAGGTCACGGGCAGCGATCGATCGACGCTGGAGGCCGCCCTGCGCGAGCTGGAGGCGTCGCTCAACGATCGCGGCCTGATGCTGCAGCGTCATCGCGACGAGGTCCAGATGGTCACCCGTCCCGAGCTGGCCGGCTACGTCAAGCGGGCGCTGCGGCCAGAGGTGACTGGCAAGCTCTCGCCGGCGGCGTACGAGACGCTGGCGATCGTGGCGTACCAGCAGCCGGTGACCAAGTCGAGGATCGAGGAGATCCGGGGGGTCAACTGCGATCGGGTCCTGGCCAACCTTGAGCTCCGGGACCTGGTGACCGAGGTCGGCCGAGCCCCCGGCCCGGGCCAGCCCAAGCTCTACGGGACCACCATGCGGTTCCTGCAGCTCCTGGGCCTGCGCTCGCTCGACGAGCTACCGACGCCGGAGGCGCGGGGCACCGCCGGGGAGGCGGCGGCCGAGGACGACCCTGCGCTCCCGGGGGGGTCGGGGTCCGGAGGTGGGGACCCATCGGCGAGCGCCTGAACCGCTACCTGGCCCGATCCGGGGTGGCCTCCCGCCGGGCGGCGGACCTCCTGATCGCCGCTGGGGCGGTGCTGGTCAACGGACATCGGCCTCCGCCGAGCGGGGTGCTGATCGACCCTGAGCGGGACCGGGTCACCGTGCACGGGCGTCGCGTCCTGCCGCGGCGCCCCTCACGGTACCTGGCCCTCAACAAGCCGCTCGGGACCCTGGTGACCGCCGCCGACCCCCAGGGACGGCCGACCGTGTTCGACCTGGTGGGAGGCCCGGGGGAGGGCCGTCTGTTCGCGGTGGGACGCCTGGACGCCGCGACCACGGGCCTGCTGCTGCTGACCGACGACGGCGAGCTGGCGTACCGCCTCTCCCATCCTCGCTATAAGGTGCCGAAGGAGTACGTGGCGGTGGTCAGGGGGATCCCCAGCCGGCGTGACCTGGAAGCCCTTCGCTGTGGGGTGGAGCTCGAGGACGGGCGCACCCTTCCCGCCGAGGCGGAGTTGCTCGACGGTGGGACGGGACGGGCCCGCGTACGCCTGGTGATCGTGGAGGGACGCAACCATCAGGTCCGCCGGATGCTGGCCGCGGTCGGGCACCCGGTGGAGGGGTTGACCCGGACCGCCGTCGGCCCGGTCCGCCTCCACCGCCTCCGGCCCGGCACCTGGCGTCGGCTGCGTCCCTCCGAGCTGGCCGCCCTGCGCCTGGCCACCGGCTTGGCGGGGGGAGGTGAGGGAGGAGCAGGGAGGGGACGATGATCGTGGCCATCGACGGTCCGGCTGGCTCGGGCAAGTCCGCCGTCGGCCGGCGGGTGGCGGCCGCCTTGGGGCTGCCCTTCATCGACAGCGGCCTGCTCTATCGAGCCGTCGGCGCCCGAGCCCTCGAGTCGGGCATCGACCTCGACGACGCCGACGCGCTGACCGAGCTGGCCGCCTCGATCCGGGTCGAGGTCGATGGGGAGACGGTGCGGATCGACGGGCAGGATTACACCGGCAAGGTCCACCAGCCGGAGCTGAGCGTGGCCGCCTCCCGCGTGGCCCGGGTCCCGGGGGTCCGACGCGCGGTCGTGGACCAGCTGCGGGCGATGGCCAGCGGGGACGTGGTCATGGCCGGGCGGGACATCGGGACGGTGGTGTTCCCCGAGGCCGAGCACAAGTTCTACCTCACGGCCAGCTTGGAGGAGCGAGCGCGGCGCCGGGTGGCGCAGCTCGCCGCCCGGGGGGAGCGGCCCGACGCCGAGGCCCTCGAGGCGGAGATCGAGGAGCGCGATCGCCGGGACAGCCAGCGGGCCGTGGCGCCGATGCGACCCGCGGGCGACGCGGTGGTCCTGGACACCGAGGGGCTGGACCTGGAGGCGGTGGTCCGGCGGGTGCTGGAGCAGGTGCGGCGGAGGGGAGGCCCCCCGGATCCGGCGGAACCCACCGCCCGCCCGCCGGCGACCGGGGGCATCCTCGCCCCGCGGCGGCCGCGGGACCTGCCCGTCCACGACCCGGGGCGGCCCGTGCCCGAGCTGTACGGCCTGATGCGGTTCCTGGTGCGCCTCCTCGCCCGCGTCTACCTCGCGGGCGGGCTCCTGCACGTCTCCGGCCTCGAGCACGTGCCCAGGAGCGGGCCACTGGTGGTCTGCGCCAACCACACCTCGACCGTCGATCCCCCGCTGGTGCCCGCCTTCCTCCCTCGGCCCGACAGCTGGAGCATGGCCAAAGCGGAGCTGCTGGCCAGGCCGGGCTTCGGGGCCTGGGTGCTCCGGCACTACCATGCCTTCCCCGTGATCCGGCACACCCCCGACCGGCGGGCGCTCCGCCGGGCGGCCGAGATCCTGCGCGCGGGCGGGGTGCTCGTCCTCTACCCGGAGGGGACCCGGGTGGGGAGTGGGGGGCTGCGGGAAGCAGAGCCCGGAGCCGGCTTCATCGCCCGGACCACCGGCGTCCCCGTGCTCCCGGTGACCCTGACTGGGACCCGGGAGTGCTTCCCGAAGGGGAGCTGGCTCCCGCGTCGGGTGCGGGTCGAGATCCGGTACGGGCCTCCGCTCCGGATCCGCGAGCGGCGGCCTGACGGGCGCCGGGTCGAGAACCAGGAGGCGGCCGACGCGATCATGCTGGCCATCGCCGAGCAGCTTCCCCCGGACGCCCGGGGCGCCTACGCCGACCTGGTGTCGCTCCGGGAGCGGCTCAGAGGGGTCTGGGAGCCGGTCTCCCGGCCGCCAGCCGCCGCCGGCGATCGGGGCTAGAATCGCGGTCCACGTGGCTGAGCGCGAGCCGTCGGTCGGCGAGTACGTGGCCTTCGACCTCGAGACCACCGGCCTCGACCCCGAGCGGGATCGGGTCATCGAGGTAGGGGCGGTCGCGTTCACCCTCGATGCCGTCACCGACACGCTCCAGCGCCTCGCGAACCCCGGACGGCCGGTTCCGGCGGCGGTGCTCAGGTTGACCGGGATCGATCCCCGCCTCCTGAACGAGGCCCCACCCCCGCGAGCCGCGATGGAGGAGCTGGTCGCGTTCCTGGAGGGTCGGCAGCCGATCGGCCATGGGGCGAGGCTCGACGTCGACTTCCTGGCCATGGCCGGGATGTGGCCGGAGGGGGTGGAGGTCTTGGACACCCTGGAGATCGCCCGCATCCTGCTCCCGGACGCCCCCAGCCACAGCCTGCCGGCGCTGGTGGCGGAGATGGGCCTGCAGCAGGCGCATCCCCACCGGGCCCTGGACGACGCTGACGCGACCCGCCAGCTCTTCCTGCGGTTGCGGGAGCTGGCCGCGGGGCTGGAAGAGGACCTGAAGGCGTCGATCCTCTCCCTGGTCGCCCCCTATCCCTGGGCGATCGCCTCCTTCTTCGCCCAGACGTTGACCACCCCCATCCCGACCCGGCGCTTGCAGCGGCCGAAGCCGCCCCCTGCCCGGCCGTCGGTGACCCGAGAGGAGGTGAGCGACGACCCCGATCAGCTCGCGACGTTGCTGGGCCCGGAGGGCCCGCTGGCGGCGCTGCCCGGCTACGAGTACCGGGAGGCGCAGCAGCAGATGCTCCGGGCCGTGGCCCAGGTCATGCGACGAGGCGGCCATCTGGTCGTCGAGGCGGGGACCGGCACCGGGAAGAGCCTTGCCTACCTCGTGCCGGCGCTGGCCCGGGCAGCTCGGCGCGGGGAGCGGGTCGTGGTCTCGACGTACACCCACACGCTCCAAGAGCAGCTCGTGCACCGGGACCTCCCCTCCCTCCGGCGCTGGCTCCCCTGGGAGTTCGAGGCCTCGCTGCTCAAGGGCCGTCCCAACTACCTCTCGCTCCGGCGCTGGCGGCGCTACCTGGCCGAGCCGTGCACGAGCGTCGACGAGCTCAAGTTCAAGCTGAAGGTTCTGGTCTGGCTCCATCGGACCGAGACCGGCGACCGCTCCGAGCTCAGGCTCCAGGGGTGGGAGGAGGCCTTCTGGGCCCGGGTGGCCTCCGATGCCTTCGACTGCATCGGGGTGCGGTGCAGCGATGCCACCTGTTTCGTCCACCGGGCCCGGGCCCGGGCCGAGCGGGCCGATCTGGTGGTCGTGAACCACGCCCTCCTCCTCTCCGACGCCGAGGCCGATGGCAGCCTGATCCCGGCTCACGACCACCTGGTGGTCGACGAGGCCCACCACCTGGAGGAGGCGGCGACGCAGGCCCTGCGCCGCGAGGCCAACGGCCAGGAGCTCTCGGCCCTCCTCGAGCGCCTGGTCCGCCCTGAGCCCGGGGATGGCCGCTCGCGGCGGGTGGGGCTGATCCCACGGCTGCGGTCGCGGTTGGGGCCCTCCCCGGAGCTGCTCGACTCCGTCGAGGCGGCCGTGCTCCGAGCTCGGCAGGGATGTGGACGCCTGTTCGCCCTGGCCCTGGCCTGGCTCTCGAGCCAGCTGGCCGAGAGGAGCCTCCGGCGGGAGGAGACGCTTCGGCTCGTGCCCGAGCACCGTCAAGGCGAGGGTTGGCGGTCGCTGGCCGAGGCCGCCGAGGACACGATCACGGCCCTGGCCGGGCTGGGAGCGCAGCTGCGCCAGGTGATCGCCATGGCCCGCGAGTGGTCGGGGGGAGGCGAGCCCGACCAGGAGCTCGGTGACCTGGAGTCGGCGCGCGGGGCCCTGCTCGAGGTCGCAGAGCTGCTCCAAGAGGCGTTCCTGGAGCCGGACCCGGAGCGGGTCTACTGGCTGGCCTGGCATCCTCGCTCCGACGCCCTGGCGGTCCGGTCCGCGCCGCTCGAGGTCGGGGATCTGCTCCGGGAGCGGGTGTACGCCCAGGTCGAGAGCTTGGTGCTCACCTCCGCCAGCCTCGCGGTCGCGGGCAACTTCGATCACTTCTGCGCCCGCGTCGGCCTGGGGGCCGAGGTCGAGACCCTCTCGCTCCCCTCTCCCTTCGATTACCTCAGGCAGGCGTTGGTCTGCCTCCCGACCGACCTCCCCGACCCCCAGTCCGAGGAGTTCGAGATGGCGGCCGCGGCGGTGATCGCCGACGTGGCCGGGCATCTGCAGGGCCGGACGCTGGTGCTCTTCACCTCGCACCAGCAGCTGCGGACCGTCTACCAGGCCCTGAAGCACCGCGACGATCTGGACGAGGTCCTGATCCTCGGCCAGGGGATCGACGGCCAGCGGCGGCAGGTGCTGCGGGCCTTCGAGGAGAGCGGGCGACCGCTGCTGC
>DATGLL010000212.1:0-21000 GCA_035294145.1 Candidatus Dormiibacterota bacterium | reverse complement strand
GTAGGTGTCCGAGGTCACGACCATCCGGAAGCCGCGGTTCCCCGTCCTCCGCGGCGGCACCCCGCTGAGGAAGTAGGAGGCGACCGTGGGCGCCATGAGCACCATGGCGGCGTCCAGCATGGCCACGTCGATGCGCTGGCCTCGGCGTGCCGGATCGCGCTCTCGCTGGAGGAGCGCCGCCACCACGGCGCCGGCGGCGAGCACGCCGCTGAAGATGTCGACCCCTGGCCCACCCATCTTGAGCGGCTCGCCGTCCGGCTGGCCGTTGAGGGACATGATCCCGGACATCGCCTGGACGATGTGGTCGTAGGCGGTCCAGTCGCGCAGCGGCCCGGTCTGCCCGAACCCGCTCACCGAGCAGTAGACGATGCTCGGGTTGAGCGCGAAGACCGCCTCCTCGCTCAAACCGAGGCGCGACGCCACCCCCGGTCGGAAGTTCTCGACCAGGACGTCCCCGCGTCGGATCAGCCGCTCCAGCACCTCCCGGCCGTCCGCGGTCTCGAGGTTGACGGTCACCGACCGCTTGCCGGCGTTGACGGCGATGAAGGGGGCGCTCATCTTCTCCAGGCCGGCGTGCTCGATGTAGTCGCGCATGTCGTCGCCGAGCACGGGTCGCTCGACCTTGATCACGTCAGCGCCCAACAGCCCGAGGTGGTACGTGCAGCAGGGCCCGGCGAGCGCATGGCCCAGGTCCACCACCACCATCCCTTCCAGTGGCTTCAACCTCGCCCTCCTGTGAACACCACCCTGTCCCCCTCCCACCGGAAGCGCGCCTCGAGCCCGGCCCGTCGGGTGATCTCCTCGACGTAGGCGACCACGGCCGCGCCGAGCTCGTCGTTGCCGCACACCAGGGGCTGGCCGTCGGGGGCCACCCAGCAGGGCAGGAACCCTGCCTCCTGCACCCCGCCCTTCCCCGCCACCACCCGCGCGATCATCGCGTGCTTGGCCTCGGGATGGAACGGGTAGGTCGGATAGCTGGGGTCGGGGGAGAACCCGAAGAGTTCGCGACGCCGTCTTGCCCACTCCAGCATCGTGGGGTTGGGGTTGTCCTCCAACCCGAGGACCCGGGTGACGGTCACGAAGTTGCCCAGGCCGTGGAAGATGGGGCGCCCCCGGTGCGTCTCGACCCCGCGCAGGAGGTGGGCGTGGTGCCCGACCACGACGTCGGCGCCGGCCTCGACCGCCGCCCGGGCCAGCGGACGCTCGTACATGGCCAGCCGGGCCGGGGTGTGGGTCACGCCCTTGTGGAGCGCGACCACCAGCAGGTCGACCTCGCCGCGGGTGCGCTCGATGTCGCGTTGCATCGCCTCCAGCGAGTCGGGGACGGCGACCGAGATGATGCGCCCGGGCGGCCCTCCGGGGTTGGCGTGGTCGAGCTCGTAGTGGGTGAGGACCTCGACGTAGGCGGCGCCCGCCTTTCGCGGCCCCGCCCACGACTCACGCGGCCCCACGCAGTTGAAGCTCAGGACCCCCACCCGGATGCCCCGGCGCTCGACGATCGCCGGCCTTCGGGCCGCCTCCAGGTCGAGGCCGGCGCCGGCCGAGGCGATCCCGGCCCGCTCGAGGCCGCGCAGCGTCTCCTGGACGCCGACCGTGCCGGCGTCGAAGACGTGGTTCCCGGCCAGCGTCGCCACCCCGATCCCGGCTCGGGCCAGCGCCATCAGCTTGGCCGGCTCCCGGCCCGGGTTCGGGTTGGGCCCGTGGTCGGTGCGGGTGCTGAAGGGCACCTCCACGTGGCCGACCACCAGGTCCGCGGCTTGGAGCACGGGCCGGACGGCGTCGAAGAAGCGGTCCGGCTCTGGCTCGTCGAGGATGAGGTCGCCGACCAACAGGAGCTCGATCGCCTCCCCCGAGGAGGCCCCTCCCCTCGCCCTCGATCGCGGGCCCGGCCTCCCGCCAGGGGCACCCACCTGAGGCGACCTCGCCCTGCTCACACGACGCCCCCCTTGCGCAGGGCCTCGATCTCGGCCTCGCCGTAGCCGAGCCGGCGCAGCACGGCGTCCGTGTGCTCGCCGAGCCTCGGCGCCCTCAGCTGAGCGGGCTCCGGCGCGAGCCCCCGAGCCCGGACGTGAGGGTGCCGGAGCACCTCCTCGATCGTTCGCACCAGGCCGGCCGGGAGCCCCAGCTCGGTCAGCCGCCGCTCCAGCTCTCGCCCCGAGCGCCCTCGCAGCCGCGCCGCCAGCTCGGCGTAGAGCTGGTCGGGGTGCTGCGCTCGGGAGGTGGCGGTGGCGAAGCGGGGGTCGCGCACCAGCTCCTCGGCCCCGATCTCGCGGCAGAGGGCCTCGAACCAGCGGTCGTGGAGCGCGCCCACGAAGAGCACCCCGTCCCTCGTCTCGAAGCGGGCCATGGTGGCCCGGCGGCCGAGCCGCGACCTCCCCGTGCCCGCCAGCGCCGTCTCCACCGCCTGAGGCCTGGCCAGGGTGAGGGCGGCGTCCAGCATGGACACGTCGAGGTGGCGCCCCTGGCCGCTCCGCTCCCTCTCCAGCAGCCCGGCCAGCACGAGAGCGAAGGCCATGTAGCCACTGAAGGGGTCGAGGACGGAGAGGCCGAGGTGCATGGGGTCGGTATCGGGGGGGAGGTAGGCGGCGGTCAGGCCTGACACCGCTTGCACCGACCACTCGATCGCCGGCAGGTCGCGGAGCGGGCCCTCCCGGCCGAACCCGCTGATGGAGCAGTAGAGAAGCCGGGGGTTGACCTCGCGCATCGTCTCCCAGCCGATGCCGAGGCGCTCGGTGACGCCGGGGCGGAAGTTCTCCACCAGCGCGTCGGCCCGCTCGACCAGCCGCCGGAGCACCTCGCGGCCGTCCTCGTGGCCGAGGTCCAGCGTCAGCGAGCGCTTGCCGGCGTTGAGGGCAAGGAAGGTGGCCGGCCGGCTACGGAAGTCGTCGCCGACGCCCGGCCGCTCGACCTTGATCACCTCGGCGCCCAGGCGGGCGAGATGCCAGGTGCAGAAGGGCCCGGCCAGGGCGTGGGTCAGGTCGGCGACCACCACCCCCTGGAGCGGGACCATGCCATCCCCTCCGCCGAGCGGCGCGGCGGCGGGACCGCTCATCGCCCCCTGACCCCGGCCGTGAGGGCGTCCACGACCGCCTCGCGCTCGAGATCGCGCACGAGCAGGGCGGGGAGGCCGGCGGCCTCCACCAAGGACTTGAGCCGCGGGTAGTCCCAGCCGAACCAGTGGTCCGAGCGCGGGATGAAGAAGACGACGGCGTCGACCCCACCTTTTGCGAGCTCGGAGCGGAGCCACTCGTCACGCGCCGCGGCGGGGGCCACCCGCGGGCTGGGCACGTGGAGGAAGTAGGCGTCGAACACCGCCCCCAACGGGTCGGCGGCGTCCTCGGGGACGTCGGCGCCAGCGCTCCGAGACCCCCAGCTGTCGTCCTCGGCCACCACCACCGCTCCCGCTTCCTCCAGCAGCGTGTGCAGGCGCAGGTCGCTCAGCGGGGCCCCGGGGACGACCAGCAGCCGCAGCCGAGCCTCGAGCCGAGGCCGCTCCTCGGCGAGGTAGGCCAGGAGCAGCTGCTCGTGGACCGCCGGCTCCAGGAAGCGCCCGGCCCCGATGACGGCGAGCGCCTCTTTGCCGCTGATGCCCGCGGCGGGGTCACGTCGCGCCTCCGCAAGACGCCGGAGCGCCGCGCGCTGGCCGTTCACCGCGCGGATGGCCGCCCTCAGCCGTTGGTCGGTGGCGGTGACGCCGGTGAGCGCGGCGAGCCGCGAGCGCAGCTCGCGGATCCGATCGAGACCGTAGGCGCGGTTGGCGGGGGTGCGCCCGTGGAGGAGGTCGTAGAGGGAGAGCGGGGGGATGGAGTGGCCCTCGCCGAGGCGGACGATCTCCTTCAACGTGTAGTAGAGCTCCAGGTGGCTGTCCCAGGCCCTCGACAGCACCAGGAGGTCGAGCCAGGCGTAGGCGCCGGTGAGCAGCGCCTCCAGGGTCGCCCGGGTGTCGTCCTCGATGTGGCGCTCGAGGTAGCGGTCGGCGTTCGGCGTCGGCCCACCGGGCGCCGCCGCCACCGTCAGCGGGTAGGCGTCGCTGGCCAGGACCAGCTCGGTGGGCACCGTGGACCCGACCAGGCCCACCACCTTGCGACCCCGGGCGCTGGCGGCACGGGCCGCGGCGGTCCGGTCACGGTAGTGCCGCTGGAGCTCCGCGGCCGCGCTCATGCCCCCAACCTCCTCTCCAGGAACTCCGCCATCACCCTCCGCATCCTCCCCTCGTCCCAGCCACGGGTGTCGATGGCGTCGGCGTCGAGCACCAAGGTGGGGATGCCCGCGGCCTCGAGCGCCCGCTGGGTGAACTTCACCGCCGAGCCGAGGTTCACGATCACGGCCCCGTGGCAGCGGTGCCGCCGGCAATCGGCCACCGTCCACTCGGGCAGCCATGGGGCCACGTGCAGGGTCTCGTTGAAGCTGGCGTAGCGGCCCGCCAGCGCGCGCAGCGGGTCGCGCAGACCGTACCGCAGGTACCCGTCGGAGGCGATCGAGAGGTACATCGAGCGCACGAAGACCGCGCCGTGGCTCTCCTCGAAGGCACGGTAGAAGTCGGTGTTCTGCCAGAGGCCGACGCCCACCCAGCCGAGGCGGATGCGCTCGTCGGGGAAGGCGGCCACGCCCGCCTCGACCCGCTCCCGGACCTCGTCCCGGAAGCGGCGGGCGTGCTCCAGGGCCCAATCGCTTCCCCGGTGCCATTGGGCGGTCATGACGTTGGTGAGCTGCTCGGAGAGCCGGACCGGGAGCTTCGGCGCCTCGCAGATGAGGCGGCGCACCTCGTCGAAGCACTCCTCCTGCTCGTGCACCCGCTCCAGCAGCGCCCGCAGGCGCTCCTCGTCGAACCGTCGCCCGGTGATCCGCTCGCACTCGGCCACCAGCTCCCGGAAGCACCCCACCACGCGGTCGATGCGGTGGGTCTCGAAGACGTCCTCCCAGTTGCGGCGGGCCATCTCCCACCAGCGCGGGTAGAGGACGGTGGAGCCGGGCACCTCGATGGGGACGAACGGCGCCCCGCACGCCTCCGCCATCAGCGACCACAGCCGCTCCGTCCCCTGGTCGACGAGGCGCGCGCACAGCAGGGCGGGCCGGGGCAGCCCGCCCCAGGGCGCGTTCGGGTTGTCCTTGTCGAGCAGCGCCGCCAGCGCCATCGCGCCGTAGTGCGGCAGCCCATTGTGGAACCCTCGCTCCTCGAGCCGGTCCAGGTAGTGCCCCGAGGCCCGCTTCGCCGCCACCAGCGACGACCACCACTCGTTGGTCACGTAGGGGATCTCGAACACGTCCAGGACCTCGTGGGGCGTGGTGGCGCTGGTGAGCGCATAGGGCACCCCCTCCTCGAACACCCGGCGCCTGAGGTCCTGGAACCACGCCCGCTGGTAGCGCTGGGCGAGCCGCGTCGATTGCAACTGGACGCGATCGGTGTCGGTGCTCCGCTCTTCCGTGGTCCGTTCTTCCATGGGATGGCGCTCCTCAGCCTTTGATGGCTCCGCTCAGCACCCCCTTCGTGAAGTAGCGCTGGAGGAAGGGGTAGACGAGCGCGATGGGCAGCAGCGCGATCACGACCACCGCCATCTGGATCGACTCTGGAGGCGGTGGGGCCTGGCCGGTCACGTACGACCCCACCCCGGGCAGAGGCGCGCCCTGGATCACGTACAGCCGCAGGATCAGCTGGAGCGGCCATCGGCTCTGGTCGTTGAGGTAGAGCAAGGCGTTGAAGAACGCGTTCCAGTAGCCCACGGCGTAGAAGAGGCCGATCACGGCCACGGCCGCCTTCGAGAGCGGCAGCACGATGCGGAGGAGGATGGCCAGGTCACCGGCACCGTCCAGCCGGGCGCTGTCCACCAGCTCCTCTGGGACCGCCATGAAGAACTGCCGGACCACGACCAGGTTGAACGCGTTGAGCAGGACGGGCAGGACGAGCGAGGCGTACGTGTTCAGGAGGCCGAGCTGCTTGACGACCAGGTAGCTGGGGATGATCCCGGGGGCGAAGAACAGGGTCAAAAGGGCCATCCGCAGGATCTGCCGGGAGCCGAGGATGGGGCGGCTCAAGGCGTAGGCCATGGCCACGGTCGTGGCCAGGCTGGCCAGGGTGCCGGCCACGGTGACGCCCACGCTGATCAGGATCGCCCGGGTCACCACCCCGCCCTCGAAGACGACCTGATAGGCGCGGAGGGTGGGGTGCAGGGGGAGCAGGACGAGGCCCCCGCCGGCGTCGACGTCCGCCTGCCCGGCAAGGCTGGTGGAGACGATCTCCGCGAAGGGGTAGACGACCAGCAGGACGACGAGGAACAGGATCAGCCCCTGCGCGAGCCGCTCGACCAGCCTCGGACGCTCCATCCAGACGGGGCGGCGGCTCACGTGTACACCCCGCCGTAGCCGAGGCGGTGGGCGAAGCGGTTGGCGCCGATCACCAGCGCGGCCGCGATCACCGCCTTGAGGATGCCCGCGGCCGCCGCCAGCCCCCATTGCCCGGCCGCGATCCCGTGGAAGTACACGTAGGTGTCGAGCACCTCTCCCGCCCCCGGGCCGACGTTGTCGCGCTGGAGGATGATCTGCTCGAAGCCCACCGAGAGCAGCGCCCCGATCCGCAGGATGAGGAGCAGGATGGTGATGTCGATCAGGCCGGGCAGGGTCACGTGCCAGAGCCGGCGCCAGCGCCCGGCCCCGTCGACCGTGGCCGCCTCGTACAGGGTGGGGTCGATGGACAGCAGCGCGGCGAGGTAGATGATCGCCCCCCAGCCCGCGTCCTTCCAGATCAGCTGGAGGGTCACCAGCCATTTGAAGAAGGGGGGGCTCGTCATGAGGTCCACGGCGGGCAGGCCGGTCGCGCGCAGGGCGTGGACGACCGGGCCGTCGCTTCCCAGCATCTGCTGGAAGAGCGCGACGATGATCACCCAGGAGACGAAGTGGGGGAGGTAGACGACGCTCTGGATGAAGCGACGCCAACGGGTCGAGATCAGGCCGTTGATCAGGATGGCGAGGCCGATCGGCACCGGGAAGTAGAGGAGGAGCTGGAGCAACGAGATCACGATCGTGTTCTCGGCCGCGGCCCAGAACTCAGGGTCGGTGAGCAACGACCGGAAGTTGTCCAGGCCGACGAACGGGCTGTCGACGAAGCCGATGAAGGGGAGGTAGTTCTGGAACGCGACCACGTACCCCAGCAGCGGCAGGTAGTAGAAGACGATGAAGTAGCAGCAGCCCGGCAGGGCCAGCAGGAGCATCACCCGGTCTCGCCGGAGGGCGGCCCTCAGCCTCGACCAGCGCGGCCTGGCCAGGGGTTGGCCATCCGCCCAAGGCCACGCCCTCCGTCCCCCGGACGGCATGGGGCGCCGGGAGGGCCGTTCTCTTCCCACCGGGGTCCTGTCGTCGGCGAGCACGTCGTCCCTCATCCCGCGACGAGGCGATCGACGAACACCTTGACGTGCGCGATCACCTCTTCCTCGTGCTCCTCGGCCACCCAGTGGCCCGCGTCCTGAAAGAAGACCGCGACAGCGCCCGGCACCGACGTCGCCGCTCGCAGCGACGCCTCCGGCGAGATGATGTGGTCACGCATCCCGGCGACGAGGAGGGTCGGCACCCTGACCTGACTCAGCCGCCTCGCCAGCTCGGCGTCGGTCCGCGCCTCGGGGAACGGCTTGCGCGGGTTGATGCGCAGCTCCTCGTCGCTCATGGCCAGGAAACGGTCGATCCGGCGCTGCAGCAGCGCCGCGCGTCGCTGTTTGGCGTCGGGGTCACCCTCGGCGTCCGGAGGCAGGCCGCGCTGGAGGATCTGGCGGAGCTTCTCTGGGTCGCGCCCGGCCTCGATCTGGGCACGCCTGGCGGCCGAGGTGTCTCCGCCCGAGCGATCGTGGGGACCCCCGACCACCGAGACGAACCCCAACAGGTCCTCGGGGTGGGCGAGGGCCAGGTACCATCCGACCCCAGCGCCGTGGGAGATCCCGGTGTAGACGAAGCGTGGTAACCCAAGCGCGCGGGCGAAGCGATGCACGTCCTCGGCCCAGGTCGGGTACCACCGCTCCCCCAGATCCTCGAACACGTGGGTGGATCGCCCGTACCCGCGCAGCTGGAGGCAGTAGACGTGGTAGCCGGTCGGAGGCCCGGCCAGCCGGCTGGGGTAGCGTCCCTCGGTGAACCCCATCTGGGCGGAGACGACCACGGTGCCACCGCCCCCGTGCTCCTCGTAGGAGAGCTCGACGTCCTCGAGCCGGATCAGCGGCACCCGTGGCTCACCTCCCTTCGGCCGGCGCTCCCGGCCCTGCCCGCTCCCCGGCTCCGCCGGGCTCGACCACGCGATCGGCCGCCATGGGGCGAGACCAGCACCTCAGGCCCCTGCCTTCAGCTCTTCGATGAAGAGCCGGAACTCGCCGACCACCTGGTCGGGAAGCTCGACGGCCAGCCGATGGCCGGCCTCCTCGAACAGGACCAGCTTCGCTCCCCGGACGGCCCGGGCCGCGAGGAGGTTGTACTCCGGCTTGCAGAGCGGGTCGTGCAGCCCGCCCATCAGCAGCACCGGCACCTGGATCCGACCGAGGAGCTCGGCCAGCTCGGCATCGCTCTCGCACTCCGGGAAGGCGATCCCGGCATCGGCGTGGAAGGCATCCACTCGGGCGAGCATGCGTGCCAGATCGGCCTCGACCAGGGCATCGCGCCACCGCCGGCGCGTCTCCGAGCGCGGGGGCGCGAAGAGGCTTCGCAGGTAGGCGCGGAGCCGGACGAGATCGGTCTCGCGGTCCATCCGCCGACCGTGCGAGACGCGTCCGGGGCCGTCCCGATCGCCTTGGGGAGCGCCCACGATCGACACGAGCGCCTTCAGATCCTCGGGGTGGGCGAGCGCCAGGTGCCAGCCGATGAGCGCGCCGTGCGAGACACCGGTGTACACGAACCGCTCCAACCCCAGGGCGCGCGCGAACCCGTGGACGTCCTCCGCCCAGCGTGGGTACCAGCCGGCGCCGAGCTGGCTCTCGACCGGCGAGGAGGGGTGGTATCCGCGGCAGACGAGGGTGAAGACGTGGTAGGAGGTGGGTGCCCGTGAGAGGAGGGCTGGGAACTCGCTCGTGAACCACTGCTGACAGCAGACCACGACCTCGTCGCCGGTTCCGTGCTCCTCGTAGTACAGGTCGGCCCCATCCACGGCCACGGTCGGCATCACCCACCTCGCTTGGCGATCGCCGCCTCGTACTCGGCGCGGATCTGGTCCCCGCCCTGGGCACGCCAGTCCTTGACCAGTTGATCGTGGTCGCTGAGCGGCGCCCTCCCGTTGATGATGGCCGTCAACCGATCGGTGATGAGCTGGGTGAGGACCGTGCCCTTGGCGTCCTGGGTGGGGGAGTAGTAGCCCTGGGTGGGGTCGGTGACCAACATCGGTGCCAGCTCCGACTCCATCTGGTGGGCGACCCGCGCGAAGTCGCTCGAGTTGGGGTCGTAGAGCACGGGAGGAGGGCCGCCGAGCCCTCGAACCCAGGGTGGGACCAGGGTCGACGTCAGGTCGGTTCGGGCTCGGTCGGTGGGCCGGGGATTGCCGTCCCGGTCCAGGCTGTAGTCGACGTCCTTGACCCCATAGGTGCGCAGCGCGTGCTCCACGGTTCCGAAGGGGGAGCTCATGAAGTTGAGCACGCGCAGCAGCTCCTTGACCCGTTCCGTGCTCGCCTTCTTGATGGCCACGTAGGTCGGTTGCGTGCCGTTGATGGTGAAGAAAGATCCCTTGCCCCCGTCGTGGCCGAACATGGGCATGTTGTAGATCTGTGAGCCCGGGTGAACGGCGTTGTACTGATCCCAGAGATTGGCGTACCCTGGCCACCCGAGCACCAGGATCTGGATCTGCCCGCGGATGAAGAACCCGCTCAGCGCCGACAGCGACTGGGTCTGAGCGTCAGGGTTGAAGACGCCTGCGGCCTGGAGGTCGCGCATGTAGCCGACTGCGGCTTTGTGCTCCTCCGTCTCGATGTCCTTGATCAAGCGCCCGCGCTCGAGCTTCCAGTTGTTGGGGGCTCGGAAGATCTGCCGGAAGATGGTGAGATGGGCGATGGTCCCCTGTCCGGCCGCATACCCGCAGGCGTATTGGCCAGCTTGGGGACGGGTGAGCGCCTTGAGCAGGCGGGTGAGGTCGTCCGCGTTCTTCGGCAACTGCAGCCCGAGCCGGTCGAAACGGCCTTTGTCGTAGAAGAAGCCGTTGAAGAACTGGCTAGCCGGGATGGGCACCGCATAGATGCCCGAGCTGTTGACGTAGCTCTTCCAGGAGAAGGTCGGAAGGTTGGCGAGGTTGGGATAGTCCTTGACCGCGTCACCTGCGAGGTGTGGGGTGAGGTCGGCACACGCCGCCTTGAGGAATTGTGGAAGGTTGGGGAGACCGGTGAAGAGCGGGAGCCCCATGACGTCGGGGAGGTCCCCTGAGGCGGCGATCGTCGCGAACTTGGTGGCGAAGGTCAAGGGATCTGCACCGACGAACCTGAGCTTGACGTTGAGCGCCTTGTTGAGGGCCTGCCAGGCCGCATTCTGGGCGAGCGGTGCCGGCGGTGGCTCAAGTGCCAGATAGAGGAGCGTGACATCACCACCCCGTCCTGGGGTCTCGTTCACCGATCGGACCAGGTGGGATGGGAAGCGGAGGTACGCCGGCTCGACCGCGCCGTTCGAGGGGAGATCTGGTTTCGGACCTCGGAAGGGAAGGTAGCTCGGCAGTCTCACCCCGCCTGCGCTCGGTTGGGTCGAGCTGGAGGTCGTGCACGCTTCGAGCAATGACAGCGTGACTGGCACGCTCAGTGCGGAGACAAGCGTTCCTCGGAGGAACTGACGACGTTCCATGGTCCGATGCAGAAGCCACGTCTTTCCCTGCGCTTCAGGCATGTCACTGCCTCCGCACCATCGAGGTTCGCTGGTGCCCACAACCTAGCACACCGATGGAGCAGCTACGAGCAACTTTGTGATCAGGGAGATAAGCGATCCTTATCATCCTGGATCGCGATCGGGCCTCCTCACCATCACCGGCTCGACCCGACCCTGGACGCCGGGCCAAGCCCGGCCCTCTGCCCGGCGGCTCCGGCCCGGGGGCGGCCGGGCGATGGTCGACGGATCGTGGGGTCATCGCCACCTCGGAGCCGGGGCTCCGAGGCCGGCCGGGTGGTGGCACGCAGCTGGCGCCTCGCCACCTCCTCGGTCAGGATGGCGGCGAACTCCCGTGCCGCCGGCGAGAGCGCGCCGTCCGCGCGTCTCACCAGGCCGAGGAAGAACTCGGGGCCGGGGGGATCGAGCGGCCGCAGGGCCACCCTCGTCATCCCCTCTGGGGCCTCGAGCTGGAAATGGTGGTCAAAGCCGGCGGCGAAGCCGATCCCCAACCCGGCGGCCACCATCTGGCGCAGGCTCACGTCGTTGTCCACGTAGTGGACGGTGGCCACCGGCACGTCGGCGAGGATCTCCTGCGCGACGTCGTGCAGGATCCAGCCCTCTCGGTACATGACGATCCGCTGCCCAGCCAGGTCTCGAACCGGGACCCGACGGTGGCGAAGCAGCGGGTGCCCCAAGGGCAGGCAGATGAGCACGTGGTTGACGGCGAGGACCTCCGTGCGCAGGTCGTCGTCGCCCCTTGCGCGGGAGCACCCCACCACCGCCAGCTCGACCTCGCCGCTGCGGAGGCGCTGGAGGATCTCGGTCGAGCCCCCCTCCGAGATCTGGACGTCGATCGCCGGATGGAGGCGGTTGAACCGGCCCAGCACCGCGGGCAGGAGGAGGCGGATGGCGGAGTTCACGAGGCCGATCCGGAGGCTTCCGCAGCGCAGACCGAGCAGGTTCGCGACCTCCTGTCGTAACGCCTCCTCGGCCTCCAGCACGCCGCGGATGAAGGGCATCAGCGACTCCCCCGCTGGCGTCAGCCCAACCCGGCCCGACCCCCGGGTGAGCAGCTGCAGGCCGAGCTCGCGCTCAAGGAGCCTCACCTGCTGGGTCACCGCGGGCTGGGTGAGGTGAACCTCGCGCGCGGCACGGTGGAAGGACCCGCGCCGCACCACGGCGTCGAGGGCGCGAAGACGCTCGATCCTCATCTCACTGCTCCCCTTGTACGGTCTCGAAGTCCCCCCGTCGGGAGACGCCGGTCACAACGGAGGGGGCCTCGCCTCCCGCTGGCGGCGGGCGAGGCCCTCCCCCCGCGCCTCTGCCCACCGGGGCCTCCCGGCGCCGCCCGTGCTCACCCCAAGGTCCCATCGTGAGCGGCCATCACCGTCTCCTCGACGTGACGACGTGCCAGTGGCTCCAGCTCGGCGTCCAGCGCGGCGAAGACACGGTGGGCGTCCGCGCGCGGCCACGACCTGGGGAGGAGCTGGGCCGGGAGGTCGGGGTCCTCGGCGGCGAAGCGCCGCCACCAGTAGCGGGCGGCGGTGCGCACGACGAGGGCCTCGGCCGGGGCGAGCGAGCGCTCGCGGGCAGCGCGGAGGTAGGGCTCGAAGTGCCCGATGAAGTCACGGTACCGCTCCGCGAGCGCGGCCAGGTCCCAGGCCCGGGTGGGGTCGTCGCCGAGGACGATCCGGGCGCGGAAGACCGTGGCCTTGCTCACGCCGACCTCGTGGAGGGCCTGTGCCACCTCCTCGTCGGCGGCGTGGGGCGAGATCCAGAGCCCGTCGAAGAGGGGGCCGAAGCCGAGGGCGCGAAGGTGCGATCGCAAGGTCGGGCGCTTGTCACGCTCCGCCTCGGACACGTGGAAGGCGACCAACCTCCACTCCCCGTCCCAGGGTCGCGGCTCGGCGCCGAAGGCCGTCAGCTGCGCGCGCACGATGCGGATCCGCTCCGCTCCGTAGGTCGTCTGCCGGTAGTAGGTGCGGCGCCCGAGCGTGGTCCGCTCCACCCGCCCCGCCCGGGCCAGCCGGCTCAAGGCGGTGCGGCTGCCACTGACCGTGATCCCGAAGTCGCCCAAGAGGGCGACCAACGCCGCCGAGGGGATGGGCTCCTGACGCTGCGACCAGTAGTTCGCGAACAGGTCGCCGATCAGGAACTGGGGCTGGGGGCGGAAGCGGCTGAGCACCGAGGAGGGCATGGTCAAGCACCCTCCAGGCGCATCGGGAGCGAGGTCGGCCCGTACTCCGGCCAGCGGCTCCAGGTCACCGGCCCGGTCAGCTCGAAGCTCGAGGTGCGGCGCAGCAGCTCCTCGAGCGCGACCTGGATCTCCAGCCGGGCCAGCGGCGCCCCGGGACACTTGTGGACCCCGTGGCCGAAGGCGAGGTGCTCCCGGGGGCGACCGAGGACGAGCTGGTCGGGGTCGGGGAAGACGGTCTCGTCCCGGTTGCCCGAGGCGTACACGAGCGCGACCACGTCGCCGGCGCGCACCCGGCGCCCGCGGAGCTCGACGTCGCGGGTGGCGGTGCGGGCGAAGCCGAGGTTGGGCGAGTACAGCCGCAGGAGCTCCTCGACCGCGGCCGGGATGAGATCGGGGCGCCTCCGCAGCAGCTCCTGGTGGTCGCCCCGCTCGGCCAGGTGCCGGATGGCGCTCGCCAGCGCCAGGGTGACGCCGATGGTGCCGGCGGCGATCACCTGGCGGATGCTCTCGACCGTCACCAGGTCGTCGCCGTCGTCGGCCTGGGAAGCGAGCAGGCCCGTGGTCAGGTCCCGCTCCGGATCCCTCGGTCGAGCCCGGCGCTCGGCCACCAGCCGGCGGACGAACCCGGTCATCTCCGCGGTCGCGCGCGCCACCTCCTCGACGCTCCCCTCCTCCAGCGCGCGCGTGTACCGCTCCGTGGCCACCCGCATGCGGAGCCCCTCGGCCCCTGGGACCCCCAGGTAGTCGGCGAGGACGTAGGCGGGCA
Source organism: Candidatus Dormiibacterota bacterium (assembly GCA_035294145.1). GTDB lineage: Bacteria > Chloroflexota > Dormibacteria > Dormibacterales > Dormibacteraceae > CADDZO01. The sequence continues at coordinate 7,234 of DATGLL010000212.1, read as the reverse complement.
GGGGGAAGGCGAGCTCCCGCACCAGGTCGGCCTCACCCCGCTCCACCAGCGGGGCGAGGAGCTCGACCGTCGAGCGCCGGATGGCCGGCTTGAGGCGGGCCACCCGGCGCGGCTTGAGCGTGGGGTTGATGGCCCGACGGCGCCGGGTGTGCTCGGGGGGGTCGACGTTGAGCGGCGCCAGCCGCGGCCCGGGCCGGGGCACGTGCGGCACCACGTTCTGGACGGCGTTGCTGAAGGTGCGATGGTCGCCGGCGACCGCCACCAGGTCGTCGTACCTGGTGAGCGCCCAAAACCCGCCCCAGCGATCGGTCCAGGCAACCGGGCAGTGACGGCGCAGCTGCGCGAAGGTCGTGTGGGGGTCGGCGGCGAGCGCCGGGTCCTGGGGATCGAAGGCGCGCCGATCGGGGAGGGGGCTCATCGGCTCCCCTCGGTCCCTAGGTGAAGACGAGCTCATGTTCCAGATCCTCCCTGGCTCCCGGAGCCGACGGCGAGCGCTCCAGCAGGAAGCGCCCCCGCTTCATGAGCAGGACGCGGTCGGCGAGGCCGAGCACCGCTTGCAGGTTGGGCTCCACGATCAGGACGCTCACCCCTCGGCGCTCCCGCTGCTCGCGCAGGATCTCCACCACCTTGGCCACCACCGGCGGATGGAGGCCGTCGCAGACCTCGTCCAGGACGAGCAACCGTGGCCTCGCCACCAGCGCTCGGGCCAGCAGGAGCATCCGCTGCTCGCCGCCGCTCAGCGTCCCTGCGGGCTGTCGCAGGCGGCCCTTCAGCTGTGGGAAGGGTTCGAGCACCTCGTGCCAGGCGGCCGCCTCGCGCGGCCCGGCCAAGAGGCCCCCGCGCAGGTTCTCCTCCACCGTGAGGGCGCCGAAGAGCCCGGCCTCCTGAGGCGCGTAGGCGATGCCGCGGCGGACGAGGCGGTGGGTGGGCTCCGCGCTCACGTCATGGCCGTCGATGAGGACCCGTCCCGTCCGGCGGGGGAGGAGGCCGAGCAAGGCCCGGAGGAAGGTGGTCTTGCCCATCCCGTTGCGCCCGATCACCGCCACCACCTCGCCCGGCTCGACCGTGAGCCCCAGCTCGCTCACCACCAGCGAGGTGCCGTAGCCGGCGGAGAGGTCGGAGACCTCGAGCCTCATGGCGGCGTGGACACCCCGAGGTAGCTTTGGCGGACGCGCTCCGAGCGCTTGATCTCCTCCGCGGATCCGTCGGCGAGGACCGCGCCGTCCTGGAGCACGACCACCCGGTCGGCGAGCTCGTCCACGAAGTCGAGGTCGTGCTCGATGAGCACGATCGTCCTCCCCTGGTGGCGCGAGAGGCGACGGAGCACGTCCCCCACCACCCGCCGCTCCTGAGCGGTGAGGCCGGCGGTGGGCTCGTCCAGGAGCAGGAGGTCCGGCCAGGCGGCGACGGTTGCGGCCAGCTCCAGCGCCTGCTGGAGGCCGTGGGGGAGAGCGGAGGCGCGCACGTTCAGGTGACGGTCGAGCCCGGTCAGCCGGCACAGCTCCACCACCGCCGCCGGCACCTCGATCGCACGGGTCCGCCGCCAGGGCGAGGGCAACCGGCCGCGGTGGCGGGCGAGGAGCAAGGTCTCGGCCACGGTCAGGCTCTCGAACAGGCTGGGGGTCTGGAACTTGCGGATCACTCCCTGCCGGGCGAGACGGTCCACCGCGCAGCCCCGATGGTCCCTCACCCCCTCCAGATCGAACCTGATCGTGCCGCCGTATCGCATGGTGCCGTCGCCGACCAGCGTCATCAGCGTCGACTTGCCGGCGCCGTTGGGCCCGATCAGGCACAGGAGCTCGGAGCGCCTGACCTCCATCGACACCCCCCGCAGCACCTGCAGGGCGCCGTAGGCGAAGGTCACCTCCGACAGCGCCGCGACCACGCTTCCCCTCCCCTGGATCTCCTCCGCCGCCCTTCCGGGCACGAGGCGCCGCTCTCGCCCGTGGTCCCTGCCCCCCAGTGCCAGCCGTTCCAGCAGACGCCCGAGCGGGGGGAGCAACCCATCCGGGATGAAGACCACCACGGCGACGAAGGCCAGGCCCACGAGCAGCTGCCACTGGTCGGGGAAGGAGCGGTCGAGGCTCGAGGAGGCGAGCTCCAGGGCGATCGCGCCCAGCACCGGGCCGAGCAGGGTGCCCCGCCCCCCGATCGCCACCCAGACCACGATCTGGGTCGAGAACAGGAACCCGAAGAGGGGTGAGGAGACCAGCCCCACCGCGGCCCCGTAGACGCCGCCGGCGAGGGCGGCCAGGGCCGCCCCGCCGGCCAGGATGGCCACCTTGAGGGGGTCGACGCGAAAGCCGAGGTGCCGGGCTCGGGCCTCGTTGTCGCGGATGGCCCGCATGAGGAGCCCGAAATCGCTCCGCGTCAGCACCACCCCGAGGCCCAGGGTCGCCCCCAGGAGCGCCAGGCAGCTGTAGTACCAGGCCGTCCGATCGAGCTGTCGCAGCTGGAAGCCGAAGAGGCCGTTGTCCCCGCCGGTCCAGCGCTGCTCCAGGTAGAGCGCCTCGCACACCACGCTCACCGCCAGGGTCACGATGGCCACGTAGAAGCGGGTGGACCCCCGCCAGGAGAAGCAGTAGGCACCGACCACGGCCGCCGCGGCGGCGGATGCCGCCATCCCCAGCAGGATCGCGGCCACGTAGGTGCCGGGGCCGCCGTGAACCGCCACCACCATGCCGTCACGGCCGACGGTCGTGGTCATGACCCCCACCGCCAGCGCGCCTGCCCCGAACCAGACCGCGTGGCCGAGGTCGAGGATCCCGGCGTGCCCCCAGACGAGGTCGAGGGAGACCGCCAGCGCGGCGTAGATGAAGGCCTGGGTGAGCAGGTAGACGGTGTAGGGGTCGCCCAGCACCGGTCCCAGCATCGCCGCGACCCCGGCCGCGAGCAGGAGGGCGGCCCGCACCACCCCATGGCGGTCGAGCCGCCAGGCGATCACGCCCGCCAACGGGTCAACCCCTGGGGGAAGAGCCGCAGCAGCACCACCGCCACCCCCACCGTCACCGCGGTGGCGTACACGGGGTTGAAGTAGCGGGAGAAGACCGTGGTGGCCACCGCCAGCACGATCGAGGCGAGCACCAGGCCGGGGAGCGAGCGTCCGCCCAGCAGCACGGCCAAGAAGGCCGGTGCCACCAGCGAGGTGGCGTAGTAGGGGTCGATCCCTTGGATGGGCCCGAGGACGGCGCCGGCGAACCCGGCCAGCGCCGAGCCGATCACGAACGTCACCTGGCGGACGCGCACCACGTTGATCCCCAAGCTGCGCGAGAGGGGAGCGTTGGCCATCACCATCCGGGCCACCAGCCCCCAGGGCGTGAAGCGCACGATCGCGGCCAGCGTGGCGATGGCGAGGACGGCCGCGGCGACCAGCACCAGCCGGTAGGCCGGGTAGAGGACCCCCAAGAGGGGCACGCCGACCACGAAGGGCTCGTTGAAGGCCTGGGGACCGTGGCCGAAGACGATGATGATCCCGTCCACCACCACCAGCGAGATCCCCCAGGTGGCGAGCAGGGTGTCGAGGGGCCGAGCGTAGAGGCGGCGGATCACGACCAGCTCGGCGATGGCCCCGAGGAGCGCCGAGGCTGCCGTCCCGATCAGGACCGCCACCCAGAACTCCACCCCGTGGCGGACGGCCGTGAGGGCGGCGTAGACCCCGACCGCCATGAACCCGCTCTGGGCCAGGTTGATGACGTCCATGAGCCCGAGAACGATGCCCAGGCCGAGGACCACCAGCACGAGCACGCTCGACTCGACCACCAGGTCGATCAGGAAGCTGATGGCGCCATCCCTCCTCGTCGCCTCATCGACCCGACGGCAAGGGGGCGGGGAGCCGCCCCCTGTGATCCATCCCCATCGCTGCGATCAGGCCGACGGGCAGCTAACCACCGGGTCCACCGGGGGCGTGACGGCGATCTGCTCGATGCTGTAGTCGCTCGTCACCCGGCCGATGTGCGTGGCCAGGGTCGCGTAGCCGTGGCTGTTGGGCTTGATCACGATCGTGCCCCGCGGCCCCTTGAAGGAGACGTGGGTGACGGCGTCGATGATCGCCTTGCCGTTGGTGCTGTTGGCCTTCTTCATCGCGGCGGCCAGGAACTCGGTGGCGTCGTAGGTCTCGGCGGCGAAGAAGCTGGGCTGGGCCTGGCTGCCGTACTTCTTCGCCAGGGCTGCCTTCCACGCCCGGTTGGCGGGGCTGGGATCTCCGGTGATGTAGTCGTCGGCGACATAGATGCCCACCGCCTCAGGGCCGATGGCCCGGGCCACGGCCTCGTTCATCTGGAGGCTGGCCTGAGGGATGTTGGCGGTGCGCGGGTCGTCCCGAACCTGCTTGTGGTAGGGGATCTGGTCGTTCCCGACCAGGGCGTCCATGATCACGTCGGGTTTCGCGGCCGCGATCCTGGCCACATCGGAGCTGAACTGGGTGGTGTTGAGGGGCTCGTAGTTGATGGCGAGGATGCGACCACCTCGGGCTGGGATCTCCTTCTGGGCCACCGCCACCGACCCCTTGGGCGGGGCATAGTCGCTGGCCAGGATGAAGAAGCTCTTCAGCCCCTGCTTCTGGATCAGGTAGTCCACCAGCGGGTTCACCTGCTGGTTGGGCACCAGCCCGAAGAAGAACATGTTCGGGTAGCAGACGTTGCCCCCTGTGCCGTTGCCAGCGAAGTAGGGGATGCCCTGCGCCTGAGCTGCCTGGTTGCAAGCGGCACGGGAGGGCGTGTTCTCAGAGCCCACGATCGCCACCACCTGGTCCTGGGTGACGAGACGCGTGCAGACCTGCTGGGCGGTCTGAGGATCGGTGGCGTCGTCGACCTGGACGAACTCCAGGCGGCGGTTGCCGGCGAGATGGTGCGTGTTGATGTCGTCGAGCGCCAGGTTCGCGCCCTGGATGACGGGCTCCGCGTTGGAGCTGCCCTCGCCGGTCAACGACACCACGAGCCCAACCTTGACCACCGGCACCGACCCGCTCGAGCCCGCAACCGATCCTCCGCAGGCAGCCAGGGCCAACATCCCAACCAGGGGCACGACCACCCGTCGCATGGCCGACCCTGTGGCGAGTTTCCCCATCGTCCCTCCCTCCTTAGTCAATCTCTTGTCCCTGGTCCCCTCACCCCGCGCATCAACCGTGGCCCACGTCGAAGCGAAGCGGCAGGTGGCGTGGCCCAAACTCGGGCCAGCGGTTGTAGGCGACCTCCCCCGCCAGCTCGAAACGTCGGGTCGAGGCCAGCGCCTCCTCCACCGCCACTCGCAACTCGAGACGAGCGAGCGCCGCCGCTGCGCACTTGTGGATGCCGTGGCCGAAGGCCAGATGCCGGGTCGGCCGGCGATCGAGGACGAACCGGTCCGGATCGGGGAAGACCTCCGGGTCGCGGTTGCCGGCGCTGAAGAGCATCGCCACCGCATCCCCGGCCCGGATCGGCCGACCCCCGATCTCGACCTCGCGGGTCGCCGTCCGGACCAGCACCTGGCTCGGCGAGGTCAACCGCAGGGCCTCCTCGACCGCGGCCGGGATCAGCTCCGGCCGTCTCCGGAGCAGGTCCTGGAGGTCGGGGCGCCGGGCAAGGTGCTCGAGACACCCCGCGATCCCGTTGGCGGTGCTGCGATCGCCGGCCACGATCACCATCCGCACGCAGCCGGCGATCCACTCCGATGGGATCGGTTGCCCCCGCATGCGGGTGGCGAGCAGCCCGCTGATGGCATCCGCTCCCGCCGGCCGCCGCTCCTGCCGTCTGGCCTCCACCAGTCGACAGGCGTACCCGTCCAGCTCGGCGCTCAGCGCCCTGGTCCGATCACGGTCGTCCTCCGCCAGCGCTTCCACGTAGCGGCTGCTACGGGCCTGGATCCATTCCGCCTCCTCCTCGGGAACGTCCAACCAGAGGCACACCCCCCGCAGCGGTAGCTGCGCGGCGAACTCACGGACGGCGTCTCCCTCGCCCCGCCGGACCAGGGGCGTGAGGAAGCGCCTGACCACGGCCCGGAAGGCGGGCTCGAGCTGGGCCACGCGATCGGGGTCGAAGTGCCGGTTCAAGACCCGCCGGAAGACGGCATGCTCGGGGGGATCGGAGGCGAGCGGCCTGCGCGTCAAGCCCGTCCGGGGAGAAGGCGGCACCAGGTTCTGGACCGAGCTGATGAAGGTACGGGCATCGCCGGCCACGCGGACGATGTCCCGGTAGCGGGTCAACGTCCAGAACCCGCCCCAGCGGTCGCTCCACGCCACCGGGCAACGCTCCCGAAGCCGGTGGTAGATGGCGTGCGGGTCACCGCTTGAGATCGCCTCCAGGGGATCCCAGTCGACGTCGAGCGACCCTCCATCACCTCCCATCGGGGGAGATAGTTTGCATTAAATCTCACGATTGGTCAAATCAGTGCTAACCAAATTGACGAGGCGATGGAGCCTGGGGAGCGACGGGCCAGGCCTTCCCTGGGCCGGGCATAACCTCTGACGGCCAGGCCGAGGAGGGGTCGGCGGCCGTGCCATGGTGGTCTTCCGGGTCGAGATGCGGTGGTCCCAGGGATCCCCACCGCGGCCCAGCTCTGGCGGCGGCTCCGCCCCGGATGTCGGTCTGGACCTTGCGTCGCCGGGTCCGGGAGGTGTCCCGCTGGCTCGGGGGGCGTCCCCGGGCTCAGCCCGTCCTCGAGGCTCCGTTCCTGGCCCCACCACCTGGCAAGGCGCCCTGGGGGCGATGAGGACCCCCCTGGTCACTGCCCCGATGGGCCCGATGGGGCAGGGAGGGCCCGGGTCGGCCAGGTCCCTGCCTTCTTTCGGGACAGCGAGGAGCGGCTGCTGCGATGCGCCTCGCCCTCCCGGTCGCCCTGGTCGCCCAAGGGTTGCGCGTGGAGCTGACGGGAGGTCGCTTGGCGGTGCTTGTCCACAGCGCCCGCGGACTGGGCCGACCGCGCTCGAGTGCCGCCACCTGGCGGAGATGTGGGGCACTCGCATGGCCGGATGTTGGGGCACTGCCGCCCAACCTCACCCTGCCACGAGGTGGTGCTGGGGAGATTGCTGGACGCGACCCGATCGTCGCCGGGGGGTATCGAGGTATGTGCCGTCGTCTGATGGGAGACCGCGACCCTCGGCGCCGGGGCGTGGTCGCCGTACTGCCGGAGCCACTCCTCCCGGTCGCCAACGGGGCGGGGGCTCAGGCGTGCCGGCCCGGTTGATGCGGCTGCCTGTCCCCGGACGGCTGGCGGCTCAGCGCTTGCCCTGGTCGTACGTGCCGTTGCCGCTGAGTAAGCG
>DATGLL010000211.1:0-14119 GCA_035294145.1 Candidatus Dormiibacterota bacterium | reverse complement strand
TCCGACGCGTTCCGTTCAGGGCCGAGCCAACCTCGGTCAGAAGGCGCCCGACGGCGAGCCCCTCCTGGGCCGCCCAAGCGGCACCACCCGCCACCTGCCGGTCCAGATCGGAGCGTTGATCGGCAGCGGACACGCGAGCGGGCGGTCACGCCGGGGCGTCCCCCGGGATCAGGTGACCGACTCGCCGGGACGGGACGGGAAGCGTGCCCGACGGGAAGCAGCGGGAGGCGGTGACGGGAGGGATGCTTGCTCGCGGCCCACTGCTTCAAGTTGACGGAAGTGAATGGTGAGTGTGTGGACACGTCAGCTGTTGTTACCCCTTCGCCGCGACCGGGGTCCTGCCGGAATTCCTGGGTGAGATACTGGCGAGCGATGAGCCTTTTCTTCCGGATCGCGTACCTGGTCGGGTTCAAGCCTTGGGACACGGGGCTCACGCCTCCGGAGCTGGTCGAGGTGGTGGAGGGAACGCAGGCGATGCCGCCAGGGCGTGCCCTGGACCTGGGCTGTGGGACCGGGACCAACGTCGTCTACCTGGCCCGGCATGGCTGGGACGCCACGGGGGTCGATCTGGTGCCGCGAGCGATCGAGGAGGCGCGTCGTCGAGCCCGGCAGGCCGGGGTGACAGCTCGGTTCCTGGTGGGCGACGTCACCAGGCTGGGCCTGCTGGGGATCGGGATCGGCTACACGCTGCTCTTGGACCTCGGTTGCTATCACAGCCTTCCGGAGCGGCGCCGGGAGGCCTACGTCCAGGGGACGGCCGAGGTGGCTGCGCCTGGAGCCCTCTTTTTGCTCTACGGCTTTCACGCCGGCCTGGCCCGTCGAGGGCTGCGCCCGGGCCCGCCGGGCATCCGGCCGGGAGAGGTGGCCAGCCGCTTCAGGGGGCAATGGGAGCTGGAGCGCCGCGAGGAGGGGAAGGATGGTGCCTCGGCCTGGTACTGGCTTCGCCGGCGGGCCGACGTCATCCCCGACCGTTCCCCTGGACCGCAGCAGGAGGGGTGATGCTGCTGCAGGGGCCACCCGGCCAGAACAGGGTTCGCCGTCATCCTTGCTCTCGTCCCTGACCGCCATCTGTCGGCGAGCCCTCGGGCCCAGGACGCCACTCCGTTGGTGACTGAAGGGTGACCAGCTGTCGATAGCGGCCTCCCAGCCGCAGCAACTGATCGTGATCGCCTCGCTCGACGATCCGACCCTCGTCCATGACCAGGATGAGGTCCGCCCGGGAGACGATGCTGGCGCGGTGGGCGATCAGGATGGTGGTGCAGCCCAGCTCGGCCAGGCGCTCGTGGACGGCGCGCTCGGTGATGGCGTCCAGGGCGCTGGTGGCCTCGTCCAGGAGCAGGATCCGGGGCCGTCGGACCACCGCCCTAGCCAAGGCGATGCGCTGGCGTTGGCCACCGGACAGCGAGGCCCCCGCCCCGGCCAGGATCGTGTCGTACCCCATAGGCATGGCGGCGATCTCCTCGTCGATGCCGGCCACCCTCGCTGCCTCGATCACCGCTTCCAGCGGGGCATCGGGCCAGGCCAGGGCGATGTTCTCGCGGATCGAGGCGCTGAAGAGGTAGGGATGCTGGGTGACGATGCCGATCTGGCGTCGCACCGACCCCAGATCCACCTCCCGGAGGTCGAGGCCGTCGAAGCGAATGCATCCCGAGGTCGGCTGGTGGAGGCCGAGCAAGAGGGCAGCCAGGGTCGACTTGCCCGACCCGGAGCGACCCACGATCGCCACCCGCTGCCCGGGCTGGATCTCCAGTGAGACGTCGTTCACGGCGGGCGGAGAGAGCGGGGCGTACCTGAAGACGACGTGCTCGGCGTAGACGTGCCCGTTCAGCTGGCTGGCTGGCTTGATCACCTTGCGCTCCTGCTCTCGGGGCATGTCCAAGATGTCGTCGATGCGCTCCAGGTAGCTCCGCAGCTGCTGGAGGCGCAGCCCCGTGCTGGCAAGCGTGACCAGGGGCTCAAGGAACCCCTCCGCCAACGTGACCAGCCCGAGCATGGTCCCGAGCGGCAGCTGGCCGTTGAGCACGGTGAGGCCGCCAAGCGTCAGCACGCCGAGAGGGGCGCCAAGGCTGATCGCATCGATGGCGGCATCGACCAGGGCGTCAAGCCGGCCTCTGGCCAGTGAGGCCTCGATCTTGTCGGCGAACAGAGACCGCCAGTGGGCGACCGCCCGCTGCTCTGCGCCAGCGGCCTTCAAGGTCTCGATGCCGGCCAGGATCTGATACTCGTAACCGCTTACTCGGGCCGAGGCCTCCAGGCTCTGGGCGGAGAGGAACCGGTTCCGGCGCCCAGCCAGCACCACCACCCCGACCTGGAGAAGGCCCAGCCCCAGCGTCACCAGGCCCATGCGCAGGTCGAAGGCCAGGAGGAGCCCAAGGTAGAGGCTGGCCAGGGTCCCGTCGATGACGGAGGTCAAGGTCCCGGTGGCCAGGATCTCGCGCACCTTCTCGACGCTGGCCATGCGGCTCATGAGGTCACCAGAGGAGCGACGTAGGAAGAACCCGTAGGGGAGGCTGACCAGGTGGTCAAGCAGGCCCTGGGTCATGCGCAAATCGAGCCGGGTCCGCAGCTCGAGCAGGAGCCGCTCGCGGAGCAGGGAGGAGGCGAAGTGGTAGAGGATGACGAAGCCGAAGGCGACGACCATGATGGCGAGGAGGCCACGGTCCCCCTGAGGGATCACCCGGTTGACCAGGACGGCGGTGAAGAGCGGGAGAGCAAGCAGGAGGGCCCGGATCACGACCGAGATCACCAGCGCCCTTCCCACCCGATCCCCCTCGTGCAGGAGGGGGCGGAGGTGACGTCGGATCGATCCCGACCGCTCGCCTGGGGTGAGGCGCGAGGTGGGCTCCAAGACGATGGCGACCCCGGTGTACGAGCGCCGGAACCTCGACATGGGGATGAGGCGACGGCCGAAGGCCGGATCGACCACGCGCGCCCCGCGGCGGGTGAGCCGCTCCAGAACCACGAAGTGGCTGAAGTCCCAGTGCAAGATCGAGCCCGTCGGGAGCTGATCGAGGTCCTCGAGGTCGGCCCTCACGCCCTGGGCCGCAAGCCCGTACCAGCGGGCAGCTTCGACGATGGCCTGGGCGTGGACGCCATCGCGGCCGCTGCCGGTCGCGGCCCGCACCCGTTCCAACGGCTCCCTCCGCCCGTGGTAGGCGAGGACCATGGCCAGGCAGGCCGCGCCACAGTCGCCGATCTCCATCTGCGGGATGAAGGGGATGCGTCGTCTCATCGCTCAGTGGCCGATTGGAGGTCCTGTCCGGGGTCGCGCCTCCGCACAAGGTCGAGGTGCCCGGAGCGGCTCGATCCCATGACCGCTCAGCCGCTCCCAGGCGGGGGCGTGATCCCTGCGAGAAGGGTGAGCAACAGGGGCCGATCGCCGATACGAACGCTGGCCTGGCCGTTCCCGGTGCCAGGCCAGGGGGAGGGGAGCGGTGCTCGTATCAGCAACAGCCCCGTGGAGGCCGGCAGGTCGGATGCCCCTCCAGGCCCCAGCAGCCTCACCGCGGTGGCCTCATCCACCGGTTGGATCTGCATCCCGGGGCCCCGAATCTCCAGGCGATCTCCGGTGCCCAACTGGACTTCCAGGGTTCCCCCTCGCCGCAGCTGCGGGCCAGCGGCTTCGGGTAGCACCGCCAGCACGGTCGATCCCTTGCCGGGGACCCGGGCCGGGCCGGAGGCATACTCGCCGACCCCGATCAGCATGCTGGCAGCTGTCGCCATCGCGATGGCGGCCAGCAGGGCCCAGAACGCAGCCAGGCTGCCGCGACCGACCATCGACGGATGGTCACCAAAGGCGGCGGGACGCACGCGGTGATGCTCGATCGCCTCTTGGCGATACAGGGGATCGTGGTCTTGAGGCGCCGGGTTGTCCATGATGCCCTCGGTGATCCGATCCGATGGGTGCGGTGAGAAGGGGAGCGGCCATCTCTGGCCGCTCCCCCTTGGTCATCCGAGCGGGCCGGTGCCCGCCTCCGGGACGATGGTCGTGCGAGCTGTCAGTCGTCCGTGGACCACCGGCGATGCCGGCGGCGCTTCCTCCCGTGGTCGCCGTGGTCCTCGTGGTGACCGTTGTTCCAGCCGCCGGCCACCTGCCGTAGCTCCTCGGGGGAGAGCTCGCGCAGTCGTTGTGTGATCGGTGTGATCGAGGAATGCTCCTCTCGCATCGTCGTCCTCCGCCATAGGTACTTGCGTTCCGCGTGCTGATGCACAGGGGAACGGATCAGTCCCGCTTGCCCGGCTACCGTTGCCGCAAGGCCGAGGCGTGGCCTCCGCCGGTTGACCGGTGCTGCCCGCAGCCGGGCTGGACGCTCTTGACGCTAGGAGAGATCGGCCCTCGGTGCATCGCCCCTCGTTCGTTGACCTAGACAAAACGCGGAACGGGCACCGGCGTTGAGCTGGCGGAGCTCCGGCAAGCCGCCGCGACCCAGCCGGCTATGGTTGAAGGGTGGCCTGGGAAGCGGTGGGGGATGGCGTCCTGCGTCGCCATTGGTCCTCGCTGGGCCTGAACGTGGGGGCAGTGCTGGGCGCGGACGAGCTTTTGGTGGTCGACACCGGCAGCACGCCGGCCGAAGGGAGGGCGTTGCTGACCGAGCTGGGTCAGATCGCCGGCTTGCCCTGCTGTCGGGTCGTCAACACCCACTGGCATTTCGACCACTGCTTCGGGAACGCGGCCTTCCTCCCCGCCACCATCTACGGTCACCAGCGCTGCGCCGCCTTGCTGCGGGAGCGGGGCGAGGAGCAGCGGGCCGAGGCCTTACGCTACCTGCCGGATCAGGCCGACGAGGTGGCTCAGCTGGCGATTGTCCCGCCCACCCAGGCGGTGGCGGACTGGGAGGAGGTGGAGGTGGGGGGACGAACGGTGGTGCTCTTCCATCCTGGGCGGGGGCACACCGACCACGACCTCGTCGTGTTCGTGCCTGACGCGGGGGTGATGTTCGCTGGGGACCTGGTCGAGGAAGGTGCCCCACCCTCGTTCGACGAGGCCTGGCCGTTGGAGTGGCCGACCGCCCTCGATCGCCTCTTGGAGCTGCCTGCCTCCAAGGTCGTTCCTGGCCATGGCGAGGTGGTGGACCGGAGGTTCGTGGATCGCCAGCGGAGGGACCTGAAGGCCATGGCCGCGCTCTGCCGGAGCGTGCGGGACGGTCTCCCCGCCGCGGTCGCGCTGGCGCGGGCGCCGTTCCCGGCCTTCACCGCCGCCCTCGCTCTGCGCCGCGCTGCCTTCAGCTGAGAGCAGCTTATGCGGGCCAGTCGAGCCCGAACTGGTCCTTCAGGTCCTTGGCCTTCGGGAGCGAGTTCTGCGCCCCCTCCCGGCTCGCTGCCGCCGCCCCGGCCGCGCTGGCGAGCCGGAGCGCTGGTTCCGAGGGAAGCCCGGCGCCGAGTGCCACGGCCAGGGCGCCGACGAACGCGTCACCAGCGGCGGTCGTGTCCACTGTCGAGACCGGGAAGGGAGCGACCAACCTCGGCCCGTCGCGGTCACAGAAGGCGGCCCCGGCCGCGCCCAGCGTGACCACCCCCAGCCGGGCGCCGGAGGCGTGGAGCTCGCTGGCCGCCGTCAGGGCCGCGGCTGGGCCGATGATGGGGCGGCCGAGCAGGACGCTGGCCTCCTCCTGGTTGACGACCACCGCCTCCAGCCCGCGCAGCAGCGTCGGCTCGAGTCGTGCTCCCGGAGCGACGTTGAGGATCGTCCGGCAGCGACGTTGCAGGGCGCCAGCGACGGCTCGCCTGACCGCCTCCAGGGGGATCTCCAGTTGGAGCGCCAGGAGCGATCCCGCCTCCAGCGCCTCCAGGGCCCTGGCCACGTCGCTCGCGTCGACGTGACCGTTGGCGCCGGGGGTGACGGCGATCTGGTTCTCTCCCTCCCGGTCCACCACGATCAGCGCCGCTCCGGTCGGCTCCTCCGGGTCACGGGCCACCCCTCGCACGTCCACGCCCTCGCGCTCCAGCTCGGCGAGCAAGGCATCGCCCCGGGCGTCGCATCCTACCCGGCCGACCATCGTCACCTGCATCCCCAGCCGCGCCGCCGCCACTGCCTGGTTGGCACCCTTGCCGCCAGCGAAGGTGAGGAGCCGCTCGCCTAACACCGTCTGGCCGGGCCGGGGCAGCTCTGGTACCCGTGCCACGAAATCGGTGTTGAGGCTGCCGAGCACGACCAGGTGGCGATGAGCCCTCGGCATCGGTCATCTCAGCCGCTCGATGGTGCCGTCTGGGGCAGCAGCCCGGCTCTGCCGAGACCGAGCTGGCGGGTTCTTGCCCTCATCGACGCCGATGTCCATGACGGAGGGTGCTCCGCGGCGGCAGACTGTTGGTGTGGCGTCTGGCGAGGGGCGACCTGGCTCGGGGGAGATCGATCCCGCGACCCAGTTCCCCCTGCTCTACGAACGAGAGTACGAGTCCGTGTTCCGGACGGTTCGCGCCATGGTGTTGGACCAGGCGGAGGCCGAGGACCTGACTCAAGAGGTGTTCGCGCGGGCCTATCATGCCCGCCTCCGCTATCGCCCTACCGCACCCCCTGGTGCCTGGCTGCACCGGATCGCCGTCAACACGGCGCTCTCGCACCTGCGCCGCCGCAAGCTGGCTCGACTCCTGCCGGTTCGCCTGTACCAAGCGCCGGACGATCGTGCCTACGCCCGGAGCGAAGCGCGCACGGTCATCGACCGGGCGCTGGCGACGCTGAGCCCGAAGCTGCGTGCGGCGGTGGTCCTGCACTACTTCCACGACTACTCTAGAGAAGAGATCGCGGCCATCCTCGGCATCCCGAGCGGGACCGTGGCTTCTCGGATCGCCAAGGCGGTGGCAATGATGCGGCGGGCGCTGGAGGAAGCGCCGCCTGGTGGAGGGGCCGCCGGCCGCGAACCGAACTCCGCTCCGGTTGGTTATGAGCAATGAAGGTGGATGAGCAGCCGAGCGAGCGCGACCTGATCGAGCTCCTGCGCGCGGAGGTTGGCGCCTGGCGACCTCGGGACGTTCCCACCCTCGTCGAGGTTGTGGGGCGTGCCGAGGGGCACTGGCGGCGACCAGTGGCGCTGGCCTCGGTGCTGGGCGCGGCAGTCCTGGCGATCGCCCTGGTGGTGTCGGTGCTCCTGCTCGCCGTGAGCCCGGCCATCCCTGGGGGTGAGACGATCCGGGCCCATCTCATCGGTCCCTAAGGTCTCCAGGGGAGGAGGACGAGGCCGACCCGGCCCCGGCCAGAGGGCTGAATCGCTGGCGCTCCGATCGGTGTCCGGGCTGGTCCACATCTTTTGAGGGGGGCTGTGGTTGCCCGACGCCTCTGGCAGGCTCGGTCCGGGAGACAGAGGCGGTGCCCGACGAGTCGCGAGGCGTCGCTCTCGCCATCTCGAGCAAGCATCCCCGGCGGCATCTGGTGGACGCCTCTCCGTCCTGGAGAGAGGAGCCCGGCGGGGCCCGCAGCGCAAGCCTCGGGAGGGGGAGGTCGTCGCGCCACTTCGCACGATAGCCTGATGAGGACGCTCCGCACCCTGAGGCCGGCCGTTGCCGAGACGGCCTCGTCACTCCTCGCTGTCGGGCTCACCCTCCTCGATCCCTGCCCTCGGCCCGACCGGTTGCCCCATGGCTTGCTCCCGGCCGGTGGTGCCGGCCTACCCTGGAATGCGGGGGGCTCGACCCGCAGGGGCGCGCTCCCTCGATCCCGCATGCCCGGCGATCTCGTCCCCTCGGTCTCTGGGGCCGGCGATGCTCGACCAGGACCATGCCGGGTGAGCGGTCGGCCAGCAGGAGCACGGCCAGCCCCAGGACAATATGGGCGATGCACAAGGGTGCGCTCCACATCGGCCTCATCGGCCTGGGCACGGTCGGCTCGCAGGTGGCTGACCGGCTGCTCAACCGTCGCGAGGTCCTGCGCCGTCGCGCCGGGGTCGACCTCGTGCTGGATCGGGTGCTCGTCCGCGACCTCGCCCGGCCCCGGGCGGTGACGGTCCCGCGCGAGATGCTGACCGCGGATCCCGAGGACCTGCTGGGAGATCCGTGCCTGGACGTGATCGTCGAGCTGGCGGGGGGCGAGGAGCCGGCCCGCAGCTACTTGGAGCGGGCCATCCGAGCCGGGAAGCATGTGGTCACGGCCAACAAGGTGGTGATGGCCAGGCACGGCCCTGAGCTGCTCGAGCTGGCGGGGGAGATGAACGTCGACGTCTACTTCGAGGCCGCGGTGGGAGGTGGCATCCCCCTCATCAGCACCTTCAAGGTGGACCTGGTGGCCAACGACATCCAGCGCATCATGGCGGTCATCAACGGCACCACCAACTACGTGCTGGGCCGCATGGCCGATGCCGGGCTGAGCCTGGAGGAGGCGGTGGCCGAGGCACAGGCGGCTGGCTACGCCGAGGCCGACCCTAGCGAGGACGTCGGCGGCCACGACGCCGTCTCCAAGCTGGCCATCATGGCCTCGATCGGGTTCGGGGCGCGCATCCATCCCGACCAGATCTATCGGGAGGGCATCGAGGGCATCGATCCGGTCGACTTTCGCTACGCGCGCGAGCTCGGCTACGAGGTCAAGCTGCTTGCCTATGCCGCCCGGGCAGGCGAGCGGGTGGAGGCGAGGGTCCACCCCGTTCTCGTGCCGCATGGTCACCCACTCGCGGTGGTGGAAGGCGCCCACAACGCCGTCTACGTGGAGGGAGACCTGGTGGGGGAGGTGCTGCTCCAAGGGCTTGGAGCTGGCGGTCGTCCCACTGCCTCCAGCGTCGTGGGCGATCTTATCGACCTGGCGCGATCGGTGCATCGTCAGGTTCAGCATCGGGCGGCGGCGCAGTTCGACACCCAGGTTCAAGTGGTGCCGATGGACGAGGTTGGCACACGTGCCTACTTTCGATGCCGGGTGGCCGACCGTCCGGGGGTGCTGGCCGCCATCTGCCAAGTGTTCGGTGAGGAGGGGGTCAGCATCGCAAGCGCGATTCAGAAGGAGTCGGACGATGTCTCGGCGGAGTTCGTGGTCACGACCCATCGGTCCCCCGACGCTGCGCTCCAGCGGACACGGGTCCGCATCGCGCAGCTCGACGTCGTCCACTCGGTCCAGGCCTTCCTTCGAGTCCTCTGAGGCTTGGCCGAGGAACACCCGGATGGCGAGGGGGATCCAGGTGGGTGGCCGGCTCCTGAGCTCCCCGGTCGATCTGCTCAGCCCGTGGCCCCGGCTGGCCGACCTCGGTGGGGGCGGTCGTAGGTGAGCCAGCGCCTCGGCGTCATCGACCGCTATCGGGAGTGGCTGCCCGTCACCGAGCGCACCCCGCCGGTGACCCTGCTGGAGGGATCGACGCCGCTCCTGCCCAGCCGTACCATCGGGCCTGCCCTAGGGCTGCGTCGCCTGTACTTCAAGTACGAGGGCTTGAACCCCACCGGCTCGTTCAAGGACCGGGGCATGGTGGTGGCTGTGGCCAAGGCGATGGAGGAGGGGGCCAGGGTCCTGGTTTGCGCCTCGACGGGCAACACCTCCGCCTCGGCCGCGGCCTACGCGGCGAGTCAGCGGCTCAGGGCCATCGTGGTGATCCCGGCGGGCGAGATCGCCATGGGGAAGCTTTCCCAGGCCCTGATGTACGGGGCGAAGGTGGTCGCGCTGCGGGGGAACTTCGACGGGGCCCTGGAGGTGGTTCGAGAGCTGGCTGCCTCCTACCCGGTGGCGCTGGTCAACTCGGTCAACCCGCATCGGCTCGAGGGTCAGAAGACGGCCGCCTTCGAGATCGTCGACGCCCTGGGCGATGCCCCCGACTACCTTGTTTTGCCGGTCGGGAACGCGGGCAACATCACCGCCTACTGGCGAGGGTTCAAGGAGTATCATGCTGCCGGTCGGTGTCGGGTGCTGCCGCGGATGGTGGGTGCCCAGGCGGAGGGAGCGGCTCCGATCGTGAAAGGGCGGGTGTTCAAGCGTCCCAGGACGGTTGCCTCCGCGATCCGGATCGGTAACCCGGCCAGCTGGGAGGGGGCTACCCTCGCCCGGGACGAGTCCGGCGGGTTGATCGATGCCGTCACCGACACCGAGATCTTGCAGGCTCAGGTCTGGTTGGCGGCCTCGGAGGGGCTCTTCGCCGAGCCCGCCTCCTGCGCTCCCCTCGCCCTCCTCGCTCGGTTGGTCCGCGAGGGGCGGGTGGAGAAGGACTCCACCTCGGTCGTGGTCCTGACCGGCTCGGGGCTGAAGGATCCGGATGCTGCGCTCGGCAACGTCGAGCCTCCCATCGAGCTGGACGGCGACGCGCGAGCGCTGGCCAAGGTGCTGAAGTTGTGATGGTTCGGGTGGCGGACATCAGCGTCCGACCCGCGCGGCCCGGGGATGGTGCGGGGCTGGCGTGCGTCTGGCTGGATGCCGGCCGCTACTACGCCTCGCTCAACCCCGACGTGTTCCACGTCCCCGACGAGGAGGGGCTGTCCGAGCATTTCGAACGCGTGCTGGCGAGCTGTCGGCCGGACGTGCACCATGTGGTGGCGGAGGCAGAGGGTCGGGTGGTCGGCTCAGCGGTGGGCCGGCTGGAGCCTCCGCTGGACTCGGCCCGACATCAGCTCCACCGACATCTCGCCCACTGCCGGCTGATCATCGACGCGGTGGTGGTCAGCGAGGGGTTCCGCGGCCGGGGGGTGGGCACGCGGCTCATGAACGCGATCGAGGAGTGGGGCCGCCGCCACGGGGCCACGCTGGTGCTTTTGGATTCCTACCCGGAGAGCGCCCTCTCGTTGCCGTTCTTCGAGGAGCGGGCTGGCTATCGTCGGCGCTCCGTCCGTCTCTTCAAGAGGCTGTGAGGATCCGGGTTCCTGCCTCCATCGCCAACCTGGGTCCGGGCTTCGATGTCCTCGCCATGGCCATCGACCTCTGGCTGGAGGTCGAGGTCGAGGAGGCCGAGGAGCCGGAATGGGAGTTCGAGGGCGAGGGGGCCGAGCTGCTCCGGGCAAGCCCGAATCCCCTCTCCGTGCTGCCCGCACGGGGGTGGGTGCGCAACGAGATCCCGGTCGGGGTCGGCCTCGGCAGCAGCGCGGCTGCCCGGGTGGCAGCGGCCGCGATCCGCGGCTCGGAGGACCTGATCGGGGAAGCGGGACGGGCCGAGGGCCACTATGACAACGTGGCCGCCGCGGTCATGGGTGGGGTGGTGGCGGTGGTCGGCGACGAGGTGTACGCCTTGCCGGTGCCGGATCTGGACGTGGCGTTGTTCGTGGCCCCGGCCCCGGTGCCAACCGAACGGGCCCGAGAGGTCCTTCCCGGGCGTGTGGACCGCGGCGACGCGGTCTTCAACCTCTCACGGCTGGCGGCCCTGGTCCACGTGCTCCACAACCGGGACTGGACGCGACTGGAGGTGGCCCTTGAGGACCGGCTGCACCAGCCCCACCGGCTTCCGCTCTACCCGTGGGCATCGGAGGTGATGGCCGCGGCCCGGGCCGCTGGCGCCCTGGGGGTGGCCATCTCCGGAGCAGGCCCGAGCGTGTTCGCCTTCTGCGAGCGACGGCGGGGAGGCACAGTGGCGACGGCCATGGAGGCCGCCGGCCCTGAGGACGGGTACGCGTTGGTCACCAAGGTGACGCGCGCGGGCCTGGACGTTCAGCCCTAGGGATGTCGACGAGGTGGTGAGATGAGGCACCCTCGAGAGGACGGACCATGCTGATCGTCCAGAAGTACGGGGGGACGTCGGTCGGGAGCGCGGCGCGCATCCGGCGCGTCTGCCGACGCATTGCCGAGACGCTGGCGGCGGGGCATCGAGTGGTGGCCGTGGTCTCGGCCATGGGGGACACCACCGACCGGCTGATCGAGCTGGCCCGGCGGGTGAGCGAGGCGCCGCCACCGCGGGAGCTGGACATGCTGGTCGCCAACGGGGAAACGATCACCGCCCCCCTGGTCGCCATGTGCCTGCAGGATCGGGGGGTGCCGGCCATCTCGCTCACCGGCGCCCAGGCTGGGGTGCGGACCAGCGAGGATCACTCCCGGGCGCGGATCAAGGAGATCCGGCCGGCTCGCATCGTGGATGCGCTGAGCCACGGCCAGGTGCCGGTGGTGGCGGGTTTCCAGGGGGCGACCGAGAACTTGGAGATCACCACCCTGGGGCGGGGGGGCTCGGATACCACCGCCGTGGCGCTGGCGGCAGCCTTGGAGGCTGATCTGTGCGAGATCTACACCGATGTGGACGGGATCATGACCGCCGACCCGCGAGTTGTGCCGGGGGCTCGCCTCCTGTCACACATCGCCTACGAGGAGATCCTGGAGCTGGCTGCGGTGGGGGCGAGGGTGATGCATCCGCGAGCGGTGGAGATCGGGCAGCTGTACGGGGTCCCCATCTGCGTGCGCTCCAGCTTCCACCGTCGGCCAGGTACGATGATCGTCTCCGAGGTTCCGATGGAGGATCGCAAGCGTGTTCGCGGGATCGCTCACGACCTGAGCGTGGCCAAGGTGACGGTGCTGGGCGTCCCCGACCGCCCCGGCATCGCGGCGACCATCTTTGAGCCGCTGAGCGACGCGGGCATCTCCGTGGACGTCATCGTCCAGAACGTCTCCAGCGAGGGGCGGACCGACCTCACCT
Organism: Candidatus Dormiibacterota bacterium; assembly: GCA_035294145.1. Lineage (GTDB taxonomy): Bacteria > Chloroflexota > Dormibacteria > Dormibacterales > Dormibacteraceae > CADDZO01. Next base: position 1,616 of record DATGLL010000211.1, on the reverse strand, counting down.
TCACCGTGGCCGAGGACGACCTCCAGCGATCGCTCCCCCTGGTCGAGGCGGCGGCGGCCAGGGTCGGGGCTGCTGGGGTGAGCCAGGCCGGGGGGTTGGCCAAGGTGTCGCTGGTGGGGACGGGGATGTTGGGCACCCCGGGGATCGCGGCCCGCATGTTCCGCACCCTTGCTGAGGCGGGGATCAACATCGAGATGATCAGCACCTCCGAGATCCGGATCACCTGCATCGTGGATCGGCGGCGCGCCGAGGAGGCGGTGCGTGCCCTGCACGCCGCCTTCGAGCTTGAGCAGGTCCCGACCGGGGCCCCCGCATAGGACACGGCCCTCCCGATCGTGCCGGTCGATGTCGCCATCGTGGGCCCCCCCGGCTCGGGGAAGACCACCCTCTTTCGGGCGCTGACCGGTGGTCGCTCCAGCGATGGGGTGGGCATGGTTGACGTGCCTGACCCGAGGTTGGATCGCCTTGCTGTCGCCATCCGCCCAAGGCGGGTGATCCCGGCCCAGGTCAGGGTGGTGGATGCCCCGCCCGGCAGTCGTGCGCAGCGGATCGCCAGCGCTCGGGAGGCCGACGTGGTGGTGGAGGTGGTGCGCGGCTTCGGGGCCGACCGGGATCCCGTCTCGGACCTGGAGGGGATCGAACTCGACCTCGCCGTGGCCGACCTGGCCTCGGTGGAGCGACGGCTGGAGACGGTGAGCCGGGAGGTTCGGGCCGGGCGTAAGGAGCGGGCGGCGGAGCTGGCGGCGTTGGAGCGGGCTCGTCAGCACCTGGACACCGGTGGCACCCTCGCCACGCTAGAGCTGGATGCCCAGAGTGCGGGGTTCCTGGCGCCGCTGTTCCCGGTGTCGGCCAAGCCTCGGGTGGTCGTCGTCAACATAGGCGACGATCTCCTTCCCGATGGTGGGGTCCTGGCCGAGCGGGTGCGGGAGTGGATGGGCAGCCGTGGCTGGCCGATGCTGGTCGTCGACGCCCAGCTTGAGTTCGAGCTGGGCCAGCTTGACCCGGCCGATGCGAGGGAGATGCGGGCGACCTACGGCATCCCCGAGACGAGCCTGAAGGCAGTGGCCCGGGCCGTCTGGGAAGCTGGTGGGTTGATCACCTTCTTCACCGCCGGTGAGCCCGAGGTCCGAGCCTGGCCTTGCCAGCGTGACACGCCGGCGCCGGCCGCAGCGGGGGTGATCCACTCTGACTTCGAGAAGGGCTTCATCCGGGCTGAGGTGACCTCGGTCGAGGAGCTGGTGTCCGCGGGGTCGATGGAGGCGCTCCGGGCGATGGGCAGGCTACGAGTGGAGGGTCGTGACTACCGTCTCCACGATGGGGACGTGGTCTACTTCCGGGTCAGCCGCTGAGGGGATCCGCTGGGGGTTGACAACAGCTGACGCGCCTATACACTACAATCCACTTCCATGAACTTGAAGCAGTGGTCGCGCGAGCAAGGCATCCACCCCGTGACCGCCTACCGCTGGTTCCAGTCGGGCAAGCTCCCCGTCCCGGCCCGGCGAGTCGGTCACCTGATCTTGGTGGACGCCCCGGCGCGGTCCCCGGCCGGCGTGACCGCCCGCTCGCGTGTCCTCTGCGGATCAGCGTCCCGATCTGGATCGGCAGGTGGCGCGTGT
>DATGLL010000210.1:0-11814 GCA_035294145.1 Candidatus Dormiibacterota bacterium | reverse complement strand
AGGACGTACGCTGGGGGCAGACGAGCGGTGGCCTCGTGGTCGGGTTGGGGGAGATCGCCACGTGGCTACCTTGCTCCCGTCGTCCTCCCCCACCCCGGCCGGTAGCCCGGCCCATCACGCGCACGACCTCGACACCCCGCTTGGCGGTGCGGTGGTGAGTCGGGCCGTGGGGCCGGAGTGCCAGCGGGCCCAGATGACCTGCAACCGGGCACGCACGGGGTGCGGAGGGTGGGGAGGAGCCGCCTGCCCCGGGCCTTGGGCGGCTCGGGACAGGCGTGGCGAGAGCGGTCGGCGAAGGTGTCGAGGGCTTACGGGCGCGGGGGTCGGTGGCCCGGCGGAGGCAGGGGGAGGGCCGAGCGCGAGCAAGGAGTGGGCCGGGTTGCGGTTCTGGCCGCTGCCGGGAGGTGGGCGAGGGGAGGTCCCGGCCCGCGACAGTGGCGAACACGGCACCGCAACGGTTGGTTGATCCTTGATGGAATCGTAAGGCCTCTCTCAGCTTGCTCTCAGATCTCGGAGGCAGCATTTGAGCTGTGATGGTTCGAGCTGATGCCGAACAGAGCGCCCGGCAGCCGGCGCACTCCCCCAACGAGGAGAGAGATGACGATGTTCGATGGTGACCGCGACGCCCAAGAGCCTCAGGGCGACGGGGGCAGCCAGCCCTCGGGCGGGCCGATATTGCCTTCACCCCCGCCGACGATGGGCTGGCAGCCACCGGGTGCGCCCTCCTCACCCTTGCCGGGCCCTCCGGACAGCCCAACCGGCGGGCCGACGTACCCGGGCTGGGGGCAGGGGGGAAGTCCTCCTCCCGGGGGCTGGCCTCCGCCGGGAGGGAGCCCCGGCTCCTCTGCCAGTCGGCGGGCGTGGATCGCGTTGGCGGCGGTGGTGGGAGGGGTGGTCCTGCTCGCCGCTGGCCTGGGCATCGGTTGGAGCCTGGGCAGGACCGGCGTCAGCGGCCTCGCACCGGCTGCCCAGCCTCCCATCCACACGGTTCCCCAGCAGGGCAGTCAGTCCGGCCGATCCTTGAACGTGCCGACGATCACGAGCAAGGTGGAGCCGGCCGTGGTCGACGTCAACACCGTGCTGGCCTCGGTCGGCAGGCGAGGTACGGCCCAGGCCGCAGGGACGGGCATGATCGTCTCCTCCTCTGGCCAGATCCTCACCAACAACCACGTGATCCAGGGTGCGACAAGCATCGAGGTCACGATTCCCGGCCATGGTGACCACTCGGCCCAGGTGCTGGGGGCCGACCCCACCGACGACGTGGCCTTGCTGCAGGTCAGCGGCGTCTCCGGCCTGCCAACCGTCACCCTCGCCGACTCCTCAACACTGACCGTAGGCGAGCCGGTGGTGGCCATCGGCAATGCCTTGGGGCAGGGCGGCTCCCCGACTGTCACTGAGGGCACGATCACCGCCCTCAACCGCTCGATCACGGTTGGTGACGAGAGCGGCGGAACGGAGCACCTGAGCAACCTCATCCAGACCGACGCGCCCATCAGCCAGGGTGACTCCGGAGGGCCGCTCGTCAATGCGGCTGGGCAGGTGGTGGGCATGATCACGGCCGGCGCGACCAACGGTCTGGGTCAGGAGGTGACGGAGGTCGGGTACGCCATCCCGGTGAACACCGCCGTTGACATCGTGAACCAGATCCGGGCTGGCCACGCGAGCTCCAACGTGATCATCGGACAGCCGGGGTACCTGGGCGTGGAGGTGGCTGACCTGAACGCCACGACCGCGGCGGAGCTGGGCTTGAACGTGAGCTCGGGGGTGCTCGTCCTGGGGGTGGTCCCGGGAAGTCCCGCCGATCAGGCGGGCATCTCCCGCTACGCCGTGATCACCTCGGTCGGCGGCCACTCCGTCGACTCGACCGACACCCTTGGCCAGATCCTCCACCAGGACAAGCCGGGGCAGCGAGTGCAGGTCTCCTGGGTCGACCAGAGCGGGAGCCACAGCGCGACCGTGACCCTGACCACCGGCCCGGCGGTCTGACCCGGCGGAGGCGATCGGTGCCCTCCCCGCGGGGAGGGCACCTCCGGGGCGGTGAGGGCCTGAGCCCTCCACCGACGGTTGCCAAGGCGAGGGCCGGTCAGGCATGAGCTGCCCAGGTCAACCCCTGGGCGACGGCGTGGTGGCGGGCCGGATGGTAGGGCTGGCCGGAGTGCCGGGAGGCCCAGATCGCCCGCAGCCAGGTGCGCATGAGGATGCGAATGGCATGGGGCCGACCTCGGCCGGGACCGGGGGTCTCGGGCGCTCGGGGGAAGGGCGGCGAGGGCGCGCCCCAGGCTGGCCCCGGCGGCTTCCATGCCGGCCCGAGGCCCTCGCCCCACCGCGGCCGGTGATGCTCGTGCTGGCCCTGGACGGGCTCGCCGGCGTGGCTGTGCCGCAGTGGTCACCGGTGGTGCGGCGAGGAGCCGTGGACGGCCTGAGGTAGGGGTGGGGGCGCCCAGGTGCTGGGCCGGCGGGCGATGATGGGCACATGCGGGTGGACATCCACAACCACTTCTATCCCGCGGCCTACCTGGCCCTCCTGGAGGAGCGTGGCCGCGGGGTCTGCGTTCGCACCGACCTCCAGGGCCGGCGCTACCTGGAGGAGGCCGGCACCCGGCTGGCCACGCTCACACCTCCGATGACGGACCTTGAGCGGCGCTTCGAGATGATGGACGCGGTCGGCATCGACGTCCAGGTTCTCTCCCTCACCGCGCCCAACGTCTATGCCTTTACGGCCGACGACGCCATCCTCGCCGCCCGGCTGGTCAACGACGAGTACGCCCGCATCCGTGCTGCTCACGCCCGACGGCTGCGCTGCCTGGCCAGCGTTCCTCTGGGCACCGGCGCTGAGGTGGAGGAGCTGGACCGGGCCATCCTCCAACTCGGGCTCGACGGCGTGGTCGTCGGCACCAACGTCGCCGGGCGTGCCCTGGACGATCCCGGCTTCGATCCCTTCTGGCGACGGGTCGACGAGCTTCGATGTCCCGTCCTGATCCACCCCATGACCCCCATGGTCGGCACCCGCCACATGGAGGATCACGCCTTGGTGCCCATGGTCGGTTTCCCCTTCGACACCACCCTTGCCGTGGCGCGCCTGATCTGGACCGGCTTTCTCGATCGTCATCCCCACCTTCGTCTCATCGTCCTGCACGCCGGTGGAGCGCTTCCCTACCTGGCCGGTCGCCTAGAGATCGGGGCGGACGCCTATGCGGAGTGCCGGCAGGTGGAGCGCCGGCCCACCTGGTACCTGGGGCGGCTGTTCTACGACACCGTCAGCTACCACCCGCCGGCCCTGCGCCTGCTCGCCGACCTCGTGGGGGTGGGACGGATGGTCTTGGGTACCGACTACCCGCACGTGATCGGCGATCCCGCCCGGGTGATCGCCAGCCTGGCCCAGGCTGGCTTCAGCCCTGAGGATCTTGAGCGCATCTGCTGGATGAACGCTCGGGACGGCTTGGGCATCACCCTTGAGCCGCCCGGTGACGCCTGAGCGGCCCGGTCACCGCTCCCGCCGTTCCACGGAGACGGGCTTGCGCTGCCTCGGAGCGCCCATCGCCTCTGGGGGGAGGGGCCCGCCGTCTCCATGCTGACGGGTTGGGGATCTTCTTTGGCGTATCACACCAGCATTTTTGTCAATCATGACTATAATGATTAGAGCCAATGGAGAGCGAGGGCGGCACCCCCGTGGACCGAGCCTCGGTGCCGCCGGGGCGCTGGAGCGCACCAACGGCGTTGGTGCGTGCCCTTTCCGACTCCAGCCTCCTGCAGATGACAGGGCTGGGGGTCACGCTGATCGAGATGGGGCCGGAGCCCCGCCTCCTCTACTGCAACGAGGCCTTCCGGCGTTCGCCTTGGGCCGGTCGTGAGCTCGGAGACGGGGATCCTCTGGGCGGGCCGGTCGAGGAACGGGATCGCCGGGGGGTACGCTCCGCCCACCAGGAGGTTGCGCGCACAGGGCTCCCGGCTCGGGTCCTCCTCCCCTCCGGGGCCGGAGAGGTCGAGCTGCTGCCGCTGTCCTGGGGCTCCAGAACGGTGACCCACGTGCTCGGCCTGTGGGGGGGCTCCGGTCGGCGGGAGCAGCTCCCGGTCCTGCGAGCGCTCCGCCTCGTGACCGAGCACCTCGCCGACGCCGATGCCGAGGCGTTGCCCCTGGGACGGCTCTCCCGTTCCCTGGCCGGGCTGGTCGGCGCCTCCAGGGTGGCGTTTTGGCGGCACGATCCGGCCCGGCGCGTGCTGGCCTTGGCTCAAGAGCCCTTTGGTTTCTCACCCGGCGAGCCGCCACCGCTCATCGCCGGCTCGCTCGCTGGCGACGAGCTGATGGCGCTCGGCGAGGCCGTGATCTGGAGTCGGGCCGATCCCAACGTTGATCTCGCATGGGCGCCGGAGGTGTTGGAGGAGACGCTCGGCGTCAGGGACGCCATCGTGGCCCCCTGGAGGGTCGGGCATCGTCGGCTCGGGGTCGTGATCGCCTGCGACAGCCGGGGGGCAACCGGCTTCACCCAGGAGGATGCCTGGGCGCTTCAGGCTGCGGCCACGGCGGCGGCCCTGGTGGTCGGGCGCCGACGGGATGATGCCCGGACCGCCGCCCGTGACCCCGAGACGGCGGGCCTTCGGCGACAGATCGATCGGTCGGTCCAGCTCGAGCAGATGAAGACCAACCTCTTGCGACTGGTGTCGCATGAGCTGCGTGCCCCGCTCGCCGTCCTCCGCGGCTACCTATCGATGGTCGAGGAGGGGACGCTGCCGCTGAGCGAGCTGCCCTCGGTGCTCCCTCTCCTGCGAGCCCGGGTCGAGGAGATGGGGCACCTGATCGACGAGATCATGGAGGCCGCTCGCCTCGAGGACAGCGCGGTCGCCCTCACCGTTCACCAGGTGGACCTGCGCGAGGTGGTGGTCGCGGCCGTGCACTCCCTTGAGCCACTGGCGGGCTCGGATCATCCCCTGCGGCTGAGGCTGTCGGGGCGGAGGGCCTTGGTCAAGGGTGACCGCGCTCGGCTTGCGCTCATCCTCACCGCGCTGATCCACAACGCCATCAAGTACTCGCCGGGCGGTGGTGAGGTCCAAGTCGAGTGCCGCGTCGGTCCCCGCACGGCCTCGGTGGCGGTCAGCGACCACGGCGTTGGCATCGCCCGGCGTGATCGTCCTCGCCTCTTCACCAGGTTCGGTCGCATCGTCACCCCGGAGACGGAGCACATCCCAGGAACCGGCCTGGGCCTCTACCTGGCCCGCGACTTGGCACGGCGCCACGGTGGCGACATCCATGTCCGATCGTGGCCCGGCCGGGGCAGCACTTTCACCTTGCGCCTGCCTCTCTGGGCTCCGACCAAGGAAGGCGGAGCGGCCGCCTGACCGGCAGCCGGGGACGGTCAGCCTCTCCGTCTCGCCTCCCGACCAGGAGGCGGAGGATGGCAAGGCAGACGTCGGTGGGGCGGCCTCAGCCCACGGTGGGCATTGGCGTTCGGGGCTCGATCGGCTCCAGCGCCGAGCCATCGAGCTCGGCCACGCTGCGACGGCCGAGCAGGGCCAAGGTGGTGTCCATCTCGCCGGCCAGGATCTCGATCGCCCGCCGAACCCCGGCTTCGCCCCCGGCGGCCAGGCCGTACACGAAGGCCCGCCCGATGAGGCAGGCCTGGGCTCCCAACGCCAGGGCCTTGAGGACATCTTGCCCGCGTCGGATGCCACCGTCGAGAAGGATGACGGCGCGTCCTGCCACCGCCTCCACGATCGCGGGGAGGGCTGAGATGCTGGAGGGCGCCCCGTCCAGCTGGCGGCCCCCGTGGTTCGACACCACCACCCCGTCGGCGCCGTGCTCCACGGCGAGCCGTGCGTCCTCGACGGTGAGCACGCCCTTGACCAGGAGGGGACCTGACCAGAGCGAGCGCACCCACTCGAACTCCCGCCAAGTCTTGGAGGCGTCCTGGTTACGGAGCATGAGCCTGGCCAGGGGCAGGAAGCCCTCACGGGGGGAGTGGGGGACGTTGCCCAAGGTGATCCGGGAGCCCAGCAGCACGTCACGTGCCCACCTCCAGCGGCGAGCCGTGTCGAAGGCGTTGGCCACTGTGATCCTGGGGGGCACCGTGAAGCCGTTGCGCAGGTCACGCTCCCGCTGGCCGGCGAGAGGCACGTCCACGGTGAACGCGAGCACCGAGCAGCCGGCGGCGTGGGCTCGGTCGATCAAGGCCCGAGCAAGTTCCCGGTCCTTGCCCATGTAGAGCTGGAACCAGAACGGCTTCACCGTCGCCGACCGAACCTCCTCGATGGAGCACACCGAGGCGGTGGACAGGCAGAAGGGGATGCCCGAGGCCTCCGCTGCCCGAGCTGCCTGGATCTCGCCCCGGCGGGCGACGAGGCCAGCCAAGCCGATCGGCGCCAGGACCAGGGGCAGCGCCAGCCGGTTGCCGAACAGGCTCACGCTCAGGTCTCGCTCCGAGACGTCGACCAGCACGCGCGGCCGGAAGCGCAGGCGCTCGAAGTCGGCTCGGTTCGCGCGCAGAGTGAGCTCGTCGAAAGCGCCACCATCGACGTAGTCGAAGACCATCCGCGGCAGACGCCGGCGGGCGATCCGTCGCAAGTCCTCGATCGTGATCGCCTTCATGCTAGGCCGGCGCCCGTCCTGCGGTCACCTGGGCGGCGGCTGCCGGGGTGGCTAGGCGCCGGCCCATCGTGCCGCTTCGTCTCGCTCCCTCTCTTCCTCCGCATTCGTCCGGTCCCCCACGTGTCCGCGCACCGACGCCGCCACCCACCGGCTGACCCCATGGTAGGGCGGTCGGGCGGGATCGACAATCCGGTTTGACCGATGATTCCCATCGACATGATCGATCATCATCTGCCCGGCCGTGCCGCTGACCGGTGATCACCGAGCGTTCATCGGACGGGCGAGGCAGTCGAGGGGGTGGCAAGCCGGTCCTGCCGGAGCCTGGCTCCTTGCTCGCTTTGCTGAGTTTTTATGGTGAAAAGGGAAAAAATCCTTCGCAGGAGTCCAGGGACAGGGTGGCCATGTCGGCTCCCTCGCGATCACGGACCTACGGTGATGCCTTTTGGCGGCTGGTCGGCCTCTGGTTGATCACCGCCGACCACCAGCTGATCGGGATCATGTACCCGATCACAGCCTTCCTGAGCTTCATCGTGGGCGGCATCTTTGCCCTCACCTGCGTCTCCCGCTTGCCCAACCTAACTTCCGCGTGGTCGATGCCCGGGCCCACAACCAGATCATGTCGACCCATGGGATGACCGTGGTCTTCTTCCTCGTCCTCGTCACCATCTTCCTGATCGGCATCGGCAACTGCCTCGTGCCGCTGATGGTCGGAGCTCGGGGCATGGCCTTCCCGCGTCTCGACTCGCCCGGACCCTGGCTCATCCCGGTCTCCATCCTGATCTGCCCCTCGGCACTTCTGTTTGGCGGCCCGCTCTCGGCTGGTTGGACGGACCACCCGCCGCTGGGCGAGGTCCAGGCATGGGCCTTCGGCGGCTCCCGCTCTTCGTCTGGGCGCAGGTGCCTGCCTCGATCCTGACGGTTGCCGGTGGGCACACCCTCGGCAGCGGTGTTGCTCGTGCTTGGGGTTGATCGGTAGCTCGGCACCGACCTCTTCTCAGGAGACGATGGCTGGCCTGTGCCCTCCCAGTGCCTCCTCTAGCTCTTCGGCCATCCAGAAGGGTACGCATGATCCCACTTGGCTTTCGGATCGCCTCCGAGGTGGCGCCGGTCCTCGGCCGCAAGCCGCTGCTCGTCTCCCGCCCCATGGTGACCTCCTTTCTCGCGATCGTCTTCCTCTCGATGGCGGTATGGGCCCATCACCTGCTCACCGTCGGCATGAGCATCGTCCTGGAGACCTTCTTCATGGCCATGTCGGTGTTGGTCGCGATCCCCACCGACGTCGAGTTCTTCAAAGGGATTGCGACGGCGCGGGGGGATCGATCAGTTTCAGGCTGCCCATGAAGTTTGTCTTTGGGTTCATGGCCACCTTCTTGACGGGTGGGATCTCAGGCGCCTATTGGCCTCTGCCCCCGTCGACATCCAGCTCCGCCAGAGCTGCTACACAATCGCTCACATCCATTGCTTGCTGTTCGGAGGCGGCGTATTCGCCAGCTTCGCTGACATCTACCGTTGGCTCCCCAAGATCACTGCGCTCTGGACCTAGATGGTGTGCTGCGACGCATCGTCGCCTATCCAGGCGGGTTCTCCGAAGCGGGATGGGGGGGCGTCAGCCTCGCCATCTCGATCTCATTCTTCGGTCTCGCTCCCTCGATCCGCTCTTCATCATCAACGCATGGTGGAGCTGGCGAAACGGCGAGTTCGCAGGTGACGATCCTCGGGGGCGGCACTCTGGAGTGGGCGGCGACCTCGTCTCCGCCTCCATGTGACTTCGAGCGCGTCTCTCCCGTCGCCTCCTTCATGCCGACGCGAGGGGTCAGAGGTCGGCGGCTACCTGGCGCGACCCCAGCCGCGTCCGAGATGCGGAGCTGAGGAGGTGCCTGTCTCCGGTCCGGGCCCAGGGGCTGAGTTCAGCGTGGGGCCGCTCGATGCCGACCTCCGCGCCCTCGCGTGCCCGACGCGGTCGGGTCAACATCCGGCCCACCATCTGGGACGAGGAGGTTGAGCCCGAGGGTGATGTCGATCGGGCTGCTGGTCAGAGGCGAGAGGCCGTGATCCGGCGGGGGAGCTGATGGGCTCACGGGCCATCCAGCGGGGGCTGGACGACGTGGCCGGGGGCAAGTCGGTGGCTGCCGGCCGCACCCCGGAGGACGCCCGACCCAGGCCGCCCGGTGCCGGGGCCAGGGCCCGGCCGGCGTCCGCCACCGGGACCTCAGCTGGATCCGCTCCGACCCTCGTGGCTCAACCGGTTGCCCCGGCCAGCGCCTCCATCCCGGTCGGCTCCTGGCGGGGACCGTGGACGGGACCGACGCGGTCGCGCAGGAAGCCGCCTGGACGGCGATGGCGTAGCGCGATGATCTCGCCGGCAATGGCAACGGCCACCTCCCCAGGGGTTCGAGCCCCGATATCGAGTCCGATCGGGCCATGGATGCGGGCCAGCTCGGCCTCGGAGATGCCGGCCTCCTGGAGCTTGCGCGTCCGCTCCTGATCGGTCTGGCGGCTCCCCATCGCACCGATGTAGGCAGCTGGGGTGCGAAGCGCCGCCTGGAGGAGGGGGACGTCGAACTTGGGGTCATGGGTGAGGATGCAGATCACCGTCCGCTCGTCCACTGGCGCCTCGGCCAGGAACTCGTCCGGCCAACGCACCACCAGCTCGTCCGCCTCCGGGAAGCGGGCGCGGGTGACGAAGGTGCCACGGGCATCGCACACGGTCACCCGGTAGCCGAGGAACTTGCCGATCTGGGCCGTGGCGCGGGCGAAGTCGGTGGCTCCGAAGACGTACATGCGCGCCGGTGGGGCGAAGGAACGGACGAACACCTCCACCTCTCGACGTCGCGCCTCACCCAGCCGGCCGTAGGCGCGCTGAGCGGTCAGGCCAGCTGCGAGCAGCGAGCGTGCCTCCTGCATCACCCGATCCTGGAGCTCTCGCGGTGCGAGCTCCCCCTCCGCCCAGTCGGGGCCGACCAGCAGCTTGGCCCCGGGCTGAGGGCCTTGGATCTCGGTCACCAGCGCCGCCGGCTGCTCGGCTCGGATCGCGCGCGCCAACCGCTCGAACAGCGCCCCCCAGCTCAGCGGCTCGACGAAGAGGCGGATGGTCCCGCCGCAGGTCAGCCCTACCGTGAGCGCGAGCTCATCGGCGATCCCATAGGTGAGCTGTCTTGGCTCCCCTTGCTCAAGGACCTCAAGCGCCTCCTCGACCACGGCGCCCTCGACACAGCCGCCGGAGACCGAACCGATCACCTCGCCTTGCTCGGAGACGGCCATGGCCGCTCCAGGATCGTGGGGGGCGGACCGCTCGGTCGCGATCACCGTGGCCAGCGCCACCCGCCTGCCCGCCGCCAGCCAGGTCTCCACCTGATCGAGGATGTCCTTCATCGTCGACCTCGTAACCTCCGTTGCCGCCCTTGCGCTCGTTGCGGTCTTCGGCTGGCTGCCAGCGTCGTCAAGGCCCGGCGTCTCAGCGCGCTCGCTGTGCCCGCGGCGTCACGCTCTGCAGCCCGCCAGGCGGCAAGGGCAAGCTCGATACCGGGCGCAGGAGCTCTCTCGATTGCCCGCTCGGGCCGGGTGGGTGGCTGAGCTCGGTCCTGGCTCATCGTCGGGCCTCCTCAGGTGCTCCCAACCGGCTCATCCCGGGGCCGCCCACGTAGGCGTGGAGAAGGGGACGCTCCCCGGGGCGCCCGGCCCGGACCGTGCCCTCGGCGTTCAAGGCGGGACCGGGCGACTCGGCTCATAAGCTCCTCTATCCAATATATCTGATTAACATCGTGAAAATTTCCGGATGCCTTCGCAGACCTGCCGCGACCCCCTGGGGCGGCTTGCCTCGGTCGCCTTTCGCTTTTCTTGAGTGATCCTTGCCGGCGCATCGGACCTTGGCCGGGGTCGGTCGGGTGCGTATCCTCGGGGCCACGCCGGGCGGGGGCGACCGCTGGTGGCGGCCGGTCCGGTTAGGCCCGTGGTTGAGAGTTCGATAGCCACCTCCGGCCCACCCCAAGACCGCGCTGAACATGACCTTCCGGGTGGGTCTGGGATCCGTCCGTGCACCCCGCAGGACATCGATGCAGGACATCGATGTTGGTAGCTAGGCCGGCGCCTGATACCGCCGAGCGGCTGGCTGGAGGGAACCGAGTTCCCGCCTCGCTTTCTCGCTCATCTGTCCGGGTTCCAGCGGGGCCCTCGGGCCGGGTCCACCTCCGGGCTGCTCGCCCCTGGCAGCAAGGCCAGGGCGCGCTTGGCCGCATCCGGCGTGCTGTCGCTCATCGGGCGGCCAGGGCGGCCATCGGGGAGGGCGGACTCCGCTCCGCCTCCGACTGGGCGGTACAGACCCTCAAGGCCGGTGTTGATGCCTACCGGGAGAGGGGTACCCCCACGAAGTCAGCTTCGTGGGGTCCCCTGACGCGGCTCTGCGCCTCACGGAGGCTCCAACTGAGCCGTCGGGCGGGGCCCCCACCAAGCCAGCTTGGTGGGGTGCCCCGGGCGAGTACCTCGCCAGATTGATCGCGGCGTGGTCATCGCGCCGGTGGCGCGCCCCACCGCCTTTGCATGTCCAGTGCTCGTCCCCCCCGAGGTCCTGGACCAAGCCGCAGCCATGGCAGAGCCTCGAGCAGGAGAGGTACCGCTCGGCCTCCACCATCTCCGAGCCGTACCAGCCGACCTGGTAACGAAGCTGCCGGCGGAGCTCGGCCAGGGCCGCATCGGCCGGTCCCCGGCGCCGCGCCCGCGCCCCAGGGATCCCCTTCTGGCGCAGCCTGCCGGCGGCGTCCAGCCCTTCCCCCACGATCCGGCCGTGGGGGGTGGCCAGCCGGGTGGTGAGCCGAGGGATCTCGTGGCGCCGGAGGGCGGCGATGTGCGCCTGGAGCCGCACTCGACGCCGTTCCTTGCGCCGGCAGCGATTCGAGCCGCGCTGGCTGCGGGAGAGGGACCGGGAGCGCCGACGCAGCACGGTCAGGTTCCGGGCCAGCGGGGCCGGGTTGGGCACCCGCTCGATCACGCCCTCGGCGGTGGCCATGGTGGCCAGCCAGCGCACCCCGACATCGACCCCGACCGTCGAGACCGGATCAGGGTGGCCATGGTGCGGGGCTCCCCACGAGGCCGGCCTGGGGACCCCATCGGAGCGTGCTCCGATGGGGAACCCTCGTGAGGCACCCCTCCGGGCCATCGTGCGGGAGCGTGGCCATCGCCCGGGCCCCCCGATGGGCGGCGGCACGCCGGCCGTCGTGCCGGGCACCGAGGCCGCTCAG
>DATGLL010000209.1:0-3902 GCA_035294145.1 Candidatus Dormiibacterota bacterium | reverse complement strand
CGTCCACCAGGATCAGGTGACCAACTCGCCGGGCCGGGACGGGGAGCTTGCCCGACTGGAACCAGCGGGAGGCGGTCACGGGGTGGATGCCTTGCTCGCGCGCCCACTGCTTCAAGTTCATGGAAGTGGATTGTAGTGTATGGACGCGTCAGCTGTTGTTAACCCCCGGTTGGTGGGATCGAGCAGACGCCGAGGGCGCGAACCTCACCCCACCCAGGCGGAGCCCCGGCCAGGACCGCTGGAGCGCCCGGGCGACTCGTTGGTGGAGCCGACGGGGGGATTCGAACCCCCGACCCATCGCTTACAAGGCGATCGCTCTTCCGGCTGAGCTACGTCGGCTCGTCCCTGCTTCCCTCCGGCGAGGGGAGCGCTGCCGGGGCCCATGGCTCCCTGGCCCGCCCCGACCAAGGACGCCGGTCGGAGGCCACCGCCGGGGTGGCCTGGGCCGTTGGGCTCCACAATACCCCTGCCGAGCGTGGCGTCGTTCCCATCGATCGGCCGCGGACAACACGCGCCTCGTGGCTCGATGAGGTTGGCGATGCCTCCTTCGGCCTCAAGAGGCGGCGCCTGCGGCCACCTCGTCGACCTTGGCGGCGAGGATGAAGTCGTTCTCGGTCAGCCCCCCGGCCGCGTGGGTCCAGAGCTGGACCCTTACCTGGCCCCAGGCGACCAGTAGGTCGGGGTGGTGCCCTTCCGACTCCGCCACCGGTGTGATCCGGTTCACAAACTCCACCGCCTTCACGAAGTTGGGGAATCGGAACGTCTTCACCAGCTGCTGGTGGCCGCCCGACTCCTCCACCTGCCAACCCTTGATCTGGGCCAGGAGCGGCTGTATCTGCTCTTCGGTCAGCGGCGGGACGCCGCCCTCACAGGGCACACAACGACGTGCGCTGAGCGGCTGCTCGGTCATGGTCGATAGGGTACGAGCCTTGGTCCCTCAGTGCTCGGCGATCTTGAGATCGGTCCAGGGGACGTCCTCGAGGCCGTTGGAGCCCCAACCGAGCAGGTAAGGCTGGGCCAGCAGCGGCTGCTGGATATAGAGCAGGGCTGGCCAGGTCACGTCCCTGACCACGAGTTGGAGGGCCTGCTGGTAGAGGGGCAGGGCGCCGTCACCGGCCGTGGTTGCTGCTCGAGCCAGCAGCTGTGGAACCGAAGCCGGGCAGGAGGTCGCCCCCGTACCCCCACACTCGGGGTGGGAATCGAACCAGGCTTGCGGGCTGTCGTAGGAGGCGGTCCAGGTCTCCAGCAGGAGAGGAGGGGGCTGGAGGCCCGGCCCAACGATGGCCGTGGTCACCTCGATCCCCAGCACCGATCGCCACTGGGCGACCAGTGCCTGCGCGATGCGGGCGCTTCGGGCGTCCGGAGGGTAGCCGAGCACGAGGCCGTCGAACTTGGTCGGCCCCCCTGCCTGGGCCAGCAGCCGCCGGGCCCGCGCGGGATCGGTGTGGGCGTAGGGATCCCTCGCCGGCCCCAGGTACCCGCGGAGCGTCGGCGGGATGGGGCCGCCCGTGGCCGGGATGCAGGTCAGGGCGCCGGCGCAGACCTCGTCGGCCAGCTGTTGGCGGTCGATGGCCAGGTCGAACGCCTCCCGAGCCGCCAGGCCAGGATCCTCGGCCGCCGGCGTGACCCCCGCAGGGGCCGGCTCGGCCCCGCTCGCGAAGGGGCCGCTGGTGAGATCGAAGGTGAGCGCGACGGTGGTGGCGGTGGGCTCTTGATGGAGCGCCTGACGCAGGTCCGTTCCGCCAGCGCTATGCGTCAGGGCGGTCGGGTCAATCGGTTGGGCCGCCTCCCCCACCATCTCGTAGGTTCCGTCCGCGAAACGGTGCACTTGGGCCGTGGGGGGAACGCCGAGGTCGACCACGATCTTCTGCAAGACCCCGCTCGACCCTCCCCACCAGTCGGGCAGCGGCGTAAACCATAGAGACCGACCGGGGCGCACCCCGGCCAGGCGATACGGGCCGGTCCCCACGCAGGTGGCGGGGCGGGTCGCCCACTCGGCGCCATCCGGGTCCCCGCTGGCGGTGAGCACCAGGGGGTCCACCACGCTCGTGGGGCCGGGGATGGCGAGCTGGCCGAGCCAGTAACCGGCTGGCCGCACCAAATGGGCCACCAGGGTGAGACTGTCGGGCGCCGAGAGCCCCGCGATCGTGGTCGACCTCCCCTCTTCTACCTCGGTGGCGCCTTGGATCAACTCCAAGGCGCTCAGGTCGGCGGCATGGACCCGCAGGGCCCGGGTCCACGACCAGATCCAGTCCTGGGCCGTTACCGGGTCGCCGTTGGAGAACCTGACCGATGGATTGAGGTGAAAGGTGTAGGTCAGACCATCAGGCGAGATGTCAGGCATGCCCTGGGCGGCGTCGGGCACGATCCTCAGGTGCTCGTCCCACCGGTACAAGCCGTCGAACAGGTTCTGGACTACGGAGGCGGTGGTCGGGTCGTGGACCCGGGCTGGGTCGAGGATCAGACTTGACTGGGCCACGCCGAAGTGCAGCACCTGCGCCCTCGGGGGGGCCAGCGGCTGAGCGGGGCTCCCCACGGCGACCGAGCCGCCGCAGGCCGTGATCGCCAGCGCTCCGATCAGCATGCTGACCAGCACTCGAACCGGGATCTCTTGCATTCCAAGTGGTCAGTATTCTCCGCCCAACCCTCGGAGCTGCGCTGCAGGAAGGGAAGCGTGAGGCTGGGAGCGACGTGGTCGGGCCCACGCCCTGTCGGGTGGCGGGAGAGCGCGGGCCACGGTCATCCTCGATGGCGGCGCGGCGGTAAGCATCGCTCCCGGTGCCGGCGCCGGTGGGTATGCGTCGCGGCGGCGGCCCGGGTAGCGTCGCGCGCAGGACGGGCACCCCGGTCTGGGCGAGCGGCGTGCCTCCCTCCCTGAGCTGGGCCGTCAAGGTCGCCACCAGGACAGAGGCGGCAGAGGCATCGTCACCGGTGGGGGTCGGAGATGACCGCGGCTTGGCCGCCCCTGCCGCGGGTCACCAGACCGCGCAGGAAGCTCGTCCGGACCGTGCCGTCGTCGCTGGCGAGGACGTCGATGCCCAGGATCTCGCGGTGGCCGTCAGCGTTGAGCCGGTGGCGACCACGCTCACCACCCGGCCGCCCTCCCGACAGCGTGGCCCAAGCGCGTCCAGGCCACGGGCCAGCTCTGAGGACCTGCGACCTCGAGATGCCCAGTGGCCCGTGGCCTGGACCCGGGCCCCCACCCGCCGCGTCGAGACGCCGGCGTGGCTGCAGGAGCCAGTCCGAGGGAGCCTACCCTGGCACAGCCCGGGATCCAGCTCGATCGTGTCCACCATGACCACACCGGGCGAAGCTCCGGTGCGCTCGCGGGCAGTGCCACCACCAGCAGCCGGTGCCCCTCGGGCACTCCTGGTCGGGCCGGGGGACCGCCCCTTGTTGCCCCTCGGCCTGGCGGCGGATCGCCGCCGGCCAGGCACCGGCCGGCATCGATGAGGTGAGGTGCCGGTGCCGGCTCGGCCAGCGCCGGACCCCGTCCTGGTCCAGCCCGGTCTCCCCCTTCGCCTCTTTGAGGCACGGCTCCGCGACCTACCGGGTCGCGCCGCCGTCGCCAGCTCCTGGAGCGAGAGCTCGGTCGGGGCCAGGGCCAGGGAGGAGGCGAGGTCGTCGGGGTCGCTGTGAGGGAGCGACGGTCAGAGAACCCCATCGGGGACCTCCAGGAGGACCCCGATCCGGCAGCGCTCGACCTCGCCGGCCGTGCCCCAGCCCTGCCGCGGCATCCCCCACCGAGGCCCCCCCTTCTTCAGGGGCTCTCCACCGAGGGGTCCCCATCGGAGCGAGCTCCGATGGGGTGCCCCGAGGACGCCGGTCCCGTCCAGGGCACCGATCCCCTCCGGGGTCACCGAAGGGCTCGCGCACGAAGGCCTGGAGACGGTCTGGGGCGG
>DATGLL010000208.1:0-19030 GCA_035294145.1 Candidatus Dormiibacterota bacterium | reverse complement strand
CCCTCACGGGGTTGCCCTCGCGGGCTTCGCGCTTCCTCGCCGCGTGCCCGGGAGGCCCGGGTCTCACCGGGGACCCCACGAGGCCGGCCTGGGGACCCCATCGGAGCGTGCTCCGATGGGGAACCCTTGGGGGGCACCCCTCCGGGCCATCGTGCGGGAGCGCGGCCATCACCCGGGCCGCCCGATGGGCGGCGGCACGCCGGCCGTCGTGCCGGGCACCGAGGCCGCTCAGGAGCTCGCTTCCGTCTCGGACCAGGTCCTCGTCGACCTCGGAGTGATCGACCCCCACCAGCCCCCTCCCTGAGTGGCGAGGGCAGCTTCCATCTCCTCGGCCCCGAACCGCGCGAAGCGGTCCCGAGGCTCGACCACGATCGTGGTCACGGTCGGGTCACGTAGCAGCGCCAGGAACCTCCGACGCGTTCCGTTCAGGGCCGAGCCGACCTCGGTCAGAAGGCTCCCGACGGCGAGCCCCTCCTGGGCCACCCAAGCGGCACCACCCGCCACTTGCCGGTCCAGATCGGAGCGTTGATCGGGAGCGGACACGCGAGCGGTCACGCCGGGGCGTTCCCCAGGATCAGGTGACCGACTCGCCGGGCCGGGACGGGAAGCGTGCCCGACGAGAAGCAGCGGGAGGCGGTGACGGGAGGGATGCCTTGCTCGCGCTCCCACTGCTTCGAGTTGACGGAAGTGAATGGTGGTGTGTGGACACGTCAGCTGTCGTCACCCCTAGGTGGAGAAGGCGGCAGAGGATGGCCAGGAGGGGGCTCGATCCTGGACGGTGGGCGGTGCGAGGACAGGCGTCGGGGGTGGCGCTATGGTGGCCCTGTGGTTGGGACCTCCACGAGGCTCTCTCTATGTCCTTGCTCGTCGCCGCACCCCACCCGGCGGGTGGCCCAGGGCATCGGGCCAGCGCTTCCGGCGGCCTCGCTGAGGCCCGGCCTCCAGGTCCAGGCGACGACGTCGCCGGAGTGGGGGCGTGTCCCGGTCCGCCCCACCGAGGCCGGCGAGCCCGCGCCCCACCGGAGGACGGGACCGCAAACCGGTCCCCCACTGGCCAGATCGGCCCTGACGGGTGCAGGCTATGTGAGAGGTGACAGCGAACCACGGAACCCGCCCGCCGACGAACGGACGGGCGGAGCCGATCCTTGGCTGGCGGCTCTGGCGCCTACGAGGCATGCGCCTGGAGTCGTGGGCCGCGAGCTACACCTGGGAGCCTGGCGAGAACACGGCCCGCTGTCTGGCGCCCCTACGACGCTGTCTGCGCGCTCCTGGCAGCGGCTGTCGCTGTGGCTTCTGGGCGCTCTTCAGCCTGCTGCAATGCGTGGAGCGTGCCTGTGCGGAGCGGAACGAACGCTCGACCGTGGTGGGGCTGATCCAGGGCTGGGGGGAGGTCGCGCTGCACGGCAGCGAGGGCTTCCGTGCCGCCAAGGCCTCCATCGCCTGCCTGCTCACCGACTGGCCCTGGGACGCGCCGCAGACGCTCGCCGACGTGGGGCAGGGCGGCCGCTGGCGACCACGTCTCCGTCGAGCTCTGCGGCACTTATCCTCCCCCCCACCTCCCGAGCCGTGGCATGCCCGCATGCTCCGCGAGGCCGCCGCTCTCTACGGCGTTCCCCTCCTCTCCCTGGAAGAGTCGCTCCGCATCGGCTTGCTGGAGGAGCTCGGCGCCGACGAGCCCATGCGGAGCGAGGTCCAAGCCTGGGTGGAGATGCGCATTCGCTGAGCCAGCGCCGGTTGCCGGCTCTACGTATCCTTCCCTGGGCATGGTGTACATCGGCACCTCGGGCTGGCAGTACACCAGCTGGCGGTCGGCCTTCTACCCATCGCCCCTGCCCCAACGAGACTGGCTCGGCCACTACGCGGCCCACTTCCGGACCGTCGAGCTCAATAGCTCCTTCTACCACCTCCCGACCGCTGCCAGCTTCGAGCGCTGGCGGGACCAGACGCCGCCGGATTTCGTCATGGCGGTCAAGATGAGTCGCTTCGTGACCCATGTCCTGCGACTGCGCGAGCCGACAGAAGCGATCCAGCGGTTCGTGGAACGGGCTCGTCACCTCGGCACCAAGCTGGGGCCGGTGCTCCTCCAGCTCCCGCCCAGCCTAAGCGCCGACTGCGCTCGGCTGACCAAGGCGCTGGGCAGCTTTCCTCCCGAGGTACGGGTGGCGGTCGAGTTCCGGGAAGAGTCCTGGTTCAGCGACCAGACCCGTGCCGTTCTCGAGCGACACGGTGCGGCCCTCTGCCTGGCCGACGCCCCAGGCCGGGTGACGCCCATCTGGCAAACGACGGATTGGGGCTTCGTCCGCTTTCACTGGGGGCTGGGCGATCCCGAGCCTTGTTACGAGGAGGGCGTCCTCAGCACCTGGGCCGAACGGATCGCCTCCCTCTGGTCAGCGACGGCCGAGGTGTACTGTTACTTCAACAACGACCCCCGGGGCTGCGCGGTACGGGACGCCGCTCGCTTCGCCAGGGCAATCCAGGACGCCGGGCTCGAACCCTCTCGGACGCCGCCCCCGGAGATCGTGACGATCGCCCGGGACGAGCGGTAGCCGGCGAGGGCGAGCAGCAGGGCCCCTCAAGCGGTCTCAAGCCGCTTGAACGCCTCGGCATATTCGACGCCGGCCTTCTCGCCCGCCTTCCGGAGCCGTTCTCGCACCCAGGTGGCTGGAGCCCCCGGCTCCACGCCCGGCTTGTCGAACTGGCTCTGATGACACCTGATGGCCTCGATCTTCCGCTCTACCAACTCGGGGCTCAGCGCCACGAAATGGTCGGCATGGTCGAACCCCGGCATCCAAACTTCACGGACCCGGTGCGGCTGCAGCCCCTCGGCGAGCAGCTCACGGAAGGCTCGGGGATTGCGCGCATCGGGATACACGGCGCTGAGCGTCGCCTCGCCCACGGCGAGGTGATCGGGGTGGAAAGCCCCGATGGCGCCATCCAGGCTTCGCACCGGAGCGTGAGTCAGGACAAGATCCGGGCGCCAACGCCGGATCTCACGGGTGATGGCCCGGCGGAGTTCAAGCGTAGGAGCCAGAGAGCCATCCCGAAAGCCGAGGAAAACCACCTCCTTGACCCCCAGGACCTCGGCCGCGGCGCGCTGCTCCGCATACCGCGTGGCACTGAGCGTGGCGTCGGGGACCGCGGGGTCCTCGCCGCCCTGGCAGCCATCGGTGCAGACGACGTACACCACCTCGGTGCCCTCGCTGGTGAGCTTGGCAACGGTCCCCCCGAACCCGAACTCGGGATCGTCGGGGTGAGCCCCCACCACCAGGGCCCGCGCAAAGGTTCCGTTCGCTCGTACTTCCTCAGCCACGGCGTGACAGCGTAACCCAGACGGCACAACCACCGCCGTCCCGATCCACGATACCGATCTCCCCTCCCATGGCACGGGTCAACCCCCTGGCCAGGAAGAGCCCAAGGCCGGGGCCGCCAGCCCGGGAATCGAGCCAGGTGAAGGGCTGGAAGGCCAGGTCTCGGCAGTTGGCCGGGATGCCCGGCCCCCGATCGAGAACCTCCACCCGCGCCCGTCCCGGCTCCGAGCGTGCCACCACCTCGACCGGGGCGGTCGAGGGCGAGAACCGGATGGCGTTGGCGACGAGCGCTCGCAGCACCCGCACCGCCTGGTCTCGGTCGGCCTCCACCACCAGGCCGGGGGGACACCGTACCTCCACCTGTCGCCCCGGCTCCTGGCGACGGACGGCGGCCACCGCCTCCTCGACCAGCGAGCCCAAATCCTCCGCCCCGAGGTTGAGGCCGAGATCCCCCATCTGCAGGTGAACGGCGGTGGAGAGGTCGTCGATCATGTCGTTCATCGTCTCGACCCCGTGCTCAAGCAGCTCAAGCATCTGCCGCCGGCTCGCCGGCGGCAGAGCCTCGCCGTCCTCGAGAAGCATGGTCGCCGCACCTCGGATGACGGTGAGCGGCCGGCGCAATTCATGCCCCAGCACCCGCAGCGCCTCGAGGTGAGTCGGGTCGATGGGCATCACCCCATCTCCCCGCCCGAGGGCCGCACCTCGGCCGGGATGCATCCCTGTCGCCATCCCACGGAGGACATCGTCATCTTCCCGCCGTCGCCCCTCTGGCGTGCGCCCGCAGCCACCGTTCCAGGTCACGCTCTGCATCCTCGACCTGTTGCCGGAGCTGGTGAGCATCGATCACCGCCGCCCCCATCCCTCGGAGCAGGTCCCGGTGAAGACGATCCGACGTGGCCACCACCAGCTGCTCACCCTCCCGACGGGCTCGATACGCCATCCGCTCGATAGCGTGATCGGCGCTGGATCCCCATCCCGTGAACACCACCCGGACCCCATCACGCATCTCCTCGCTGCCCCGCGGCGACGGGCCCTTCGCTGCGTCGAAGACGACCGCCACCGCCATGTCCGTCATCTGCGCCAGGGTCGCCAGCCGCTCAACCAGACGTTCTCGGGCCCGCTCGAGGGAATCGTCGAGCAATGAACGCAGGTCATCCCAGGCATAGATCACGTTGTAGCCATCGACGACCATGGAGGGCGACACGATCCGAGTCTACGCTCGAGATCGACCCCACCGGCGGCTCAAGACCCACCTGCACCCGTCCGCTGACGCATCGCCTCGTAGAGCCCGATGGCCACAGCCGCAGCGGCGTTCAGGCTTGGGATCCGACCTCGCATGGGGAGGCGCAAGCGCACGTCGCACCGTTCACGGACCAAACGGTGCACGCCATGCCCCTCTCCGCCCACGACCAGGCAGACCGGCTGCCGGAGGTCGAACTCCCAGACCGGGAGCTCGCCGCGCGGGTCGAGCGCGGCGCACCAGATGCCCGCCCGCTTCAGCTCTGAGATGGTCGAGGGGAGCCCCGACACCCGGCAGAGGCGCAGATACTCGCTGGCCCCCGAGCTGGCCTTCACGGCAGCAGCCGAGAGCGGCGCGCTGCGATGCTCGGGCACGATCACACCGTCCACCCCGGCGGCCTCCGCGCTGCGCAGGATGGCCCCCAGGTTCTGCGGGTCCTCGATGCCATCCAGGGCGACCAGCAGGGTCGGGCCCAGCTCGAGCAGCTGGCGAAGGGTCGAGTAGGCCCGAGGTGCCAGCTCCGCCACCACCCCCTGGTGCGCCCCTGGCGCCAGGGCATCGATCCGGGCGGGGGGAACCTCCTCCACCCGAGTCAGGTGGCGTAGCTCTTCCAGACGAGGGTCGGGCTCGGTCCCCCGTGCCAGGAGAGCGCGCCGCACCCGCCCGGCTCGAGCGGCCTCCAGCACCGCGTTCCGGCCGTAGATCAGGGAGAGCCGACGGTCACGGGGAGGATCGGTCGCACCCACAGGGCGGGGGTGCGACGGCCGAGCCGGGACGGCGTCCCGGCGAGCTGGACGGCCGCTCATCGCTCCACCCGACGCCAGCGTACGCCTTGGCGGGTGTCCTCCAGAAGGACGCCACGGTTGCGAAGTTGGTCGCGGATGCGATCGGCGCGGGAGAAGTCACGCGCCTGTCGGGCCTGCTCACGCTCGGCGATGAGGGAGCGCAATTCGTCATCCAGCTCGACGTCCTCTCGGCGGAGCACATCGAGATGAGCGTCCACCGTCTCCAGCAGATGGAGGAGGGCCTCCCGGCTGGCGGGGCCCACTACCCCTGCATCAAGGGCCGCATTAGCCTTGCGCACCACCTCGAAGACATGGCCCAGCCCGGCCGGCAGGTTGAGGTCGTCGTCCAGAGCCTCAAGGTAAGCGTCGCGGGCATCGAGCGCATCCTCATAGAGTGCGGCATCGTCACTCCGAAGACCAGGCTCAAGCCTCCGCAACCGCTCGGCCAGGTCCTGCAGGCGGCGCACCTGCTCAGCGGCAGCGTGCAGGGCCGTTTCGGTCAGGCGCAACTTGGAGCGGTAATGGGCGTTGCCGATCAAGAAGAAGCGAACGGCCAGCGGCCCGTATCCGGCATCGGTCAGGTCACGGAGCGTGACGATGTTGCCGACGCTCTTCGACATCTTCTCGCCCGTGGAGTCGGACACATGCTCCGAGTGCAACCAGAAGCGGACGAAGGGCTCGCCGGTGGCTGCCTCCGATTGTGCCACCTCGTTCTCGTGGTGAGGAAAGAGGAGGTCGATCCCACCAGCGTGAATATCGAGCGTCTCCCCCAGGTAGGCCATGGCCATGGCCGAGCACTCGATGTGCCATCCCGGCCTTCCTCGCCCGAAGGGAGCATCCCATGCCGCCCCCACCTGCTCGTCGATCGGCTGGGCCCGCTTCCAGAGCGCGAAGTCGGTGGCCGACTCCTTCTCGTACCGATCGGCGGCGACGCGAGCCCCCAGGCGCAAGCCGCCCCGATCCAGGTGCGAGAGCCGGCCATAGGCTGGGAAGTTGGCGACGCGGAAGTAGACGCCGTCTTCCGCCTCGTAGGCATATCCGCGATCCATGAGGCGGGTGATCAGCCTCACCATCTCCGGGACATGGTCAGTTGCTCGGGGATAGTACTCGGCCCGCTGGGCCCGGAGGGCGTCCAGGTCATCGAAAAAGGCTTTGCGATAGGGCTGGGTGTAGGCATCGATGCCAACTTCAGCAGCGTGCGCCTGCTCGATGATCCGGTCATCGACGTCCGTGATGTTCATCACGTGGCGCAGCTGGTACCCCCGCAGCGCCAGATGACGACGCAGGAGGTCGAAGAAGAGGAAGGTCCGGTAGTTGCCGATGTGTGGCGTATTCCAGACCGTAGGGCCACAGGTGTAGAGGCGGACCACCCCCGGCTCCAGAGGGCTGAACTCCTCCTTGCGACCGCTGGCGGTGTTGTGAAGGCGGAGCATCACGTCGTTACCTCGGGAGCTCGTGTGCAACGTCCGACCGTCCCGGGGCCGTTCCCCGATCGTGGGGCCGGCCCTCCCTGCCCTCGGATCGGTCCTCAAGGAGCACCACGGCCTGAGCGGCAATGCCTTCAAGACGTCCCAAGGCACCAAGCCCCTCCGGCGACGTGGCCTTCACCCCGACGCGCCGGACGTCGAGGCCAAGATGGCCGGCCAAGGTTCGGGCCATCGGCTCCAGGTGGGGCTGCAGGCGAGGTTCCTGCGCGATGATCACGGTATCGACGTTCACCACACGATACCCGGCCCCCTCCACCAGGCGCCGGGCCTCGTCCAGGAGTAGGAGAGAGGATACCCCCGCGAAACGCGGATCCCCATCCGGGAAGTGGCCGCCAATGGTCCCCAGCGCCGCGGCTCCCAGCATGGCATCGATCAGGGCATGGACCAGCACGTCGGCGTCGGAGTGCCCACGCAGTCCTCGTGGGTGCGGCACCACGACCCCGCCGAGCACCAACGGGCGTCCCTCGATCAGAGGGTGGATGTCGTACCCGATGCCGACCCTCATCCGGCGGTCGCTCCTTGCTCGTGCTCGCGGAGACCTTCCCCGAAGGCGCCCTGGCCGCCAGATGGGACCTCCCGATCGCGAAGCAGGGCCTCCACCACCATGAGGTCCTCGGGCGTGGTCAGCTTGACGTTGGCCGGCTCGCCGGCAACGACGGCCACGGCATGCCCCGCCGCCGCCACCAGCTGGGCGTCGTCGTCACCCACCAGCCCGGCATCGGCAGCCTGGAAGTGCGCTCGCTCCAGGACCTGGTACCGGAAGCCCTGCGGAGTCTGGGCCAGGACAAGCCGAGAGCGATCCAGGCTCTCGATCAGCCAATGGCCCTCGACTCGCTTGATGGCATCACGGAGCGGCAGGCCGGGGATGGCCGCGCCCGCCTGCTGAGCCGCCGCCAGCACCCGTCGCGCCAGGGCCGGGGAGGCCAGCGGCCTGGCGACATCGTGCACCAGGACGTACTCGCAGCCTTCGAGCAGAGCCAGGCCCGCCCGTACCGACTGCTGGCGGGTCGCTCCTCCCTCACAGACCTGGATCGGTCGCCGCGCCCGGAAGGCCGCAACCTCCTGATGGACCTGATCGAGCTGGCCCGGCGGGCCGACCACGACCACACGGCCCACCTCATCGAGCGAGAGGAACAGCTCCAGGGCCCTGGCCAGCAGGGTACGCCCGTTCAGCCGGACCAGGGCCTTGCATCCCCGACCGAGACGGCTGCCTGACCCGGCCCCGGCCACGATGGCCCCGACCTCGGGCGATGGGAGCACGGGGGCAGGGGTCCCAACCCTAGGGGGTCCCGGTTCCATCAGGGAGCCTCCCATCCGCTCTCGGGCGTGGCCACGGCCGAGGCGACCCCTCCGAGCAAGAGAAGGCCCGGCTCAACGCCTCGACAAGATCACCCACCTCGCTCACCTCCATCCCATCTGGACGCGCAGCAACGCCCCGAGGCACGATGGCGTGGGTGAACCCGCGCCGTGCCGCTTCTTGAAGTCGACGGTCAAGCCTGCCCACGCGCCTTACCTCTCCACCCAAGCCGACCTCCCCGAGGACCACAGTGCCGAGCGGCAGGGAACGATCCTGCAAGCTGCCCGCGATCGCGATCGCCAGCCCCAGGTCGGCCGCCGGCTCCCCCACCCGGATCCCGCCAGCCACGTTGACGAAGACGTCCGCGTTGGCCAGCGGCACCGCCGCCCGCTTCTCGAGAACCGCGATGATCATGTGGAGACGATTCAGGTCGACTCCGTTAGCCGAGCGGCGAGGAAGCCCAAACGGCGTCGGCGAGACCAGGCTCTGCAGCTCAACCAGCAGCGGCCGCGTCCCTTCGATCGTGGCCAGGACGACCGTTCCCGGCAACGACCGGAGGTCGGCTAGGAGCGCACCGCTGGGATCGCGCACCTCCTCCAGACCGGCGTCCCCCATGCTGAAGACCCCGATCTCCTCGGTGGAACCGAACCGGTTCTTGGCCGCGCGTAGGATGCGGAACTCATGGCCCCGCTCACCCTCCAGGTAGAGGACAGCGTCGACGACGTGCTCGAGCACCCGCGGACCGGCAATCGCCCCCTCCTTGGTGACGTGGCCGACCAGGAAGATAGGGACGGCACTCTCCTTGGCCAGGCGCATCAGACGTCCGGCCGCGTCCCGGACCTGGGTCACGGTGCCAGGCGCTGCCCCCAGAGCCGGGTCGTGGACGGTCTGGATCGAGTCGACGATGGCAAGCGCGGGCCGCTCCCGCTCGATGGCGGTCACCACCGTTTCGACGTCCGTCTCGGCGAGCACGAGGAGGCTTGAGCTGACGATGCCCAGACGCCGGGCCCGCATCGCCACCTGCTGCGCAGACTCCTCGCCGGACACGTAGAGGACCCGTCGCTCACCCCTCGAGGCCTGAGCTGCAAGGTGCATCAACAGCGTCGACTTGCCGACCCCGGGCTCACCGCCGAGGAGGACCAGGCTGCCCGGTACGACGCCGCCACCGAGAACCCGGTTCAGCTCCTGCCACTCCAGGGCGAGCCTGGGAGCAGCCTCGACCTCGACCTCGGCGATGGGGATCGGGCGGGAGGACGGCGATCCCGGTCGGCGCAGGTTGGGACGGCCAGGCGTGACCTGGAACTCCTCGAGCGTATTCCATGCCTGGCAGTGGGGGCAGCGGCCGCTCCATCGGATGGACTCCCCGCCGCACTCACGGCAGACGAAGGTAACGGTGCTCTTCGGCATCAGGCTCTAGATCGCGAGGGCTAATTTTTCCAGCTCAGCCAGCGTGACGTTTTGGCTGGCCACTTCGTTATGCAGGACGGAAGAGGCCGGACGTGCCCCGGCTCTCGACCCCCTTCCTTGGCCGCGCCGCCCTGACTACCCCCGGGGCGGCGCCCTTTTTGAGGGCGAGGGAACACTCGTGCCTCGGGCTGGTCGCCAGGGCCGAGCTTACCCCAGGTCGGGATCCGGGTTCGAGCCGGCGTCCGGAGCTCCAGCGGACGACCGTCGCCGGGCGGCTGCCTCCACGGTGACGGGGGCGCCGTGTTTTCCAACTCCCATCGATGGACGCATCGGCGGGGCTCAGCATCTCGTCGTGGAACATGAAGCGTCGTGTCGCCGGATCGTCGCCGGGATGTGTTGACATTTGGACGGCAGGAACGATTCGTCCACCCCGGGTCCCCAGCCCGGTCGAAGGAGCGCAAGAGGAACGTCGATGAAGGCCAACGAAGTCCACGACGAGCAAAGCTCCCGGCCGCATACGCGCGAGGACGAGGTGCGGGTCCTCTTCGTGGAGGACGACCCCGCGGTGGCCCAGATGTACAAGCTCAAGCTAGAGCTTGACGGCTACACGGTCGAGGTCGCCACGGACGGGCTCCAGGGTCTCCAGATGGCCAGATGTCATCCGCCGGACATCATCTTTCTGGACATCCGGCTCCCTAAGCTGGACGGCTTCGGCGTCCTTGAGGCTCTGCGGCAGGACGATCGAACGCGGGCCGTGCCGGTCGTGATCCTGTCCAATTACAGCGAGCGCGAGTTGGTGGAGCGGGGGCTGCAGCTAGGTGCCTTGGAGTACTTGGTCAAGTCACAGACCACCCCTGCCCGGGTCGCCCACAGCGTCGGCGCCTGGACCCAGGAGCTGAGCCAAGAGCCCAGGAGCTGAACCGGCGCCTCCATCGCGGCAAGCTACTCTGGCTCAAGGAAGCGCAGGATCAGGGCTCCCAGCGCGTCCGGACGCTCCAGCAGGATCTGGTGCCCTGACCCGGCGACCACCTCTAACCGAGCGCCAGGGATGGCAGCAGCAAGGGCCTCGCCTGCCCTCGGCGGACAAAAGGAATCCCGCTCTGCGGAGATGACCAAGGCCCGTGTCCGGATGCGGCGCAGGTGGGGATCCAATGGCTGTTGATGGAGGCCGATCATGGCGCGACAGGCGGCGGCGAAACCGCGTGGGTCAGCGGTGGCTTGACGCCGCACCAGCCAATGATCATCCACCTCCCCGGGCGCTCCAGAGAGCTGATCGCGTGTATCCCGGTAGAGGACCGGGTGCAACCGGTCGAGGCCACCGTCGGCAAGCCGAGCGCGCTCCTCGTACCAGTCGACGGCAGCGCGGCCAACTCGGCTCGAGGTAGCCACCGGGAGCAAGGCGCGGACCCGGTCCGGCCAATCAATCGCCACCTGAAGGGCCACAACCCCGCCCAGTGAGAAGCCGCACAGGTCAACCCGTCCCAGGGCCAAGGCATCCAAGAAGGCGACCAGGTCTTCCCCCAGCTGCCGTAGCGTCCCGTCCGCCCTGCCCAAAGACGTCTCTCCGTGGCCGCGTAGGTCGTAGGCCAGGACACGTCGCCGCAGGACGAGCCACGGGAGGACCTTCCGCCAGACCCGGCGATCCTCGCCCAGGCCATGAACAAGCACTAACGGCTCCCCGCATCCCCACTCCGACCAGGCAACCTCGATGTCCCGGCAGCGAGCCCGCACCCTGCCCCCTCAGCAGCCAGCGCTGCCGGCCACCAAGGAGCTCGACCGCGGGCCCCTCAGGAGGTCCCTGACCCAGCCGGCGCCGAGCCCGCTGGCTCCTTCTGGTGCGTCTCCAGGACGCGGAACACGAAGGTCTCGTCAGGCCCGAGATCGATCTCGACCCGGTCGCCACGGGCGAAACGCCCTCGCAAGATCTCCTCCGAGAGCGGATCCTCGATCCGGCTGGTGATCACCCGACGGAGCGGCCGAGCGCCGAACTGCCGGTCGAAGCCCTCCGCAGCCAGGCGATCCTTGGCCCGGTCAGTCACGGTGATCGTGACGTCCTGCTCGACCAGATGCTTCTGGAGCCTGGCGATCTCCAGGTCGACGATCTGGCGGACCTGGGCCGGCGTCAGCGGTCGGAAGGTCACGATCGCATCGACCCGGTTGAGGAACTCCGGCCGGAACAGCCGCTTCAGCTCCTCATCGATCTTGCTCTTCATGACCTTGTGCCGGCGCTCGACGTCATCCTCCTCGGAAGCCAGCGCAGCCTGGAACCCGAGGGCGGTCTGGGCCTGGTTAACGTCCCGGATGCCGAGGTTGGAGGTCATGATGATCAGGGTGTTGGCGAAGTTCACAACCTTGCCCTTGGCATCGCTGAGCCGACCATCCTCCAGGATCTGGAGGAGCATGTTGAAGACCTCGGGGTGGGCCTTCTCGATCTCGTCCAGCAGGATGACGGAGTAGGGCCGCCGGCGAACCGCCTCGGTCAGCTGCCCCCCCTCATCGTAGCCAACGTAGCCGGGTGGCGAGCCCACGAGCCGAGCGGTGGTGTGCCGCTCCATGAACTCCGACATGTCAAGGCGGATCAACGCATCCTCGGAGTCGAACAGGAACTCGGCCAGGGCTCTGGCCAACAGGGTCTTGCCGACCCCCGTTGGCCCCAGGAAGATGAACGATCCGATCGGACGTCGTGGGTCCTTCAACCCGGCCCGGGCCCGACGCACCGCCTGGGCAATGGTCGTGATCGCCTCATCCTGACCGACCACTCGCCGGTGAAGCTCCTCTTCCATCCGCAGGAGCCTAGTGGTCTCCTCTTCGACCAGGCGCGACACCGGAACCCCGGTCCAGGAGGCCACGATGGTGGCGATATCCTCCTCGGTCACCTCCGGAATGGTCGCGCCTAGCTGGTCGCGCCACGCCGCCT
Organism: Candidatus Dormiibacterota bacterium; assembly: GCA_035294145.1. GTDB lineage: Bacteria > Chloroflexota > Dormibacteria > Dormibacterales > Dormibacteraceae > CADDZO01. The sequence goes on along the minus strand of DATGLL010000208.1, from coordinate 6,589 downwards.
CCTTCTGGGCGTACTGGTCCTTGAGCTTCTTCTCCTTCTCCCGGACCATGGCCGCCGTCTCGTAGTCCTGGCCCCCGATGGCGTCCTCCTTCTGAGCCTGGAGGCGCTTGATCTCCTTCTGCATCGCCTTCAGCTCATCCGGGGTGGTCGTGAGCTTCATTCGGACCCGCGCCGAGGCCTCGTCGATGAGGTCGATGGCCTTGTCTGGGAGAGCCCGGTCGGAGACGTAGCGATCGCTGAGAAGGGCGGCGCTCCGGACAGCGCTGTCGGTGATCGTCACCCGGTGGTGCTTCTCGTAGAGCGACTTGATCCCGAAGAGGATGTCGATCGTCTCCTGCGTGGATGGCTGGTCCACGAAGACGGGCTGGAACCGGCGCTCCAAGGCGGCGTCCTTTTCGATGTACTTCCGGTACTCGTTCAAGGTCGTAGCGCCGATGCACTGGATCTCGCCACGGGCCAATGCCGGCTTCAGGATGTTGGCCGCGTCGATCGCACCCTCAGCCGCCCCGGCACCGACCAGGGTGTGGAGCTCGTCGATGAAGAGGACGACCTCCTTGCTGGAGCGGATCTCGTCCAGGATCTTCTTCAGCCGCTCCTCGAACTCGCCTCGGTACTTGGTCCCGGCGACCAGCGCCCCCATGTCCAAGGTCAGCACCCGCTTGTGGAGCAGCGACTCCGGCACGTTGCCCAAGACGATCTGCTGGGCCAGTCCCTCCGCGATGGCGGTCTTGCCCACGCCCGGCTCCCCGATCAGGGCCGGGTTGTTCTTGGTACGACGAGACAGGATCTGGATGACCCGCTCGATCTCCATCTTCCGGCCGATCACCGGGTCGAGCAGGTTCTTCCGGGCCATGTCGGTCAGGTCACGCCCGAACTGGTCCAGGAGTGGAGTCTTCGACGGCTTCTTGGGTGCTGGCTCCGAGTCGTCCAGGGTGGAGTCGTGAAGCAGCCGCTCGATCTCCGCCCGGACCTTGTCCAGGGTGGCGCCCAGGTCTTCGAGGACGTGGGCCGCGATGCCCTCGCCCTCGATGAGCAAGCCCAGGAGCAGGTGCTCGGTGCCGACGTAGTTGTGCCCCATCCGCCGCGCTTCCTCGAAGGAGATCTCGATCACCTTCTTGACGCGGGAGGTGGGGATGATCTGCTGGATGATGATCCGCTCGTTACGCCCCAGGACCGACTCGATCGTCTGGCGCACCTTGCCGATCTCGACGCCGAGGTTGTTGAGGACCTTGGCGGCGAGACCTTCTCCTTCCCTCAACAGCCCGAGCAGGAGGTGTTCCGTGCCGATGTAGCTGTGATGAGACCTCTCGGCTTCCTCCTGGGCGAGCGTGAGGACTTTCTTCGCCCGCTCGGTGAACCTCTCAAACGGATACAAATCGGCTTCCTCCTGCCGGATGTAGGTTTTGGACGGGCACCTCCTAATCCAAGGTCGGGAACCTCCGGTCAGGCCCCGCCACCTACTATAACGCCCGACCATGGCCTGAAATTTCTGGCCCGGGCAAAGAAGCGCCCCCCGACCACGCCTCGATGCAAGCCCCGGGCCGGAGCCAGCGGCACCCCGCAGCCCCCAGTTCGCCACCGCCCGGCCCGGCAGCCCCTGCCATCCGAGGGGATCCCACCGCTCCCTTCGCCGCCGGAGGCTGGCGGAGGCTGGCAATCCTGAGGCGGGGGGAAGCCAGGGCCACGGCAGCTCACCCTCGGCTCCGGGCCTAGCAGCGGCGACCTGCGGGCCCCATCCCTGCGGCGGCCACCGCCTACCCGCTCTCGGGCACCGGACGCCGCACCTCCCTCCGAGAGACGGCTCGAGCTAGCGGGACGTGAGCTGCTTGAGGCTGAGCGAGACCCGGCGTCGGGCGGTGTCGACGCCGATCACCTTGACCTGCACCTCCTCGCCGACCTTGAGCACGTCCTCGGTCTTGTCGACGTGATCCCAGCTCAGCTCGGAGATATGGAGCAGACCCTCGATGCCCGACATCACCTGCAGGAAGGCCCCATACTTCTTCGTCTTGGTGACCGTCCCGGTCACGATGGACCCTACCGGGTAGGTTTCCAAGAACCGCTCCCAGGGATCCTGCTGGAGCTGGCGCAAGCTCAGCGAGATCCGATTCTGGTCCGGGTCCAGCTTGATGACCTTGACCTCGACCTGGTCCCCTACCTGCAGAACGTCGGTGACCTTGCTGACCCGATCCCAGGAGAGCTCGGAGATATGGATGAGCCCGTCTGCCCCGCCGATGTCGACGAAGGCCCCGTAGCTGGTCAGCCCAGAGACGGTTCCGGTGACGACATCACCGACCTGGATCCGATTGAACAGATCCTCCCGGCGCCGGGCGCGGTCCTCATCCTCCGCAGCCTTCTGGCTGACGATCAGGCGATTCCGCTTGCGGTTGACCTCCAGGATCTTGACCTGGATCTTCCGGCCGACGAGGCTCTCGAGGTCGCTGCCAGCTGCCCGCCCGACCTGGCTGGAGGGCAGGAAGCCGCGCAGGCCCAGGACGTTGACGATGAGCCCACCCTTGTTCTGCTCCCTGACCTCGGCCTCGATGGTCTCACCCGAGGCTTGCTTCTCGGCCGCGGTTAGCCAAGTGGTCTCCGCCCGCGCCCGGCGCAGGCTCAGGACGACGTTCCCCTCCTCGTTCTCGGGTTGCAAGACGTAGACCTTGACGCTGTCCCCTGGGGCGAGCGCCGGTTCGTCACCGCGGAAGCCGAGCTCCTTCCCGGAGATGACCCCCTCCGCCTTGGCGCCGATGTCCACCAGCACCTCGTCGGCGTCCACCCGCACCACCACGCCATCGACGATGTCGCCATGCTTGGGAGTGCCGAACGCCTCCTCGTCGGCGCGAAGGAAATCCTCCATGGTCATCGCCGAGAAATCCTTTTCCTCGGTCATGACCGCGCTCGCTTCATCCGACAAACTGAATAAGCCCCCTTGGAAATATTGGTGTCTTGGTCGTCGCTTGCCTCCACGAGCTCACAAGCCCCGTGGCGATGCAGGTGAACCGCCGCCAAAACGAAGCCCCATGATACCAAGGGCTCCGACCGGGGGCTGCACTCCATCTGGCGATGGCAGAAACCCGCCCCCCGTCACCTCGGCCGAGGCCAGACGACCGCCCGCCAGGCCCGTCCACCTCGCAACCCGAGCGGTGCCCGGTCGCTGGGATAGCGCCGATCCGACTGAGCCGATCGCTCAGCTCACCACCTTGGCCGCCGAGTCCAGATCCGGATTGGCCAGGATCTCATCGAGCTGGGCGGCATCGATCGTCTCCTCGACCTCCAGCCGTCGGACCACGGCGTCCATCGCCGCCCGGCGCTCGGTCAGGATCCGCCTGGCGGTGTCATAGGCCTCGTCGATCAGGTGCTTGACCTCCTCGTCGATCAGCGCCGCCACTTCCTCAGAGTAGTTGCGCTGCTCACCGAGGTCCCGGCCGAGGAAGACCAGCTCGTCCTTGTGGCCCATCTGGACCGTGCCCACCCGCTCGCTCATGCCCCATTGGGTGACCATCCGGCGGGCCAGCTGGGTGGCATGCTGGATGTCGTTCTCGGCCCCGCTGGTGACGTCGCCGAAGACCACTTCCTCCGCGGCCCGGCCCCCCATGATGCCGGCAATCTTCTGCTTCAGCTCCTCCTTGCTGACCAGGTATCGGTCCTCCTCGGGCATGCTCAGGGTCCAGCCCAAGGCCATGCCACGGCTGATGATCGAGACCTTGTGCACGGGGTCGCACCGGGGCAGCGTCTTCATCACCAGGGCATGCCCCACTTCGTGGTAGGCGATGACCTTCTTCTCCCGCTCCGAGATCCGCCGGCTCTTCTTCTCCGGGCCCGCGATCACCCGGGCGATCGCCTCTTCCAGCTCCTCCATCCCGATCACCTTGCGGTTCGCCCGCGCCGCCAGGATGGCCGCCTCGTTGATCAGGTTCGCCAGATCCGCCCCGCTGAATCCAGGCGTCTGCCGGGCCAACACCTCCAGGTCCACGGTGGTGTCCAGGGGCTTGTTCCGGCAGTGCACGTCCAGGATCGCCCGCCGTCCCCGGATATCCGGCCGGTCCAAGGTCACATGGCGGTCGAACCGCCCCGGCCGCAGCAAGGCCGGATCGAGCACATCCGGCCGGTTCGTGGCTGCGATCACGATCACGTGGGTGTTGGTGTCGAACCCGTCCATCTCCACGAGGAGCTGGTTCAGGGTCTGCTCCCGTTCGTCGTGCCCCCCGCCCAGGCCCGCTCCCCGCTGCCGGCCCACGGCGTCGATCTCGTCCACGAACACGATGCAGGGGCTGTTCTTCTTGGCCTGGTCGAAGAGGTCCCGGACCCGCGAGGCACCCACCCCCACGAACATCTCCACGAACTCTGATCCTGAGATGCTGAAGAAGGGCACCCCTGCCTCTCCGGCCACCGCCTTGGAGAGCAAGGTCTTGCCGGTGCCAGGCGGCCCCACCATCAGCACCCCCTTGGGTATGCGCGCGCCTAGGGCCACGAACTTCTCCGGGTACTTCAGGAACTCGACGATCTCGGTCAGCTCCTGCTTGGCCTCCTCCACCCCAGCCACGTCAGCGAACGTCACCTGGGGCTTGTCGCCCGCGATCATCCGCGCCCGGCTGCGCCCAAAGGACATCGCCTGGTTGTTGCCACTCTGGGTCTGCCGGAGGATGTAATACATGAAGCCTCCGATCAGCAGGACGATGATCAGGTTGGGCACCACGGCCCCAAGCCAGACGGCTCCATTGCTCTGGTCGTAGCTCACGTCGACGCCATCCTTGGTCAGCGTGCTGCTGAGCTGGTCGGTGTTGTCGGGAAGGTTCACATCGTGACGGCTACCGTCCTTCGCCGTAACGACGCCAGTGTTCCCCTTGATCTCCAGGGCCTTGACCTGGCCATGCTGACCCCGGTTGAGGAGTTCGGAGTAGGTCCACTGGTCTCCCTTAGAACCGCTTTCGATCTGCTGCCAGGTGAACCAGAAAACAATGCCCAGGATGAAGACCAGAAGGAAATAAAAGAGGCTGGAGCGGGGGATACGGCTCAAGAGACGAGACTCCTTGAGTGTGCTAACGGTGATGGTACCACCGGGGGCTCGCCGGCTTCGCGCACGGCAACGTGCCACGCCGGGCCGCCCGGCGGGGCAATCGCCTCGACATCGACCGCGACGCCGGGCACCCAGGCCAGGCGGTCGCCAGCGAACACCAGGGGCAGGCGGTCACGGAGGTGTCGTGGGATCCGAGCCTCGGTGAGGATGTCCTGGAGCTTCCTGCTCCCTGAGGCCCCCACCGGTCGCATCCGCAGCCCCGGCCTTCGATACCCAACGGAAAGCGGAAGGCCCGGCCGGAGATGGACCGCGTCGGGATCTCTGCAACCGGGGCAGAGACGGACGCTGAGCACCGGCGTGGGCGGGGCCGGGGCATGGGCCATACCAATCGTTACCCGTTCCCGCTCGACCCGAAACCGCAACCCTCCGGGGAGGTCGAGCCCAGCGCCAGTACGGCCCTCCAGCGCCAGGTGATCCATCGCCTCCAACTGCCGGCGCGAAAGGGCCGGCAGGCGCCCGTACAGCTGCCGATAGGCTTCGAACCGAACCATGCGAGGTGCCTGTCGGAGCGCCGTCCGAGAGAGGCAACCCTCACCGAGGAGGGCCTCTGCCTCCGCCTCCAGGCGGGCTTGCAACTTGGCCGCGACCGAGGCCGCGCGGTGGAGACGCTGGAGGAGGCCGGGACGATCTCGCTCTAGACGAGGCAGAAGACGGTGTCGCACCCGCGCTCTCGCGAAGCGCTCACAGTCGGCGTTGGAAGGATCGCGGAGCGGCTCCACGCCTCGCGCCGCCAGGTAGGTTTCGATCTCGGACCGCCACACATCCACGAAAGGCCTGAGGAACGGTCCCCGTCGCCAAGGCATGCCCCGCAGCCCGGCGAGCCCAGCACCACGCATCAGGTGCAGGACCGCGCCCTCGACGACGTCATCCGCGGTATGGCCGAGGCACACCAGATCGCGCCCTGTCACTCGCAAGGCGCGGGTCAGGAAGGCATACCGCAGCTCCCTGGCCGCCGTCTGCAACGAACCCCGAAGCTCGGTCCGGGGCCGCCGCTCCACCACCAGCGGCACTCCCAGCCGGGCGCAGAGGGCGGCCACCTGGGCCGCGTCGCGCTCTGAACCGGGCCGCAAGGCGTGATCGTAGTGGGCTGCGGCCACGTCCACGCCAGACTCCACCAGCCAGAGCAGCAGGGCTGTGGAGTCAGGACCACCCGACAGTGCCACCAGCGGCCGGGCACCAGCCGGCAACGACCGGGCGTTGGGAAGGTCCGGCAAGGAGTTCACGTCCATCGAGAGCTTACCGACTCGTATCTTCTCTGGTCCCCTCCGGCCACTCGCCGCCGATCGGAGACGGGGTCACCCCTCCCGGGCAGGAGGGCGCCAGGATCCTCCACGGTCCCAAGGGCCGGCTCCCCTGAACTCCCTGCAGGGAGTCGTGATGACTCTGCCCGCCGAGGCAGGCGGCCTCTCAGGCGACGGCAGGACCACCGTCCCCGGTTGGCGACAGATGGCTCCGCGCCCAAGGACGCTCTCGGCGGCGCTCACGTCGGCATGGTCGCGGTGGCCGCAGACGACG
>DATGLL010000207.1:0-17228 GCA_035294145.1 Candidatus Dormiibacterota bacterium | reverse complement strand
GGCTGGACACCACCGAGGCCGTGTTCAAGGCCCTGGACGAGTACCTGCGTCAGGCGGGGCTGGAGCAGGTGACCCGGCGGGAGGAGCTGCTCCCGGTCGGGGAGTGGGGCGGCCAGGTCGGCTCCTTCCTCGCCACCGACTGGCGACTGGCTGGCCAACGCATGTGCGAGATCCTCCAATCCCAATCTCCACGCCTGGCCGAGGAGGCGATCTACCTACTCGACCAAACCGTGCGCGAGTGGGAACACTACCGGACCGTCTGGCCCATCGCCATCGCCTTCGGTCGCAAGCCGGGCTGAGCCACCTGTCGTCGCTCGCTCATCGCTCACCCACCGGGAACCCCAGGCCCACGGGCGGCACCCCTATGGTCATCGAGCAGATGGCCCCGATGGTGCAATCTTGAGATCGTGGAGCGCGAGAGTCGTCAGTATCGAGGGCCCGACGATCAGCGCATCCGCCGGGTTCTCTGCATCACCGCTCATCCCGACGACGCCGAGTTCTTCTGTGGCGGGACCCTTCTGCTGCTCACGCGCGCCGGGGCCAAGGTGGACCTGGTTGTCGTCACCTCGGGAGACAAAGGGGCCCGGGAGCCCGACCTCGACGGCCCGACGCTGGCCATGCGCCGCGAGCACGAGCAGCTGGCCGCCGGCCGCATCCTCGGGCTGTCCCGGGTCGAGTTCCTGCGGCATCCCGATGCCGGCCTGATCGAGTCACTGGAGCTCAGGGGGGAGCTGGTCCGGGAGATCCGACGGAGTCGCCCAGACCTGCTGATCACCTTCGACCCGACGCCGCAGTACCGTCAGCACCCCGACCACCGAGTGGTCGGACGGATGGCCTTGGATGCGGCCTGGCCCTGCGCCCGGGACCGCCTGACCCACCCCGACGCCGGCCCCCCTCACGAGACGCCGGAAGCCTGGCTCTTCGGCGCACCGGCCGATCGGATCGACCTGACCGTCGACGTCTCCGGGGTCCTGGAGGAGAAGATCCGGGCACGACTGGAACACCGCAGCCAGACCAGGGATGCAGACCAAATGCGGCAGCGTTGGCAGGAGGTCGCGGGGATGGAACGCTTCGTCCGGGTGGACCTGCGGACATGAGCCGCCGCCATGGCTGGCAGCTCGCCCCCAGGGGGGAGCCTCACGGCCACCACCTCTGATGCCCCAGCCACGCCGCCAGAGCAAGCCAGGCCCGAGCGACCTGCCTCCGGAGAGGTCCGCTGGCCCAACGAGGTCAGGCCAGGGAGGAGGCCGAGCGATGCCAGACGGTCCTCCCCATCGGCTGCGGCCGCAGGCCCGGATGAGGGCCACGGAACGGCACCTCACGACCGAGGAGCAGGATGGAGGCGGGGAGGCCGGCAAGGGGAGCAAGCGGGCTCACCCCACGGACAGCTTGGCTAGGCTCAGCGTGTTCGGCGCCGTCACCACGTGGGCCTGCTCCACCCCCTTCAACCAAGGTTGAGCGGCCATGAAGTCATCTTGGTTGACCAGATTCTCCCAGCAGCCCGTGGCGGCGGCGAGCTCGCCCAGCTGGGAGAACACCTGGAGGTCACCGGTGCGCAGCGCTTCGGGGAGCAGGCTCGTGATCGAGGGATCCGAGCAGTGCAGGTAGTTGAGCCCTCCGTTCGGGTCCCAGCTGATGTGGGCCCATGTGTAGGGATGGGCCGCATCCGGCCATCCCCCCTCGACCAGGAGGTCCGGAGCGCCCGTCGGATCCGAGACCCAACCGTAGATCTCTGAGGTTGGGTACGCCTGCAGCTTGGTCGTCAACCCGAGCTGGTCGAGCTGTACGGAGATGAGGTTGGCCACAAGCTGGTTGTCCGGGGAGGACGAGTCGTACCCGATGAGGAGCGCCCGCTCGCTGACCGGCAGGGCAGCGACCAACGAGCGTAGTGCCGTAGGCCGATAAGGGATGCGCTGCTCAGCCATCCCCACCGGCATCATGTGCGCGGGGTAGGCCTGGGTCGCAATCGAGGCCCTCCCCTTGAAGACCTGATCGAAGATGGCGGGCACATTGATGGCCTCCAGGAGGTCCACCCGGGCCGGCTGGCTGGTCAGGAATCCACGGTGAGGGTTCACATACAGGAAGTCGGAGTTGAGTGTCGGCAGCGAGTACGTCTTGATCGACCGGCTCTGGCGGTAAGCACGTACCGCCGAGGCGCTCAGATCGTGCATGATGACCGCAAGCTGCCCCCGGTCCAGCAGGAGTTGCTGCGTGGAGAGATCGGTCTCGACCGGAATGTCGACGGCGGTGAAATAGGGCTTCGCCCCCCAGTACCTGGGGAAGGCCTGCAAGGCATAGTGCGATCCCACTCGGGCATCGGTCAACATGTAGGGACCGGTCCCAACGTCATGGGTTCGCAGGTACGTCTGCGCATTGTCGTTGCCGGCGTGCTCACGCAGCGCGGTGGGACTCATCATCTTGGGGCCATAGGGGGAGGCCAGGTAGTCCAAGAAGGCCGAGTTGCTCTCCTTGAGGGTGATGGTGACGGTGTAGTCACCTTCGGTGGTCACCGACGCCACATCGGCGACCATGTACGCTGGGCCTTGGTTAACGGCGAGCCGGCGGTCGAAGGATGCCTTGACGGCGGCCGCCGTGAACGGCGTCCCATCGTGGAACAGGACACCCCGACGGAGCTGGAAGGTGTAGACCCTCTTGTCGGGCGAGACGCTCCAGCTGGTCGCCAGGAGGCCGACGATCCGAGGGGTCGACGTCCCAGGCTGGTACTGCAGCAGGCCCTCGTAAGTGTTGGTGGTCAGCAACAGACCTTGGCCGGCGTAGTAGACGTCGGGATCCGGTGGCTGACCGGGATCTTGGAGGAAGCTCACATGGAGCACCCGGTCGGTGGGGGGCTTGGCAGGCGAGCTCGAGGAGTTGCCCCCACAGGCGGCCGAGCCGAGGACGACGGCGGCCACGAGCGCCACCGCCGCCAGCGAACGACCGGTGTGCACCCTCATCGCGCCGCCCCAGAGGCAACGGACGACGAGGAGAACGGCAAGGACGCGAAGGCCTCGACCACCTCCCGAGTGGTTCGTCGTGCCCCCGCCTGAAGGTACTCCATGGCATCCAAGGCGGCCTCATGCCGCGCCACGCTCGACCCCACCACACAGTCCTCCACGACGCGAACGTGATAGTCACGTTGGTGGGCATCGACGAAGGTGTAGTGGACGCAGACATCGGTGAGGCCGCCGATGAGCACCAGCGTGGACACGCCCAGGCCGCGCAGCACGATCTCAAGGTCGGTGCCCATGAACCCCGAGTAGCGCCGCTTCACGATCAGTGCCTCCGTGGGCAGGGGGCGCAAGGACGGCCAGAGCTCGGTGGCCTCATCGTCCTCGAGGCAGTGCAGGCCCTCGGAGCCGTCGAGCTCACGCCCGAGGTCGATCCCGCTTCGCCGGTGGACCTCTTGGAGGAAGACGACGGGGGCCCTGGCGGCCCGAGCCGCGCTCACGATCTCCTCAGCCTTGGCGATGCGCTCCTCCCATCCCTCCATATGGCGGATGCCGACCCGGTCGGCATCGCCGGCGACACCCCGCTGGATGTCGACGACGATCAGGGCGGGCGCTCCCACGAACAGTGGGTGTCTGGGCATGGGCACAACCTCCATCAGGGTCACCATCGGTCGTGAGGGACCTCGGATGTCTCTCGCCACCCTCGGGGCTGGCCGGCCGATCGAGGATCGAGATGGTCGGGCTCGGTCAGGCCCAGGCGGCGCATAGCGATGCCGGTGAGCGCCTCCAGCACCGCTCGCCGGGCGAAGAGGGCGGTGATGTTGGGGCCGACGTCGTAGGGTGGGCTGACCTCCACCACATCCATGCCAACGATCCCGACCTCCGCCGCCAGGCGACGCACCGCCCACAGCACCTCGGCGGTGGTCAGCCCCCCCGGTTCCGGGGTCCCGGTGCCGGGGGCGAAGGCGGGGTCGGCGACATCCACGTCGAGCGAGAGGTAGAGGTGATCGGCGGTGTCGAGGGCCTCGGCCACCGCGCGCTCCAGGACGACCTCGAACCCCTCCCTGAGGATCTCGGCCATGAAGTGCGTCCGCATGCGTTGCTCCTCCATCCAGCGGAGGACATCGGGTTCCGGCCAGTAGCCCCGGAGCCCCACCTGAACGAAGTTCCGGCCAGGGACGGCGCCGCTCTCGATCAACCGACGCATCGGGGTGCCGTGCCCGTACAGCGAGCCCTGCATGTCAGGGGCGGTATCGGCATGAGCGTCGAAGTGGACGATGCCTACCGCGCCGTGCCCATAGGCATCCGCGACGGCGGTGCCACATGGCCAGGTGATCCCGTGATCACCTCCCAGGATGATGGGGATGGCCCCGCCCTCAAGGATCTCCGCCACGAAGCGCCGGATGTTGGCGTAGGTCCCCTCGGGGTTGCCGATCAGCACCTCGGCGTCCCCGTAGTCGGCCACCCTCAGGTGCTCGAAGGGATCGATCCTGACGTTCAGGTGGTTGAGGTGCCGTGAGGTCGAGAGGTAGTCGCCCTGCCGGATCGCCCTGGGCCCGAGATGGGTCCCGGTCAGGCCGCTCGCCGTCCCGTCCCATGGGGCGCCCCCGATGGCGACGTCGATACGGCCCGCACGAAGGTCGTCCGGGGTCAGGCAAACCGGTAGCTTCATGAAGGTCTGGATGCCGCTCCAGGCCATCTCCGAAGCCGACCGGTTGGCCGAGATCGGACCGGGCGGCCGTTCCCTCCATCCGTCGGGATGGGCTCCAGGCAAGGGGTGAGAGGAGGTGCTTTCAGACATCGATCCTTGGGTCCGCGAGGGCTTGGAGGAGATCGACGATGGTGTTGATGGCCACATAGACGATCCCCATGAGCAAGGTGACGCCGGCGATGGCGGGGAAGTCCGCGACTGGGATGCTCTCAGCCGTGTACTGGCCCACGCCAGGCCAAGAGAAGACCTGTTCGATGACCACCACCCCGGCGAACATGAGGCCCAGCTGAAGGCCGGCCATGGACAGCGCTGGGCCGATGGAGTTGCGCAGGACGTGACGCACCACGACCTGCCACTCACGTAGGCCCTTGGCCCTGGCCGTGCGCGCGTAGTCGGCCTGGATGCCGGCCACCAAGCTGGACCGCAGCACCCGGCCGATGGACACCGCCGGCCCTACCGCGACCGCGAAGGCAGGCAGGACCAGGTGTCGCAGGGCATCCAGGGTGAGGTCAAGGCGGCCGCTCATGACCCCATCCAGGACCAGCATCCCGGTCGGTCCACTTGAGGTCCCGGTCAGGTCGGTGCGACCGGTCGCGGGCAGCCAGTTCAGAAGCGCGTAGAAGACGAGGATCCCGGCCAAGGCCAGGAGGAAGGGAGGCGCCGAGGCCCCCGCGATCAAAACCAGCCGCACGAGTCCCGCCCCGGGCCAGCGGAGCGTCGTGCCCACGGCGAGGACGACCGCCAGCACCAGTGCCAGGACCAAGGCACAGACCGTCAGCTCGGCGGTGGCCGGGACGAAGGTGGCCAGGTCAGAGCTCACCGGGCGCCGCGTTCGGTACGAGGTGCCGAGGTCGCCATGGGCGAGCTGGAGCACGTAGCTGAGGTACTGGACGATCACCGGCCGGTCTAGCCCCAGGCGGTGCCGTTCGGCCAGCACGGCCTGTCGGGACGCCCCCGGCCCCAGCATGGCGTGAACGGGGTCGAGAGGCGAGATCTGCTGGAGCAGGAACAGCACGGCGGTGAGCGCGAGCACGATCACCACCGCCGAGGCGAGGCGCCGGCCCACCAACTGCCACCGTCTTGTCACGCCACGCTCACCGGTCCTCGAAGAGATGGCGAATGCCGTCCCCGGCGATGTTCGCCGCCATGGCCATGACCAGGATCGCGACCCCCGGCGTCACCGGGATCCACCACCCCTGGAGCAGGAAGGACAGGTTGCGCGCCGCGTCGGCTCCCAGCTCAGCGGCGGGGGCTGGCTGGCCGAGCCCGAGGAAGGAGAGGAGGGCGAGCGTGATCACGAGGTTCCCCACGTCCAAGCTGGCGGTCACGACCATGGCCGGCACCGCCCCCGGCAGCAGATGGCGCCAGGCGAGCCGAAGCCGTCCCACCCCAGCCAGCCTCGCCGCCTCGACGTGAGGTCGGACGGCTAGCGCCCGGACCTCGCCGCGAACGATGCGGGCGTAGAAGGGCCACCACACGATGGCCACCCCCAGCAGGGTGTGGACGAACCCGGGGCCCAACGCCGCCACGATGGCGATGGCGAGCACCGGCGCCGGGAGGGCAAGGAAGCCATCGGTGAGGCGCATGAGCAGGCCATCGACCAGCCCTCCCGCACTGCCGGCGACCAGCCCTACCATCCCCCCCAAGCAGAGCCCGGAGGCGATCACGGCAAGGGCCGCGAACCAACTCGCCCGCCACCCATCCAAGACCCGGCTCAGCACGTCACGACCGATGCCGTCGGTGCCGAGTAGGAATCCATCCTGCCCCGGAGGCAGCTGGGGAGGCCCCGCAGGTCGCAGGGGGTCGTGGGGGGCCAGGAGCGGGGCCAAGAGGGCGATGGCCGTGATGGCCATCAGCATCCCGATGCCGGCCAGCCCCCGCTGTCGATGGGAGAGACCCGTCAGCGCTCGGTGGGGGGAGAGGAGGCCGAGACGGTCAAAGACGGTGGGCTCGGTTGCCATCTCAGACCTCCCCCACCCGCAGGCAGGCCACCCGATGCTCGATCCCCCCGGGCAACCGGGCCAGACCGAGCCGAAGGGCCGGATGAGCGCACGCCGGGAGCGCCACCGGGCAACGGGGATGGAAGCTGCATCCAGGCGGCGGCCGCAGCGGGCTCGGCGGCTCGCCGCGCGGGCGTCCCAGTGGCCTCCCTGGCTCGGGGACGGCATCCAGCAGCGCCCGCGTGTACGGATGCCTCGGGGTGCGGATCACGTCCTCCGAGGGCCCGACCTCGACGACCGTGCCCAGATGGACGACCGCGATCCGGTCGGCCACCATGCGCCCGACGGCGAGGTCGTGGGTGACGAACACCACGCTCATGTCCAGCTCCCGGCGCAGCCGCGTGATCAGGTTGATGACCACGGCTGCCAAGGACACGTCCAGGGCGCTGGTTGGTTCGTCACAGAGCAGGACCCCGGGGGGGACGACCGTGGCCCGGGCCAACGCCACCCGCTGCCGTTGACCGCCTGACAGCTGCGCGGCCCGGGCCCGGGCCACTCCGGCAGGAAGTCCCACCCGCGCCAGCGCCACTCGCACGCGCTCTCGCCGCCAGGCCCGGTCGCCCTGACGTCCCAACCGCTCCCCGACCAGCTCCTCGACCGTCATCCACGGCGTGAGCGAGGCGCCAGCGTCCTGGAACACCATCTGGGGGCGTACGCCCGGGGCCAGGACGACCTCGCCACGGTCAGCGCGCTCCAGCCCGGCGATGATGCGGAGCAGGGTGGACTTGCCAGAGCCGCTCTCCCCCACGACGGCCACCGACTCACCGCTGGCCACCTCCAGATCGACACCGCGGAGCGCGGCCAGGGTTGCGGGGCGGCCGCCCCTGAGCCGGTAGGACTTGACCACGCCCGTCAGCCTGACCACAGGCTCCCGGCCCGATCGACCGCGACCTCCTGCCGGATGGGGCGGGACCATCTCGACCCGGTCCGGCTCCCGCCTGGCCGCTAGCTCAGCAGGGGAGAGCCGGCAAGCGCTGAGGTGGCCGGGAGCGACCGGCCTCGGCTCCAGCAGCGTCGTCGAGCACTCGGCCGAGGCCAGCCCGCAGCGCGGTTGGAAGGGACAGCCGGGTGGCGGCGAGGCCGGGTCGGGAGGCTCACCGGGCAAGGTCGTCACGGGCTGGCCACGCTCCGAGCGGAGAGAGAGGCGGGAGCGCAGCAAGGCGAGGCCATAGGGATGGGCCGAGGAGCGAAGCACCATCTCGGTCGAGCCCACCTCAAGGACTCGGCCCCCGTACATGACCACCAAGCGATCCGCGACCTGCCCGGCCACGCCAAGGTCGTGGGTGATCAAGAGGAAGCTGCAGGCCCGCTCGTCGCATAGCGACCGCATGAGCGCCAGCACCTGCGCTTGGACGGTCACGTCCAGGGCCGTGGTCGGCTCGTCGGCGACGACCAGGGAGGGGCTCCCGGCCATGGCCATCGCGATCATGACCCGCTGGCGCAGCCCTCCCGAGAGCTGGTGCGGGAAGCTGCTCATGCGGTGAGCGGCATCAGGAACCCCGACCGCCTCTAGCAGCTCCTGTGCCCGCGAGGCGCTGCCCGCCGCCTCGGCGACCTGCCGGCCGACGGGCATGGTCGGGTTGAGCGAGGTCATCGGGTCCTGGAACACGGCGCCGAGGTGCTGGCGACGCACCTGCCTCCGCCGCTCGGGAGGGGCGTGAACCATGTCCACGCCATGGACCAGGACGCGCCCCTCCACAAGCAGCCGCGGGTTGGACGGCAAGAGCCCAAGGAGCGACAGACCAAGCACGCTTTTCCCGGACCCAGACTCTCCCACGATCCCCAGGATCTCTCCAGGTCTGACCTCCAGGCTGACGCCGCGCAGGGCAGCGACGTCACGGCCATCCCTCCGGAACCTCACCGATAGGTTCTCGACGCGTGCGACTGGCGCCCGAGCCTCGTCACCAACGTCGACATGGGGAAGGTTGTGCGCGATCAGCGTTGCCATCTCAAGAACAGAGGGCGGATCGGCAAGAGAGGTCGAACTCGTCCAGAGCAAGGCTCATCCGCAAGCGATTGGCGATCGGCCATTGGAATGAGCGTCGCTCGACGGTTTGCTGTGAGTCTCGATCTGGCCACAGCTCCTCACGACCACCAGTCTCCCCATGTCCGAGCGAAGATTCCTCGTCATCACCACACACCCTTGGTGAGCGACGATTGGTGTGAGCCGCACCGTTGGTGGGGCCCCAGGGGCATCGACGGCCTTGCGCTCGTCGCCGACATCCGTCGGGTGCACCGGCGAGCGGGTCAGCCCAGCTCCCACGGGCCGGACGACCAGCAACGACCTGGCTCCTCGGCCAACGGCTGGAGGTCGTGGGCGGGTTGCGCCGCGGCCGACCTCAGTAGCGCCGGCGGGGAGGTGGTGGCGCTCCGACGATCGCCGTCCGGGCCGCCCGCCAGGCGGACTCGACCGCGGCCACGGCCGTGGCCGAGTCCCGGGCCAGGACCCGCATCCAGGCGCCGGCGCGGTTGGGCAGCTCGCTGGCACCGGCCCAGGCCAGATCTGGCGAGAGCCCGCTCAGCGCCCCGGCCAGCAAGTCGGAGGCGCAATCCTGGCTCACCACGTACAGCGAGCCCACGGCTCCGAACCCTCCCAGCCGGCCGCAGGCGCGCAGGCGATCCCGTGGATCCAGCCGGCACCAGTCGCGGAAGAGCAGCTGGCCGCCGGGGCGCCAAACCTCCGCCAGGCTGGAGAACCGCTCGTAGGCCAGCTCCTCGCCCCGGGCCTGGCGCCCCGGCGCCACCACCTCGGCCAGGAGCAGCGTCCCCGACTCCGCCACCTCGAACCTCCCCTCTTGCTCGAACCGGGCGCCGGCGTAGGGAAGGTACGGTTCGGGTACCACCTCCACGAACGCCCCCTCCCCGACCGTGATCGCCACCCGCTGACGCGCCCCCAGGCGAGGCATCCGGTAGATCCGGGTCGCCGAAGCGGTGTCGAGGTGGAGCCAGGTGCGCTCTCCCGCATCGACCTCGATCGAGAGGCAGTCGCCTTGGAGGACGCCGCCCGATGGGCTGAGCACGGTGACGAAGGCCATCTCCTCCAGCCTCCGATCCAGGTAGTGGGCCCGCATCACCTGCAGCGGGGGCCGACAGGTCAGTTGGGTGAGGCGGGTCCTCCCCCCAACCCGACGGACGGTGAGGCGCACCCAGCCGGCGGGGGGGCGGCCCGGCTCGGCCGCCTTGCTCACCGCGGCATCGACGCGCGCGCCCGCTCCAGCCAGCGGGCCACGGCCTCCACACCGAGCCCCCGGCGGCAGTCGGTGAAGAGCAAGGGACGCCCGCCGCGCAGCGCTCGCGCGTCCCGCTCCATCACCCCGAGATCGGCACCGACGTGGGCGGCCAGGTCGGCCTTGTTGATCACCAGCAGATCGGCCTGGAGCAACCCCGGCCCCCGCTTGCGAGGGATCTTGTCCCCATCGGCCACGTCCACGACGTAGAGGTAGAGGTCCACCAGTTCGGGGCTGAAGGTCAAGGTCAGGTTGTCACCCCCGCTCTCCAGCAGGATCGCGGTTAGGTCGGGATGGCGAGCCTCAAGCTCGGCCACGGCGGCCAGGTTCATCGAAGGGTCCTCGCGCACCGCCGTGTGCGGGCAGGTGCCGGTCTCCACCCCCACGACCCGTGAGGCCTCGAGCAGGTCGCCCAAGGCGGCGCGGACGTGCCGCTCGTCCTCGTCGGTGTAGATGTCGTTGGTGATCACCGCCACCGACCAGCCGCGTGCCACCAGCCGTGGGACAAGGCGCTCGATCAACAGCGTCTTGCCCGAGCCGACCGGGCCACCAACCCCGATCCGAAGGGCGCTCATGAGGCGAAGAGCCGCGTCGACGACCGCTGGTGACGGGCCGACGCCACATCCAGCTGGGGGGCGCAGGGCGCAAGCTCGCGCCAGGAGCGCCGGCTGGCCTCGGCCACCACCGCCACCATGGTGGGATGAGCCCCGGCCAGGAGGGCCTGGGCCTGGCCGTGGCCGAGCCGCATCAGCCGCTGGGCGGCCGAGAGCAGGGCCACGGCAGCCGTGTGGCAGGCCACCAGCGCCGTCTCGGAGGGCCGCAGCCCCATGGCCCGTCCGGCCAGGGCCAGGGCCACAGCGGCGTTGCCGGGCGTGCGCCCCTCACCCACGGCGACGATCAAGGCTTCCAGGGCGGGGTCGGGCATGAGCCTCGCCGCCTCCACAGCCAGGCGGGCCCCCGCTCGCTCCGAGGCTCGACGCTCCTCCTGGGCCAGCTTCACCGCCGTCAGCGCCCGGTCGATGGTGAAGACCTCCTCCTCGCTGGCCGCGGCTTGCGCGGCCAGCAACGCCGGGAGCTCTGCCCGCCCCAGCCGCTCCCGCAGGTGCACGTCCAGGACCTCCCCCAGGGCGGCGGCGGAGTCCACCACGCCCTCGGCCACCAGGGTCTCCAGACCGAAGGAATGGCTGAAGGCACCGACCGGGAACCAGCTGTCGGCGAGCTGCAGAGCGGCCAGGAAGGCTGGGCCACGGTCCATGCCTCAGACCAGGAAATAGAGCTGGGCCATCGGCAGCCGCTCGGCCGGCGGCACGGTCGCGACCTCGCCGTCGACGCGCACCTCGTAGGTCTCCGGGTCCACCGTGATCTCCGGCGTGCGGTCGTTTCGGACCATGTCCATCTTGGTCACCGAGCGGCAGCCGCACACCGCCTCCAGGCGCCGGCGCAGCCCCAGCCGTTCGCCGACCCCTGAGGCCAGCGCGGCGCCCGAGACGAAGGTCACACAGGTCTCGGCCAAGGCACCGCCGAGGGCGCCGAACATGGGTCGGTAGCGAACCGGCTCCGGTGTGGGGATGGAGGCGTTGGGATCCCCCATCAGCGCCCAGGCCACCATCCCTCCCTTGAGCACCAACCTCGGCTTCACTCCGAAGAAAGCGACCGGCCACAGGACCAGGTCGGCCAGTAGGCCCGGCGTCACCGACCCCACCACGTGGGCGATACCGTGGGCCCGGGCCGGGTTGACGGTCAGCTTGGCCAGGTACCGGAGGATGCGCCCGTTGTCGTTCCGGCCGTCCCCCTCCAGCGGCCCCCGGAACTGCTTCATCTTGTGGGCGGTCTGGAAGAGGCGGATGAAGCTCTCCCCGATCCGCCCCATGGCCTGGGAGTCCGACGAGTACATGGAGAGCACCCCAAGATCGTGCAGGACGTCCTCGGCCGCCATCGTCTCGGCCCTGATCCGGCTCTCCGCGAACGCGACGTCCTCGGGCACGGCCGGGTTCAGGTGGTGGCAGACCATGAGCATGTCCAGGTGCTCGTCCAGCGTGTTGACGGTGTAGGGGCGGGTGGGGTTGGTCGAGGAGGGGAGCACGTTCGGATGCGAGGCGATCCGGATGATGTCCGGGGCATGGCCCCCGCCCGCTCCCTCGGTGTGGAAGGTGTGGATGGTCCGCCCGGCGATGGCCGCCACCGTGTCCTCCACGAACCCGGTCTCGTTGAGGGTGTCGGTGTGGATCGCCACCTGCACGTCGTACTCGTCCGCGACCGTGAGGCTGACGTCGATCACCGCCGGTGTCGTCCCCCAGTCCTCATGGTCCTTGAGCCCGCACGCTCCCGCCTCGATCTGCTCCCGCAGCGGGCCAGGCGCGCTCGCGTTGCCCTTGCCGAACACCCCCCAGTTGACCGGCAACGCCTCGGCGGCCCGCAGCATCTGGGCAATGTTCCAGGGCCCGGGGGCGCAGGTGGTGGCGGCGGTGCCGTCAGCCGGGCCAGTGCCGCCCCCGAGGAGGGTGGTGATGCCGCTGGAGAGGGCAGCCCACACCTGCTGGGGCGAGATCATGTGGACGTGGGTGTCGACCCCTCCCGGGGTGACGATGCAGCCCTCGCCCGCGATCACCTCGGTCCCGGCGCCGATCACGAGGCCGGGGGTGACCCCATCCATCACATCCGGGTTGCCGGCCTTGCCAATGCCCACGATCAGCCCCTCCCGAACGCCGATGTCCGCTTTGACAACCCCGATCAGGGGATCCATTACCACGGCGTTGGTGATCACCAGGTCCAGCGCCCCCTGGTCGTGGCGCAAGTCCGAGGACTGGGCCATGCCGTCACGGATGGTCTTGCCCCCGCCGAACACAGCCTCCTCGCCGGGCACGGTGAGGTCGGCCTCCACCTCACAGACCAGGTCGGTGTCTGCCAGGCGAAAACGATCGCCAGTGGTGGGACCATAGAGTTCGGCGTATTGGCGGCGGGTGAGCCTCACTGGAACCTGGCCCTTCGGAGCCGCTCGACGAACCGCTGTCGAGCTCCGGGAGCATCGAGGTCGCCGCCCACCAGGCCGTGGAAGCCGATCGCACGCCGTCGACCGGCCAATGGAACCAGCCTCACCGTCTTCCCCTCCCCCGGCTCGAAACGAACCGCGGTGCCGGCCGGGATGTCGAGGCGGAGGCCGTAGGCGGCCAGGCGATCGAATGAGAGCGCTCGGTTGGCCTCGGCAAAGTGCAGGTGCGAGCCCACCTGGATGGGGCGATCGCCGCGGTTGACGACGTGCAGCACGGTGACCGGCCGACCGGCGTTGATCTCGATCTCATCGACCGGATGCAGGTAGCCGCCGATCGGGGTCATGGGATGGGATCGTGGCAGGAGACCAGCTTGGTCCCGTCCGGGAATGTCGCCTCGACCTGAACCACATGGAGCAGCTCCGGCACCTCCTCCATCACCTCGTCTCGGGTCAGCACCTGCCGTCCCAGCGCCATCACCTCGCTCGCCGAGCGACCGTCACGGGCTGCCTCCAGCATGGCCTCGGTGATCAGCGCGACCGACTCGGGGAGGTTCAACTTAAGGCCACGCGCCCGACGCCGTCGGGCCAGGTCAGCGGCCACGTAGACAAGCAGCTTCTCGGTCTCCCGGGGGGTCAACTGCACCTTGCCCCTACCCCTCTGCCTACCGTCAGGCCCTGACCGGCCCCGGGGCGGTCTCGCCCGGTCGCACGCTTCCCGCCCAGGCGAGCCGAGAGCCAGGACCTGACCCCGATCCTCGACCATCCCATGTTCGGATGGCCACGGTAGCGCCCACGCCGCCGGGCTTCCTCGGATGGGCCTGACCAATCCACGCTCGGCCTTCCCGGTTCATCTGCACGATCCCCCGGCTGGGTGGTCGGAGGCCCCGTCGGGAGTCCGGGCACTGAACGCCACCCGCAGCCAGCTGCACCCTGCCTCGCCGCCGGTTGGGAAAGGTCATCGTCCCTCCGGGGCAGCTCCGACCCTGGCGCCAAGATCCTGCCCCAACTCCTCGACCCTGACACCGGCTCGGGGCCACGGACATCACGGCATGCTCCTCGTGGGGAGGAGACAGAGCTGCCATCTCAACCCCTCCGTGGCCAGGGCGCCGAGCCGTGACACGGCCACAACCATCCCCATCTTCGCCTCAGCAAAGATGACCATGGTCGACCCCCTCACCGCCTCCCATGCTGGTGACCATCAAGCCATCAAACTCCTCAGAGGAGGCGTGCAATGACCTTTTCGTCAGCGTCATCTCCGGCCAATCCCCCGCGTCGCTTCAACCGCATCGTCAGCAACCCTGCGCTCGAGGACTACGCGCTCCGCTATGCGCCACGATCGTTCCGGCGCTGGAGCATCTACGCGGTTGCAACCGCGGCTTTGGGAGGCATCGCCTATCTGGCCGACTACGCGATCGGCGGCTCGATCGCGATCTCCTTCGGGTTCGCCAACTCCTTCTGGGCGATCCTTGCGGCCGCGGCCATCATCTTCCTCACCGGCATTCCCATCGCCTACCACTCAGCCCGTAACAGCATCGACATGGACCTCCTCACCCGGGGGGCCGGGTTCGGCTATCTCGGCTCCACCTTGACCTCATTGATCTACGCCTCCTTCACCTTCATCTACTTCTCCTTGGAGGGGTCGGTGATGGCCCAAGCACTGGGTCTCTATACCGGACTTCCGCTCGCCATCTGCTACCTGATCGCCGCACTCGCGATCATCCCTTTGACCGTGTACGGGATGACGTTCCTCAACAAGTTCCAGGCATGGACCCAGCCGATCTGGCTCATCCTTCTCTTTGCACCAGTGATCGCCATCGTGCTCCATGACCCAGCCAGCGTGGGCGCCTGGACGCGCTTCTCCGGCAGGGCACCGGGCCCAGGGTTCGATCCTTTGCGGTTCGGCCTGGCCACAGGGGTGGTGCTGTCCCTGATCGCCCAGATCGGCGAGCAGGTCGACTACCTGCGCTTCATGCCCGACCTCACCCGAGCCAACGCACGGCGCTGGTGGATCGCGGTCCTGCTGGCCGGCCCGGGCTGGGTGCTGCTAGGCGCGGTGAAGCAGCTCTTCGGCTCCTTTCTGGCCTCCTGGATCGCACCCGCGGTCGGGCTGGTGAAGGCCGACCAGCCGATCGAGATGGCGGTCCGAGCCTTCGGCGAGATCTTCGCCAACCCGTTCCTCGCCCTCACCGTGGCCGTCGGCTTCGTGACCCTCTCACAGCTCAAGATCAACGTCACCAACGCCTACTCCGGCTCGCTGTCGTGGTCCAACTTCTTCTCTCGGATCTTCCACACCCATCCGGGCAGGGTCGTCTGGCTGCTTCTCAACGTCGCCATCGCCCTGGCCCTCATGGAGCTCGGGGTGTTCGGCTTTCTCAACACCGTCCTCGGGTTCTACTCGAACGTGGCCGTGGCCTGGATCGGGGCCGTGGCCGCCGATCTCGTGATCGTCAAGCCGCTGCTCGGCGTCGGCCCTCGGCATATCGAGTTCAAGCGCGCCCATCTCCACGCCATCAACCCGGTCGGGTTCGGGGCCATGGTGATCGCCTCGGCCCTGTCCATCGTCGCCTTCTTCGGGGCCTTCGGTCCCTGGCTGCAGGCCTTCTCACCCCTTCTCTCCCTGTTCCTCGCCTTCACCTTGGTGCCGGTGATCGCCTTGCTCACCCGAGGCAAGTACTACCTCGCCCGGCAACCCCGGACACTACAGCCAGCGATCCCTGCGGGCCAGGCGACGTCCGTCGCCTATGTCCCATGCATCAGCTGCGAGCACCACTACGAGCAGGAGGACATGGCTGATTGCACCTTCCACCGAGCCCCGATCTGCTCGCTCTGTTGCAGCCTCGAGAAGGCGTGCAATGACATCTGCAAGGCTTCCTGAACGAGGGAGGATCAGCGATGCGTCACGGAGACATCAGCTCCAGCCGTACCCACGTCGGCGTGGCCGTGGTCAACTACCGAATGCCACGAACCCGCTCACGACCGGAGATCATCCAGAACTGCAGGAACATCGCCGATTACATCAACGGCCTGAAGCGTGGACTTCCTGGCCTCGATCTGGTCATCTTTCCCGAGTACAGCACCCACGGCATCCTTTACGACCACGAGGAGATGATGGAGCTCTCCACGACCGTCCCTGGGGACGAGACCCATATCTTCTCGGAGGCCTGCCGAAAGAGCAGGGTTTGGGGGGTGTTCTCCCTGACCGGGGAGCGGCACGAGGAACACCCGCTCAAGGTCCCCTACAACACCCTGGTCCTGATCGACGACCAGGGGGAGATCGTGCAACGCTATCGCAAGATCATGCCCTGGACCCCGATTGAGAGCTGGTACCCAGGCGATCGCACCTACGTGTCGACCGGCCCCAAGGGGCTGCGTATCAGCCTGATCATCTGTGATGATGGGAACTATCCTGAGATCTGGCGTGATTGCGCCATGCGCGGAGCCGAGCTGATCGTTCGCTGTCAAGGCTACATGTACCCATCGAAGGAGCAACAGCGCATGGTCGCCCAGGTCGCCGCCTGGCAGAACACCGTCTATGTGGCGGTAGCCAACGCCACCGGTTACGACGGTGTGTACGCTTACTTTGGGCACTCGGCCATCATCGGCTACGATGGGCATGTGCTGGGCGAGTGCGGGACAGAGGAGAACAGCTACCAGTACGCGGAGCTGTCGGTCGAGTCGATCCGCGACGCCCGTCGCAACTGGCAGTCGCAGAACCACCTCTTCAAGCTGCTCCATCGCGGCTACACCGGGCTTCTGCGCTCGGGAGAAGGAGAGCTGGGGAGAACAGTCTGCCCCTATGAGTTCTACCGTCTGTGGGTGGAGCAGCCGGAGCTGGCCAGAACCAGGGTCGAGGCCATCACCAGAGAGACGGTCGGCACCAGTGAGTGCCCGATCAACGGCATTCCCCACGATCGGAGCCAGGACCCAGTGGGCGTGCCTTCGTAGGGCTCGCCCACCGATCCGCCCCCCCTCGACCTCGACACCTGGGCACTCTCAACCGCGTTCAGGAGGCCAATCCGGCATCGGCCGCCCGGCCCGAGCCCGGGCGGCCGAGCCCAGCTCCGCCGTCGGCAGCCGAGAGCGAGCGACCGCGACCGCCAAGGCCGCGCTGACCCGAACGGCCCCGATGGCTCGGGCGTGATCCAGACCCACCGGCCCGGTGGCACCTCGTCGTAAAGCGAGGCGTTGGGGCATACTCGACTCATGGGGGAGGAGCACGCCACCTCGACCGCCGACCCCGGCCTCTCCACGGCCACCCTCGACCACCTCCTCCAGCGCTTCCTCGATCGCGCCACCCCCGCCACCGCCCGCGCCTACGCCACCGACCTCCACGACCTCGCCCGCTTCCTCAAC